>JASLLE010000004.1 GCA_030747175.1 Dehalococcoidia bacterium | reverse complement strand
TCCAGGATCACGGTGAGCTTCGGTAGCACGGACGAAGAGGTCTACAGGTCGATGAACGGCCGGGACTTCAGCACCGAGCGTGTTCTTGCCGGGATCGCCGCCGCTGAACGCGTCGGACTTGACCCGATCAAGATCAATGCGGTCGTTCAGAAAGGTATCAACGACCACACGGTCGTGGACCTCGCACGCCACTTCAAGGGGACCGGACACATCGTCAGATTCATAGAGTTCATGGACGTCGGCACGGTCAATGCATGGGACGCGGACGCAGTCGTTACGGCGGACCAGATCGCCGCGGCGATCAACGCGGAATTCCCGATCACCCGAGCGACTCCGAGTTACCCGGGCGAGGTTGCGACGCGCTGGACGTATGACGACGGTTCTGGGGAGATCGGGATCATTTCGTCGGTATCCGAACCGTTCTGTGGTGATTGCACTCGCGCCCGGCTCACCACCGATGGCCACCTTGTGACGTGCCTGTTCGCCGCGGGCGGCAAGGATCTCAAAGGACCGATGAGATCGGGCGCGACGGATGCCGAACTGCTGGAGTTGATGACGGGCATCTGGTCCGCAAGGCGTGACCGTTATTCCGAGCTCAGAGCCTTCCAGGCGGGTCGCGATCCTTCAAGCCAGGAAGAAGGCGCGCCGCCGGCGCGGACTACAGGCGCGCCGATCCCTGAAGGCGTGCGGAAATTGCGCCGCGATAAAGGCAAGATCGAGATGTACCAGATCGGTGGCTGACGCCGGTTATCGGTCTCTGGCGTTCTCCGCCCAGTCCACTGCCGACACCGAGTAGACGATCACGTCTTCTGTCGCAGAAGCACCGTGGTCCACCCGTTGCATCTGGAACCCGAGTCGCTCTGCGAGGGACCGCGCACGCATGTTTCCGGCGCCGGTATGAATCGTGACTCCGTCCAACTCGAAATGGGCGATGGCGGCGTCGACGGCTGCGCTGCACGCGCGCACCATCACACCCCTCCCTTCCCATTCGCCGCCTATCCAGTAACGGATGTCGGCCATCGATCCGCCGTCACCGGGCGGCGCCGGTTCTACGTTCACGGCTCCGACCAGCGTGCCGGAGTCATATACGAACAACGGGGATCCCAGTTCGCTGTCACGCTGAATGGAGGAGCGGATCAGGGCTGCGACGTCATCCTTCGTCCGTATGCGAGTCGACCATCCTGACCACCACTCGAGCCGATCGCGGTTGGAATCCAGAAGCGAATGCAGTTCCGCCGCGTCATCGCCACGCGGCCGGCGCAGCATCATCTGGTTGTCGATCAAGATAGGTGGAGCGCCGAAAGCGAGCGGCCGGCCCGAGGGGTCCACGAAACCCATCTCCTGGGCGCCGCGCCACTCCGAGGCCAGCATGGAATACACAGCCATGTCGACGTAACCGTTCGGGAGCTTCACGGCCTGCCTCTCCACGCCCTCGTGAACGAAACCCAGCCTCTCGGGAACGGCGCGGCTCCGTGTGTTGTCAACTGCGGCCCGTATCACCACGCGGTTCATGCCCTGGGCCCGTAATAGCTCGTCCACCATCGCCGCGCAGGAACGGGTCGTGATGCCGCGTCCCTGCTGCCCCTCTGCGAGCCAGTATCCGACCTCTGCTACGTCGTTCAACTCCTGAACGTGCGCCCCGATAACGCCGACGATGATTTCGTCAACGATGATCATTAACGGTTTTTCGCCACCAGCGTCGTCGATGCGTCCCTGGAGCCAGGCGCGTTCCTGCTCGAGGGACTCCACCGTGATCAGCTCCGGCAGCCAGCGGCCCAGGTGTGCGCGGTTGGAGTCGATCAACTCAAACAGTCGCTCGGCGTCCGGCATACCGGGCGACCTGAGCGTGATTTCGCTGTCCACTCGTATTTCTGTCATAAGGGCCTGATAAAGAGACTACGTTGACCGGCCAAAACCGGCAGGGGAAGCAGTCGAGTATATCTAGGATTACGGGTTTTCGACTCGGCACGATAGACTTTCAACCTCCGATACACGTTTACATCCCGGTAATACGCTTCGGGTGATTACCGGTCCCCGCCGGACATGAATGTTTTGAGTTATCGACTTTTCACAGATGGGTCATGCCTCGGGAATCCCGGACCGGGAGGTTGGGGCGCGGTGTTGCGCCCTGACGGCGAGGACGACATCGATCTGTCCGGTGGCGATCCGCAAACCACGAACAACCGCATGGAGATGACGGCCGTCATACAAGGGCTGGACCAGACCCCTGTCGGGTCTGAAGTGCTTATAACCAGCGATAGCTCATACGTTATCAACACGATGACAAAGGGCTGGAAACGCAAGGTGAACCAGGATCTCTGGTCGGAGATGGATCGCGCTGTCGGCGAGCGACGCGTCACATGGCAGTGGGTCAAAGGGCATGCCGGACACCCGGAGAACGAACGGGCGGATCGGCTGGCCGTGGGCGCCGCTGAGGCAATCCGGGACGGGCGGCCATCTCCGGTAGAGGCCTCGCTCGCGGTTCCGGCCCCGAACACGGCCGGCGGTCCGGATGGCGCTTCGGATAACGATGCCGAGCCACGTCTCACCCACCTGGACGAAACCGGCGCAGCGCGCATGGTCGATGTGGGAGACAAGGCGGAAACCGAACGCGTAGCCGTGGCCGGCGGCTCGATCACGATGCAGCCCGAGACGCTGGCGCTGATCAGGTCCGGCGGATTTGAGAAGGGTGACGTGATCGCTGTCGCCAGGGTGGCCGGCGTGATGGCGGCGAAGAACACGTCGCAGATGATCCCGCTCTGCCACCCACTGCCGCTGACCCAGGTGGTGGTGGAGTTTGACGACTCGACATCAGACGACCGAATCGATATCACGGTGACGACAAGGACCACGTACAAGACCGGCGTCGAGATGGAGGCGCTAACGGCCGTGAGCGTAGCTGCGCTGACGATCTACGACATGTGTAAAGCGGTGGACAGAGGCATGGAAATCGGGGATGTCAGGCTGCTCCGCAAATCAGGCGGCAAGAGCGGCGATTACGTAGCCGAATGAACTCCCGTAGAACCTCAGAATGAGGTGCAGGCGAGCCTGCTCCCCGCCGGACAGGCGGCCCCGATGGGGCTTGAATTCGACTGACGCTTGAACCAGATCTCAACACTCGCCTACCGAAGCACTCGGAATGTGGTCCACTCGCGCTCGCCGCAATTGCGCGTATCAGGAGGCCGGGCTACCATTCTGTACTGGTCTGTTGGCCGAGGGAATCCACGGAGAAATGGCAACATAGCTCAGTCGGTTAGAGCGGGCGCTTCATAAGCGTCAGGTCGCTGGTTCAAGTCCAGCTGTTGCCACCACCCCTCCCGTTCGCTCTGAAATGTGCGAACCCGGCCGACAGAGGACTCCGGGCGGTTAGCTCAGTTGGCTAGAGCGCCTGCTTCACACGCAGGAGGTCACAGGTTCAAGTCCTGTATCGCCCACCATTTGTCACCTGGATGTCGCGATGAACTTCAACCGCGTCCCTGAGTTCTCGACCGGATCCTGAGGCCCTCGAAGGACCGGTGAAGGCTACGCCCGCAAGACCTCTCTGCGCGCCAGGATGCGCTCGGTCAGCGGCCGCATCCCCAGTTCCTGTGTGATGGCCAGCGCCTCGTCTTGTAGCTCGATGGCCTTCTCGCGGTCGCCGGGTTCGTCTCGGTCGAGGAGCATCTCGGCGTAGTCCGAACAGGTCCAGGCGGTTTCCCGGACGTATCCGGCCGTGTCCGCAAAGGCGAGGGCTTCGGCAAAATGACGATCGGCAACGGAGTTTCGGCCGAGCGCAGCGGCGGCCGCACCCAGCGCTCGATCGAACGAAATGAATGAGAAGGGATCGAAATACCCGGAAAACGGGGCGATCCGCTCATATTCGATCGCCAACTTTTCGTGTTCGCCGAAACGATAGGCCACCAAGAGATTCGAGATGTCTGAGCGCCAGAATCCTCCGACCGCCGGATCGGGATTCAACGCGGCATCGTTGATGATGTCCCAGGCCGATGCCCAAAAATCCTGGTCGGCGACCGCGTGAGCAAGACCGGCCAATCGCTGGGCCGAAGCAGTTGTAACTGCGAGGAACTCCCATGGGGACCGCACCGCCTCGTATAAGCCGTCCAATCCATCAGCTGCTCCCGACTCGAAATTGAACTGGGCCACGACCAGGGGCGGCGGGCTGTCCCCCCTCGCCAAACTGCCGCCGGGCGCCCACTCAGCCGCAAACTTCGCACATTCACGAAAATTGCCTTGGAGAAATGCGACATAGATAAGGTTCAAGTTCGCCTGTGCGATCCATATGAGATCGTGTAGGTCGGCACTATCGGAGCGGGATTCCTCGGCGATTTCGCGGGCTTTTTCGAGACGACCGACCGCTAGAGCACCCCGAACCCCAAGCATGGCGAGCCGAACCCGTGTTTGTGGATCATTCTGGTTGCGAGCGATTGCGAGTCCGGCCGATAGCGACTTGAACGACTCAGTGAACTCCGCCTCTGCGAACTGCGCAAATCCGATTGGCTGGTAAGCTCGCGCTTCGATCCGTGGTTCATTCGCCGCCCTCCCGTCCGCCAGTGATTCCAGACCGGCTCTCAGGGCCGATCTGTGGTCTGCCCGGTCGCTGAACATGGCTACCGCCAGTCGGACATGAAGCCATCCGGATTCGCGTGAGCGTTCGGGAGCGAGCTCCAGTGCCCGTTCGAAAAGGTCTGCGGTGCCCCGCGACGGTCCGATGATCGAAACGGGATAGATAGCTACCTCAACAGCTCTTTCAGTCTGACCATTGTCTACAAACCAGTGAAAAGCCCGAACGAGATTGTCCCAGGCCGTCTGAGCAAGCGACGTCCCGAACACCGCTGCCTGTGCGACACCAAGCCCGAACCAGATCTGCCCGAGTCTGCGGTCATTGTCGGTGGCAATCTCTGCGGCGCGTTCGAAATGCGGTAATGCCGCATCTGGAGCGTTCTGAGCGATAGCGGACTCGCCAGCGGCAACCAGGTAGTGCACGGCCTTGTCCGGGCCGAGCAGGGTTTCCGCTTCCGCGAAATGGCGGGCGAGCTCGGCGATGCTACCATTCGCGCGAGCTTCGGCGTCGTCTCCGTACAGTCGCTCCAGCGTTTCGGCGATGCGGGCGTGGAGACGGACCCGGCGGGTCAGCGACAACTCTACCGTGAGCGTCTCTTGCATCAGCGCGTGCGTGAACTGGTAGTGGCCGACTTCCTCCGACAGCTCTTCGATAATCCGTGCGTCGAGGGCTTCGTCCAGAACGTCCAGTAGCTGGCCTTCGGTAGTGTCCTCCGCCAGCTCCTTGAGCGCGTCCAATCGGAAGTTACGGCCTACCACGGCCGCCGTTGTGAGCACCTCGTTGGCACGTTCACTGAGACGGTCGAGTCTGCGCCCGATCACCTCTCTCACACCTTCCGGAATCCGTACCGACCAGGTGGAGCCGCCACGCTCACGACTCTGCGCAAGCTCGCCCGACTGTACAAGCTCACGCACCACCTCCGTCACAAAGAGAGGGTTACCCTCAGTGTGACGGTACACCGTGGCGGAAAGCTCCGCGGGTGGAGCCGCACCGGCCGCGATCTCGATGAAGCGAGACACATCCTGCTCGGAAAGGCCACGTAGCAGCACCCTCTCGTAGAGACGCTCCCTGGCAAGGTCGCCGAGCGTCACCGTTAGCGGATGCCTCCGGTTGAGCTCCATGTCCCGGTATGTCCCGACGATGAGGAGCCTGGACTGGCCTATCTCCCTGGCTACGAACTCCAGGAAAGTGAGTGAGGGCCTATCGGACCAGTGGAGGTCGTCGAGCACGATCACAAACGGCCGCGTGGCGCTTGCCGCCTTGAGGAAACTGGTAATGCTGTCAAAGAGCCGGAACCGTGCGGAGTCCGGATCGTCGAGCTGCGGAGGTGGCTGTAACTCGGGGAAGCGGTCCTTCACGTCCGTCACGATCTCCGCCACCACCGAGGCGGAAGAGCCCATCTGGCGCCTCAGCTCCGACTCGTCCATCTCTCGGATATAGCCGCGTATCGCCTGCACCCAGGGCCAGTAAGGCGGTTGGCCTCCGGTCTCGTAGCAGCGGCCCCAAAGAACCTGCGCGCCGCGCAGCCCGGCGTAGGTCACGAGTTCCTCTGCCGTTCGTGTCTTCCCGATGCCTGGCTCGCCCATAAGGGTGACGAGTCGGCCCCTTCCGCCAAGTACGTCTTCCAGCGCGGCCTTTAATTGGTTCATCTCCGCTTGACGGCCAACGAAGACACCGCCCGCCAGCGACTCCAGGCTCGTCTGGTCCTGCTCGACCGTCTCGCCGCGAGCTGTTAGATCGATAGCATCCAGCGCGTTAAACACATCTTGCGCCGATTCGGGTCGTTCGGCCGGGTCCTTTGAGAGCAGACGCATGACCAGCGCCTCAAGCGGCCGCGGGCAGTGGCCGTTGTGCCAGGTAGGCGCGACCGGAGGCGTATTGATGTGCTGGCCGATGATGGCGATGTCGTCGTCGCCCAGGAAAGGGGGCCTACCGGTCACCATCTCGTACAGCATCGCGCCAAGCGAATACAGGTCAGCTTTCGACGTGATCTCTCCGCCGGTTGCCTGTTCCGGCGGCATGTAAGAGACCGTGCCCACCATCATCCCTTCGCGGGTCAAACGTGATCGATCCGTCATGACGGCAAGCCCGAAGTCGCCGATCTTGGCCACGCCGTCCTCGGTCAGCCAGACGTTCCCGGGTTTCAGATCCCGGTGAACGATTCCACGGGAGTGTGCGAACTCCAGCCCCTCGCATACGGCCTTGCCGATCTCGATGGTGCGATCAAGGGGAAGCCCGCCTGCCGGACGGCCACGGGAAACCGCCCCTGCAACGTCATCGCGCATCGGCCCGTTTGTAGGGGCAGGCCCCCGTGCCTGCCCTCCGTGGGGCACCACCTCAAGTAAAGCCTCAACGTCTCCACCGCCCATAAGCTCCGTCACCATGTAGGGCGATCCATCGTCTTCCTGCCCCAGGTCAAGGACGGCGACGATGTTCGGGTGCACACCCAGTCGGCCCATAGCCTGGGCCTCGCGAGAGATGCGTTCCTTCGAGGTCTGGTCGAATCCCTCGGTCTTGATCAGCGCGAATGCCACCTCGCGGTCCAACAGGGTGTCGTGGGCCAGGTAGACGCGCTTCTTCCCGCCCTCGCCGAGGAACTTGCTGACCTGGTACCGGTCATTCGCGACGGATCCGGGAGATTCCGGCGGAGCAGAATCGTTTGTCGGCCCTGAATCCTGTCGGGTCGCGGGTTCAACTTCGTAATCGAGTGTTCTGGCGCTTGAGTTGGCGACGGCCGCCTCTGCCATGCCGGCCAGCATGATGGCGTCTTCGTTTGCTGGATCGGCGTGAAGCACAGCGGAAGTGCACGCGATCACCGCCGCCCAATCTTGCCTGGACAGGGCTGATTCCGCCTGGTCCAGGAGATCAGCAATCCGCCTCGTTACTCGTTCGCTCGGCATGGCGGGATGCTATGTCCGACGGCGTGAGGTAGTCGTGAAGTCCGCTGTTTTCAGACTGGCGAAGGGAACTTGACCAGTGGCCCGTGAGTTGCAACTGTGGTCAGGCGGCCCCGCGCACCGCTTCCCGGAGACGTTCCTTGTCCTCGGGCGTGATCTGGTTCAAGGGGATGTCCAGCAGGGCTCCCTGGAGCGCGTAGAGGAACGTCACGCTTGTCTCGCCCGGGAAGAGATCTGCCACGAGTTGGAACGCCTGTACCGGCCCGGCTTTTTCGAGCTGTTGAATCGTCTCGATGCCTACTGCCCGAAGCTGGCGTGAACTGACGGGGCCGAGATTCTTGAGGCCTTCGAGTTCATGTCTTTGCATTTCGCCGCCGTTGTTCGTCACGATCTCTTCGCCGCTTCCTGTCTCGAATCTGAAAGCTCGGGCAGATCTGGTGTTCGGTCGGCCCACGGACGGAGCTGCTCAAACAACGCCGCCGCCCTTATGACAGCCGCATCATCGGCGTATCGTCCGACGATCTGGAGAGCCACCGGCAATCCATCGCCCGCGAACCCGGCCGGCAGTGTGATCGCCGGATGGCCAGTCAGATTGAACGGATGCGTGTACGGGTACCAGTTCTGCCGGATGATCCCGGCCTCCTGGCCCTCGATCACCACCGGGTCGTACAGGTCCATATCGGATTCAAGCGCGGTCCGGGAGAGCGTCGGCGTCAGGACGAGATCAAACTCGTTGAACCAGCCCTGGACCTCCCGGAAAAGCTGTGTGCGCTGGTAGATCGCCTTCTGCAGCTCCTTCGCCGAGTAATCAGATGCTTCGGTAATTGAACGCAGGAAGGTCGGCGTCATCCGATCGCCCCACTCGTCCACGTAGTGGCCGAAACGCGATCGCCATGCCGCCTGGCTCAGGACGCGCCAGAAGGGTTCCGGAGTGACGAAACCGTCGTCTACTTCAACCAGCGTCGCTCCGGCCTCTTCAAAGGCCCGGGCCGCTCCGTGGGTTATCGCCTGAACCTCGGCGTCGATCAATTCGTTGCCGAGCAGCGGACGCCAGGCGATTTTTGCCCCTTCCAGATCGCCGGGTGATGCCGCCGCTTTTACGTAGTCCTGGCGTCTGCGCCCCATCGAATGTGCATCGGAGGGGTGTGGCCCCGACATCACTTGAAGCATGAGCGCGGCATCGGCGACCGTCCGCGTCATTGGTCCAACATAGATGTTTGCGCCGAACGAATCGGGCGCGGCGTCGTGCGGAATCGTGCCGAGCGTCGCCTTCATGCCGACTATCCCGTTTGCCGCGGCCGGAATACGAATCGACCCGCCGCCATCCGTGCCGACGTTCAACGGCGCCAGCCCGGCCGCCGTCGCCACTGCCGCGCCCCCGCTGGAGCCACCTGCGATCCGGTCACGATCCCACGCGTTGGGCGTGTTGCCAAACAGTGGCGCTCGTGTGAAGGGCTTGTGGCCGAACTCGGGTGTCGTCGTTTTGCCGATCATGATCGCCCCGGCAGCGCGCAGGCGTGCGACCGCCACGGCGTCGGCATCCGGAACGTTGTTCTCAAAGATCAGCGAGCCCATCGTGGTCCGGACGCCCCGGGTGTTGACCAGGTCTTTAACCGAGTAGGGAACGCCGTGCAGCGGACCGAGTTCGTCTCCGCTCTCTACGGCTTTTTCGGCTGCCCGTGCCTCTGCAATGGCTTCGTCGTGGGCGACGGTGATGAACGCGTTTAGTATTGGCTGAGAAGAATCAATTCTTCGAAGCGCGGCCTCGGTAATCTCCACCGGAGAAATTCGGCGTGATCGGACCGCTTCGGCGAGTTCAGTCGCCGGTGTGTACGCCTGCCAGCCAGACGTCATCATGCCTCCGTACCGGGACCGAAGCAGCCCTGCCCCCACACGGCGCGCGATCCCACAGAAGATGTATCGCATACGGGGCAACCTGCCAACCCCATTTTCGGGCCAATCGAGGCCCTCTGCCTGTACGATGGCCTCCAATACGGCTCTGAACAACCGATTAACCCGATTTCAACCCCACTAGAATCCCGAAAGTCGACTGCCCTGCAAGTCACGCTCGCGTACGGAGACGGACGCCTTTCGCTCGACCTGCCGGAAGAGCGAACGACGGTCATCAAGCCCACGTTCCGGCCGGCGCTGCCGGACCCGGGACGCGCCATCCACGATGCGCTTCGGGCGCCGATAAACTCCAGGCCACTGAAAGAGATCGCCCGCAAGGGCCAGCGGGTCGCTATCTCCGTCTGCGACCTAACCCGCGCTCAGCCCCGGCAGTTGATGGTTCAGGCGATCCTGGACGAGTTTGACGGGGTCGTCCGGCCGGAAGATGTGACGATCTTGATCGCCACCGGAACGCACCGGGTAAATACAGACGATGAGGTGCGGGACATGCTCGGCGAGGAGATCACCTCGCCGTGCCGCGTGGTCAATCATGTTGCACGCGATGAAGACTCGCTGGACGACCTTGGCATGATTCGGGGCTTTGCCGGCAACGACGTGCCGGTGAAGCTGAACAGCGAGTGGACCGGAGCCGATCTCCGGATCACGACCGGGTTCGTGGAGCCGCATTTCTTCGCCGGGTTCAGCGGTGGTCCGAAGATGGTCGCGCCGGGACTGGCGGGGATCGATACGGTCCTGACGCTCCACGACGCCGCACGCATCGGTCATCCCGAGGCCACATGGGGCACCACAGAGGGAAACCCGGTCCACGAAGACGTACGCGCTATCGCACGCCTGGCCCTGCCGGACTTCAGCGTGGATGTAGTGCTCAACAGCGACCAGCAGGTGACGGGCGTGTACGCGGGAGAGTTGTTCGCCATGCACGCCGCCGCGTGCGAGCGGGCAAGACTGGACTCGATGCAACCGGTCGACCAGCCTTTCGATCTCGTTATTACGAGCAACTCCGGATACCCGCTTGATCAGAATCTCTATCAGGCCGTGAAGGGCATGTCCGCCGCCGCACGCGTGGTCAAACCCGGCGGATTGATCGTGTGCGCTTCCGAATGCCGGGATGGCATCCCTGACCACGGTTCGTACGCCTCGATCCTCTCTTCACGACCCGATCCGGCGTCGCTGCTGGAGATGATCGAAACGCCCGGTTACTCGGAACCGGACCAGTGGCAGGTGCAAATCCAGGCAAAGATCCAGATGCGGGCGAGGGTCCTGGTGAAGGCGGACAAGCTGTCAGATGCACAACTCAGGGCGTCACATTTCGAGTCCATCGACGATATCCAGGCCGCCATAAATGCGATGGGCGGCGACGCGTCTATCTGCGTCCTGCCCGAGGGTCCTCAGACTATCCCGTACATCTCGTGATCGCGTCCGGAGGGACGTACTCCTATGCCGACGAAAAACATACGCACCGCAGTCCCCGGGGACGCTGGCACTATCGTTCAACTCGTCCGTTCCCTGGCCATCTACGAGAAGGAACCCGTCGAGACGGTCCAGCTCACGGAGGCCGGCGTGCTGCGCGACGGGTTCGGGGATTCGCCCTGGTTCGAGGCACTGCTCGCTGAGTTGGACGGGAAGGCGGTTGGTTTCGCCCTGTTCTTCCACAACTACTCGACATGGCTCGGCAAACCGGGCCTGTACCTGGAAGACCTTTACGTCGAAGAACAGGCGCGCGGGTACGGGCTGGGCCTGGATTTAATGCGGGAACTGGCTCGGATAGCCGCCGAACGCGGCTGCGCACGCTTCGAGCTATCGGTGCTGGACTGGAACCCGACGCGGGACTTTTATCACCGGTTAGGGTTCGAGGACATGGACGAGTGGCTTACGTACCGGCTCGATGAGCCGGGCATCGAGAAGCTGGCCCGGGGCTAGACCGAAACAGCAGAGTTCGCTCCCCTGGTTCGCGTGCGCCTCTGGAGCAGCCACCACATGCCCGCGGCCAGAATGCCTGCTACGGTTCCGTTCACCATCGCCAGTTCCGGCGAGTACGCACCCACCCACGGCGTGAACAGGACCAGAGCGAAGGTCCATGTAAAACTGCCCCGGAAAGCGCGCATCGGTGAATCGCTCCGCCACGCGGTCGTGAACACACCTGCGGTAAGCGCCATCACGAGCATCGGGAATACAAGCGCGCTGAATGCCATGTTGGCGGCAGTTTAGCACCCGGAACCGTGTAAGCGGACGGCGGGCGAATGTCGCTCTTACTCGGGAAGGGCCACCGGGGTTAAGATGCGCTCTTCGCGGGCGACCCGTCCGCGCCAGCTATCAGCCCCCGGGAGAGCCCCATTGACTACGAACGAAGTCAACATCGCAGATAGTGTCGATGGCCCGATACCGCCCCGGATCGATAACGACGACTGGCCCGGCCGGATTCACACCCGCATCCAGGATGTAGTAGACGCCATGGGCCCGGCCCCGTGGTCGAGGTCGCTGATCTGGGATGAGCGAAACAACGGGACCCTCATCGCAAACGACCCCGGCACCGGCAACATCCCCCACTGGCACAAGGATTTCGACGAGTGGTGGATCGTGATGCGCGGGACGTTGCGGTGGCACTACACAGGGGGCAGGGAAGTAACGGCAAACGAAGGCGATGTCGTGTGGGTGCCCCGCGGCTCTGTGCACCACATCCAGAACGTCGGCGACGGGCTGTCGTTGCGGTTTGCGGTGTCCCAGCCACCGGCCGAGCATTACGCCTCGCCGTGCGAAGCCTGTGACTACGCGCCCGAGGTTGATCCGGTATTTGGCATAGCTGATGTGGTAGCTCCCGGCTCTCTAAATATCACCGACACGGTCGAGGGACCAATCCCGCCGCGGATCGACAACGCCGACTGGCCCGGCGTGCTGCATACAACGCTCGATGCGCTCAGGGCAAAGCACGAGGGCGAGGACGAATGGCACGAGTCCATCGTGTCCGATGAGCGAAACATCGCCACGCTCGTCAACAGTCCGGAGGGCAGGGGCAACAATCCGCATTACCACGCTGATTTCGACGAGTGGTGGTACGTGGCGGCGGGACAGATTCGCTGGGAACTCAGTGGTGGGAAAACGTTTATAGCCAGCAAAGGCGATCTGGTCTGGTGCCCGCGCGGAACGACGCACCACATAACGACGGTGAGCAGTGAACCCTCGATGCGCCTGGCGATCGCCATGCCTCCGGGCGGACACTGGAACGCCAGTTGTGACGTTTGCGGCGCGTTCGAGCCGGGCGAAGATGTGACCTGGATGGACGTTCCAAAAACCAACGATCAGCTCTTGTAGACCAGTGACCGATTTCTTCTCCCTCCCGACCGTCACCGTACGGGAGGGGGATGTTGCTCGTCGAACTCACCACTTGAAACAACACAACTAGACAGGCCTGGCTGCATGGCGAAATCGCCGAAAATCATCAAGATCGAAACCTTCCATCACGACGAATACCCGAAGCTGGTTTTCATCAAGATCCACACCGATGACGGGTTATTTGGCATCGGTGAGACATCGTGGTCGCCGGAACCGGTGCACGCTTTCATTCACGCCGACGCCTCGGAATACCTGCTCGGCCAGGACGCGTCTCAAGTGGACTGGCACTGGCACAGACTGGCAAAGATGTCCGGTGGGATGCGTTCACGCGGAGCCGAGATGCGTGCCCTGTCAGCGATCGACATAGCCCTGTGGGACCTGTTTGGCAAACGGATGGGCGAGCCGACTTACAACGTGCTTGGCGGGCTGAGCCGGGAGGCGATCAAGGTCTACAACACCTGCGCTGGTTACTCGTACGGCGTGAACCGGTCCGGACATCTTGAGCCGGGCGATGTCGACTATCGGCCGGATGGCCCTTACGAGGATCAGCATGCATTCCTGACGGACCCGGTCGGACTGGCACAGAGCTTGCACTCCGAGGGCTTCCGCGCGATGAAGATCTGGCCTTTCGACCAGTTCGTCGGCAAGACCAACGGGCAGCACATCTCGGCCGAGGACATCGAGAAGGGTACCGAGCCGTTCCGACTGATACACGAGGCGATGGGCGACCAGATGGAGGTCGCCGTCGAGATGCACCAGATGTGGAACCTGCCTTCAGCGATCAAGATCGCCCGGGCGGTGACGCCGTTCAAGCCTCTGTGGTTTGAGGACGCTGTCCAGATGGACAACCTGGACGCGCTGGCCCAGTTCCGCGCAACGACCAACATCCCGACCATCGCCAGCGAAGGCGTATCGACTCGCTGGACCTTCCGCGAGATGTTCGTGAAGCAGGCGGTCGACATCACGATGTTCGATCTCGGCTGGGTCGGCGGCATCTCCGAGGCCAAGCGCATCGCCACGATGTCGGAGTCGTTTGGCATCCCGATAGCGCCGCATGACTGTGTCGGCCCGATCGCCTTCATGGCGGACGTTCACCTCAGCCTGAACGCCACGAACACCTTCATCCAGGAGACCGTACGGGCCTTCAACGCCACCTGGTACAACGACATCGTGACGGTCCTGCCGAAGGTCGAGAACGGTTTCGCCTCTGTCTCCGACGACCCCGGGCTGGGGCTGGACTTTACCGACAAGTTCCTGCAGAGCGATCAGTTGACGGTGCGGACCACGGAGCTTTAGCCGTGAGTCCGTGGACTAGAGGCAACCGACGCTCGTAATGCAGGGTCCAGCCGGAAAGGCCCTCCCGTGGCGAAATCGCCCAGGATCATCAGGATCGAGACCTTCCAGCACGGCGAGTACCCGAAGCTGGTATTCATCAAGATCCATACGGACGATGGCCTGTACGGGATCGGTGAAACGCCGGGATCGCCCGAGCCGGTGCATGCCTTCATCCACGCCGATGCCTCCGAGTACCTGCTCGGCAAGGACGCCAGCCAGTTGGACCTGCACTGGATCAACCTTGCGAAGATGGCCGGTGGCATGCGCTCTCGTGGAGCGGAGATGCGGGCTCTCTCAGCCATCGACATCGCCCTGTGGGACCTGTTTGGCAAGCGAGTGGGTGAACCGATGTACAACGTACTCGGTGGCCGCAGCCGGGAGGCGATCAAGGTTTACGCCACCTGCGTCGGCTATCCCTTCTACCTGAATCGCACCGAGGGGCCCGGCCCGGGCTCGGAGGACTACGTCACACAGGGCCCGTACGACGACCAGCACGCCTCGATGATCGACCCCGTGGGACTTGCTCAGAACCTCCACGCCGAGGGTTTTCGAGCCATGAAGATCTGGCCCTTCTCCCGGTTCGCTGCGAAAACAAACGGCCAGTTCATATCGCTTGAAGACGTGGAAAAAGGGACCGAGCCGTTCCGATTGATCCACGAGGCTATGGGCGATCAGATGGAAGTCGCTGTCGAGATGACCCAGTCGTGGAATCTGCCCTCGGCGATCAAGATCGCCCGGGCGGTGACGCCGTATAAACCGATGTGGTTCGAGGATGCGGTCCAGATGGACAACCTGGACGCGCTGGCGCAGTTCCGCGCAACCACCAACATCCCGACAATCGCGAGTGAGAACGTATCGACCCGCTGGTCGTTTCGGGAGATGTTCGTGAAGCAGGCGACAGATATCTGCATGTTCGATCTCGGATGGGTCGGCGGGATCTCGGAGGCCAAGCGGATCGCAACGATGGCGGAGTCGTTCGGCATCCCGATAGCGCCACACGACTGCGTGGGACCGATCGCCTTCATGGCCGGTGTTCACCTGAACCTGAACGCCACGAACGCCTTCATCCAGGAGACGGTGAGGTCCTACAACGCCACCTGGTACAGGGATATCGTGACGGCCCTGCCGGTGGTGGAGAACGGCTTCGCATCGGTCTCGGACGATCCCGGACTGGGGCTGGACTTCACCGAGAAATTCCTGAACAGCGACCAGTTGACCGTGCGGACCACGGAGCTTTAACCGTGACTCGTGAGAATCACGTTGATCGATCCCGCGACTGAGGCGCAGTGCGGCGCATTGCCGGTTATCGCGCACTCACAACCGGTCAACCTGAATCAAGTTCAGGATGACCACTATGCCCAGGATGACATACGTAGAGAATTATGAGGTTTGTCGGCAACATGGGCCGTCACAACCACACAGAAGGAGACCCCATGAAAGTCCTCATCACCGGCGCCACCGGTCTCATCGGCACCGCCGTCTGGACCCGGCTGGCTGATTCACCGGATCGTTACACGCTCAAGGGGTTTGACCTTGTTGGAGATCCCGGGCGCGACATCACGGAGGGGAACGTCTCCGACTTCGACGCCGTTCGGGCGGCGCTGGAGGGGCAGGACGCGGTTGTGCACCTCGGGGCCAACGGTGGCCCGGGCGATCACTGGGACCAGATGCGTGAGTCCAACCTGGTCGGCGCGTACAACGTCTTTGAGTCGGCCCGCGAGGCCGGTGTAAAGCGCGTCATCTTCGCCTCGACCGGACAGGTGACATGGAACTACGAGCAGGAAGACGATCTCGGTGAGGTGATCGGCGGGACGTACGAGGGCGAATCTGACTCGTATGAGCGAGCGAAACACACGTGGCCGGTCCGCCCATCCGGCCTTTACGCCGCGACGAAGATCTGGGGCGAGGCGCTGGGCCGCTACTACTCGGACGTCCACGGCATCTCGGCGCTCTGTATCCGCTTCAGTTCCGTCAACCGGACCGACACGCCGCTAAACCCGACGGCCAACATCAACCCGAACGACGTCGATATGCCCGGCAATCGGTCATTCTCACTGTGGACGAGCAACCGGGACGCGGCCCAGATCGTTCAGCGCTGCCTGGACGCACCGGATGACCTGATGTTTGACATCTTCTACTCGGGCTCCGACAACCTGTGGGGAGTACGGGACATATCGCACGCAAGAGATGTCCTGGGCTATCAGCCCGAAGACCGGGCGGAAGACTTCAGACCAGAGTACAAAGGCGGCTAGGGCCATCGGCCCGGTTATTTAGATGGAGTCATGGTGGTGGATTCGTTCTGGTGGTTTTCGAACTCTGAGGGTCACTCGCCGTTCAAGAAGTCCACGAGCAGCTCGTTCGTCGTCTCGGGCTGATCCCAGAAGCAGACGTGGCCCGCGTCCGGGATCACCTCCAGGCGTGCGTTCGGGATCAATCGGGCCGCGCGTTCACCGTGGTTGGCCGGAAAGACGCGGTCGTCTTCGCCCCACATTACGAGCGTTGGGAGGGTTACGGACCGCAATTCATCGTCCGAGAACCTTCGGCGTTGACCAAGCCATGACGAGAAGCGTTTCATCCCCTCTTTCATCAGGTCCGAGCGTCCCGGCCTGGTTCTTACGGCAAACGAATACGCGGAATATGCGGACCGGTCCGGCATATCCGGCTTGCGAACCTCCCACTTCTCGAAAACCCGGTCACGGATATAGCGGCTCGGCTTGAACAGGAGGTTGCCGAGCCAGGGCGCGTGCACGAGCCGCCAGGCGTACGGGATGCCCCGTCCGAACCCGGCGGAGTCCACCAGCACAAGCCGGCGCACCCTCCCGGGGTGATCAATGGCGGCGGTTAGAACTACGGCGGCGCCGAACGACAGCCCGACGAAGTCCGCCTGATCGATTCCGATCGCATCGAGAAAACTGATGAGAAAGCGCGCCACGGAAACGGTTGGATGCCCGTCCTGTTCGGTCAGATCAGAAAGCCCGAACATCGGGCTATCCATCGCAATCACCCGTCGTGTCTCACGTAACGCTGCGATCTGGGCATACCAGTTGCCCGACCCCGGACCGGCGCCATGCATCAGCAATACCGGCGGATAACCGCTCGGCCCGGGGTTATTGAGCGGTCCGTAGTCCAGGTAGTGAACCCGAAACCCCTCCACATCGATAAACCCGCCGGAGTACCCAAGCCCGGCCCGCGCCAGGAGGGCGGCAAGAGCCTGGTAGACCTCTTCCCCGCCCGGTATCGAACGGGCGATCGTCTCGGTTGTTCCGGTGTCTGACATTGGCGTACGTATCGACCCGGCCTCGCCGGGTGAATCGGATAACGACGATCAGTTGTGCCCCTGAGGTTCAGAGGCCGTCAGAAATCGTTCAACATTAGAATAGCCATCCCATGCCGGAACACGAAGCCGTACGCCCAGACGAATCAGAGGACCTCACGGCCACGCAGACGCTTACCGAGCGATCTCGTGAGCTGATCGAATGGCCGAAGCTGCTGGACATGCTCGCCGGGGGGGCGCAGATGTTCCGGGCGCGAGAACTTGCGCTCGAACTGGAACCGTCGGGGGACGAGCGCGAGATCGAACGGCTCCAGGAAGAAACGGCTGAAGCGCGACGCATCCTGGACGAGTCTGGAGACATCGGGCTGGGCGGGCTGATAGACCCGCGCCTTTACATCGACCGGGCAGAACTGGGCGGCGTGCTCGATGGCGAAGAGCTGGGACGCGTAGGCCAGGTAATGCGTTCCCTCTGGGAGGCGCGAGAGGCGGCGCATTCATTGGGCCGTGAAACGCCGCTGGTGGGCACCCTGGCGGCGCTTATCCCGGACCTGCGCTGGCTCGACGAACGCATCGGCGAGGCCATAGATGAACGCGGCAACATCCGCGACTCCGCAACGCCAAATCTCGGGAAGCTCCGGTCTGGCGTTGGAGAGAACTACCGCAGGCTCGCCACCCACCTGGAGCGTTTGATAGCGCGGCCGACCGTCCGTGACGCCATACAGGCGCCGGTCATCGCCACACGAGGCGATCGGCTGGTGGTCGAGGTTCGCTCCAATCAACGCTCGGCCGTGCCCGGCATCGTGCACGACGTATCCAACACCGGGCAGACGCTGTTCGTTGAGCCGTTCGACGCCGTGGACCTTTGCAACGGCTGGCGAGAGGCTTCCGCCGAGGTGATCCGGGAAGAGGAGAAGGTGCTCAGGCGCCTTTCCGGCCTCGTGTCCGACCGTGCCGGTGACGCAATGATGGCGATCGAGGCGGCGGGCAGGCTGGACCTTGTGTTCTCACGTGCCCGGCTGGCGCACCTGATGCGGGCCTCACGGGCCAGAACGCTCCCGGCGGGCGACGACACCGCGCTTAACCTCGTGGATGTACGACACCCCTTGCTCGGCGAGAGCGCCGTCCCGATCAGCCTCACGGCCGGACCCGGGTTCCGCGCTCTGGTAATCACGGGTCCGAACACCGGCGGCAAGACGGTCGCGCTCAAAACGGCCGGACTGGCGGTGTTGATGCACCAGTCCGGTATGCAGGTCCCGTGCGATCCCCTTACGGAAATCTCGGTGTTCGATGGCGTGTACGTGGATATTGGAGACGCACAGAGCATCGAGCGGTCTGTATCGACCTTCTCGTCCCACCTCGGGGCCGTCGTGGACGTGCTGGAGGAAGCGGACGACCGGTCCCTGGTGCTGCTCGACGAGCTCGGTACGGGCACAGACCCGGAAGAGGGATCTGCCCTTGCACGAGCGATTCTCGATCACCTCGTCGAAAAGCGCGTCCCGACCATTGTCACGACACACCACCGGGCTGTGGCCGAGCACGCTGGCGATTCGACAGGGATGCGGAATGCTGCCGTCGAGTTGAATCCGGACACGATGATGCCAAGTTATCGTGTGTCGATGGGCACGCCGGGACGCAGCTATGCGATGGCGGTGGCGGAACGGCTGGGACTGCCGGACGAAGTCCTGGAACGGGCACGCGACCTGCTAACGCCGGAGCACTCGGCTACCGAGGCGTTACTGATCCAGTTGCAACGTGAGCGCGCCGAGATAGAAGGGCAACTCGCGGCCGCCGAGGCGAATAGCGCCGAGGCGGACGCGGCCCGATTGGACCTTGAAAAGCGTGTTCGAGCCATCACTGAAGCGCAGGACGATCTGGTGGAGGAGACCCGGCGTGAACTCCAGCGTGAAGCAGAAGACGTCCGCACCAGCCTGCGACAGATCCAACGGCAGGCCGGCCAGGAGCGCGACATGGCGGTGGTGCGGCGCGAACAGGAGCGGGTCAGGCGGTCCCTGGCGCGTGCGGATCGGTTCAAGGTCACACGGCCGGCCGAGAGCGAGAAAATTGAGCCGGAAGAAGCCCCGCCGCCGCCACGCCCGGTCACGGCGGGCGACATAGTCGAGGTTCGAGGCCTCGGCGCGCAGGCGACGGTGACGGAAGTCAACTCCGACGGCTCAGCAAATCTCATTCTTGGCAACGCACGCGTCACCTTGAGCGTCGCCCAGCTGAAAGTGGTCACGCCGTCCGAAGAGGTGAAACCCTCGGACGAGCCCCGCATCACGACTTCAACTCCGGTGATCGACGCGCCGACGCGAGAGCTGGATATACGGGGCATTCGGGCTATCGAGGTTTACGAACAGGTGGTGGCGTTCCTGGACGAGGCCGCGCTTCTAGGACTGACGAGCGTCCGGATCATCCACGGCAAAGGAACCGGTGCGCTAAGAGACGCAACGCGCGAGGCGCTGCGACTCCATCCAGCCGTGGGAGCCTTCGAGCGGTCTGAGCAGGCGATGGGCGGCGATGGGTCCACGGAGATCGACCTGCTGTAAATAGGCGGCCTGTATTTGGGCCCATTCGATCTCGAAATGCCGATGTCGGCACGAGTGGATCGTATTTTGCTCACGTCCGCGTGATAAGTTTCCGGTCCAGTCGCCACGCCCAATGGATTTCAAGGCGAACTCAAGCGGAGCTGCCCTGCATGACCGAAGCACCGATCCCATTTGGACAGGAACCATCTGAACAACGTTCGGAGCAGGCGATGGTCGTCGCCCCGCAGATCACCCCGGTGATCACAGCCGAAAGCCAATCAATCCCGGACGTGGCGGACGTCCTGATCATAGGCGCCGGAGCGGCAGGCGCTGCGGTCGCATGGCGCCTGGCACAGGCCGGGTTCTCTGTTGTCTGCCTTGAGCAGGGACAATGGATCAACCCCGCGCTTTACCCGACAAAGGACCGGAACTGGGAGATCCTTGGCCGGCACGAGTGGAACTGGGACCCCAACAAACGTGGACGCCCGGACGACTACCCCGTCAACGACGCCGAGTCCGCCATCACGCCGCTCATGTTTGCAGCGGTCGGCGGCAGCACGATTCACTGGACGGCGCACGCACCGCGTTTCCACCCGTCCGACTTCCGGGTGAAGACACTGGACGGGGTCGCGGATGACTGGCCCATAACGTACGACGACCTCGATCCCTACTTCGACCAGAACGACATGATGATGGGCTGCTCCGGGATCAACGGCGACCCGGCGGGGCCGCCGCGCTCTGAACGCCCGATGCCGCCGATCCCCCTCGGCGAGGACGGGACACACGTAGCTGCCGCCTTCGACCGGCTCGGCTGGCACTGGTGGCCGTCCGACAGCTACGTGAACTCGGAGCCATACAAAGGCCGTGACGAGTGCAACTACTGCGGCCCGCTCGGATTCGGTTGTACAAGAAAAGCCAAATCCAGTACCGACCTGACCTACTGGCCGGAGGCGATCCGTCTCGGGGCCGTGATGAAGACTTACTCTCGCGTCTCAGAGATCACGGTCGGGCCCGATGGACGCGCCACCGGAGCAAACTACTTCGACCGTGCCGGAAACGTCCAGCACCAGGCGGCGCGTAGCGTGGTCGTGGCCGCTAACGGAGTCGGCACGCCCCGCCTGTTGTTGATGTCGAAATCGGAGGCACATCCGAACGGACTTATCAACTCGAGCGGTCTCGTGGGCAGGAACCTGATGTTTCACCCTTACACCATCACGACGGGCCTGATCCCCGGCCTCTCCGAGACCTGGAAAGGCCCGATGGGCAACATCCTGATGTCGCAGGAGTTCTATGAGACCGATCTTCGGCGGGATTTCGTTCGCGGGTATGCGTACCAGCTCAACCGTGGAACCGGCCCGCTGGCGACGGCGCTTGGCGGCGCACATGAGCCGGTGGGGTGGGGCACCGGGCATCACGAAGATTTCGCCGAACGATTTGGCCACAGCGTCACGCTTGCCGGCATAGGTGAAGACCTTCCTGAAGAACACAACACGGTAACGCTCGATGAGCAGCTAACGGACAGTAACGGCCTGCCCGCTCCCCGTATCAACTACACGCTGAGCGAGAACTCGCGACGGATGATGGATCACTCCATAAGATCGGCGACGACGGTCCTGGAGGAGGCGGGCGCGACCCGGATTATGGCGAACCCGCTTCTCCGCGAGGGTGGGTGGCACCTGATGGGTACCGCCCGAATGGGCGAAGACCCGGAACGCTCGGTCGTGAACCAGTGGTGCCAGGCGCACGACACGGACAACGTATTTGTCGTGGACGGCAGCGTGTTCGTGACCGCCGGCGCCGTCAACCCGACGCCGACCCTCCAGGCGATTGCTCTTCGGGCGGCTGATTACATTGCGCATGAGCGGGACGACCTGAAGAGATGATCAGCCTTTTGCCTGCTTGCCTGCTCCGAATCACCATGAGAACGCAGAGATACGCATATGCCGACCACTGACAGGCGAATAACGGACGTCGATCGAGTGGTCCTCACGCGTATGTTGGATCTCGTCATCCCGCCGGCCGACGACTTTCCGGGCGCCGGTGGTCTCGGGCTGACGGAGCGCCTGGAACGATCATCGCTGCGTTACGGCCGCCTGCGGTCCGGTCTGCTGGCCGTGTTGGATGCGATGTCGCTGGATATGGCATCGAGAGTCGAAGGTGGATTCGCCGCGCTCGATGAAGAGCGTCAGATCGCTGCCCTCAAAACGGTCGAAACGAATCTGCCGGTCCAGTTCGGGGAGTTTATCGAGCTGGTTTACGAGACCTACTACACGGATAGCCGGGTCCATGAGCGTATCGGTTGGGCCGGTCGTCCTCCACAGCCAGAAGGATTCGATCTCGAACCGTGGGACTCGTCCGTCCTTGAGAACGCGCGAAAACGCGAACCATTCTGGAGAGAGGTGAGTTGAAGCTGGTGCGCGCGCGGGCCATGCTTCGTTTATCGTGTGCGGGCGCTAAAGGCCATATCTGGTAACCGCGAAAATGTGACCTGAAGATCAGGTCTCCAATCTGCCGAGCAAAATCAACCCCCGGTTCAGAACAAGGAAAGGGACGCTTCGAAATGGACGCTGTTCAACTTAAAGAGACCCTTAACGGTGGCGGACACGTGTTCGGCTGCATGATCTCCTCCATGCAGGGGATCAGGTTCCAGGGAGCGCTGGCGGGCAGCACTCTCGACTTTGCGATCATCGACACCGAGCACGGCTCCCGTGACCGGACGGAGAACCAGCTCCTGTGCATGGTGCTTCGCCAGGCAGGAATCACCCCCATCATCCGAGTCCCCATCCCCAAATCTGAGTGGGTGGCGATGGCACTGGACGCCGGCGCCGCTGGGGTGCTCGTTCCCTACTGCGAGACGGTTGAAGAGGTCCAGGCTGTGGTCGCCACGGCCAAGTGGCACCCACTCAAGGGCGAGTACCTGATCCGGGCCGTGACGGAAGGCGTACTTCCGAGCGACACATCGAAAGAGTACCTGGAGAACCGGCACAGGGAATCCATCGTCATCATCGGCATCGAGTCTGTCCCCGGACACCAGAATCTAGACAACATCCTGGACGTAGACGGCATCGACGGCATCTTTATCGGCCCGAACGATATGTCCACGTCCCTCGGCATTCCGGACGACTACACGAACGAGAAGTACACAGACGTGCTGAAGGACATCATCGCCAAATCGTCAGCGCGCGGCGTTCCGGTGATGATCCACCAGCAGACGATCGATACCTCCGCCACGGCGATCAAGCTCGGCGCGCGGTTCATCATGCACTCCTCGGACGCAAGGCTGATGCAGACCGCCATGCAGGACCACATGAACCAGTTGCGTGAGATAGCGGGCGCTACGAAGGCCGCGGCCGGGGACCACGTAGAAACCGTTTAGCCTGTTCTACGTTTCTGAGGAACGCGCGGTGCCGCGTCGGAAAGGAAATTTATGGCCTGGAAACGGGTAGTGCTCGAGATCGGCATGGGCACGGACATCAGGGGCCGGGACTATACGAAGGTCGCCGTGCGGGCGTTGCGAGACGCCCTCTGGCACAACTCGCTCAGCGCCGCCAACGCGCTCGGGCTGGACGTCGATTCGATGCAGGTCGAGGTGACCATCGGCGTCACCCGGCCGGACCAGGTGGATAAGGCGGCTGTCCTGGCGGCGTTGCCGCACGGGACCGGCACCGTGGACGTCGTCGAAGGGGGTCTTGAGATCCTCAACGACGAAGGAACCGACGGAACCCTGATCGCAAGCGCTGCCGCTATCGTGCGGCTCGATCTCCCCTAGGAGGAATCCCATGCCACAGAAACGCGTGATCCTCGAGATGGGGACAGGAAACGATCTACACGGCGGCGACTACACGAAGGCGGCGATTCGCGCCGTCAACGACGCCCTTCACCACAGCTCGCTCGGAATAACGCGGGCGCTCGGCATCGAGTTTTCTTCGCTGCAGGTTGAGGTAACCGTCGGCGTCCAGGAGCCGAACAAAGTCGATAATGAAGCCGTCAAAGCCGCTCTTCCGGGCGGGCAGGTGACAGTCAACGCCGTCAAGGGCGGGATTGACGTGCCTGATCCAGATGGCGGCGACTTCGCGATAATCGCCAACGCCGCGATACAGGTCAGGATAGATCTGCCGTAAGTAGACGCGCCGGATCCGCTCACGGCGCTTGAGCCAGGCACACACGTCGACGGTGTACCGCAGGGAGGTTCGCAATGACGAGTTTGAGGCCAGTACGTAGTTCGCTCCGGCCCTACTCGGTACATCCGGTGCAGCAGTACCTTGTGGATGCGGCCGAGAAGTGGCCGCTGAAGATCGCCGTAATCGACGGACAGCGGCGGTTCACATTTGGCGATCTGAACGCCCATAGCGACCGCCTTGCCGCCGCTCTTGCGGATACGGGCGTCAAAAAGGGAGACCGGATCGGGCTGCTCGCGCCCAACTGCGCCGAGTTTGAGATAGCGTTCTTCGGCGTGCTCAAGACCGGAGCCACCGTCACCACTATCAACTCGGGCTATCGCGAACGTGAGATCGCCCATCAGCTCAACAACAGCCGCGCTTCGATCTTGATCGTGCACGACTCACTGGTGGAGATGGCGGACGCGGCAAAACCGCTCCTCAACGACGTGCCGGAGCTCATCGTCATCCGCTCCGATGGAGCCGACCCCGAGTCGTTCTGGGGTCGCATAGCCGCCGCGCCGGCAGAGGCGCCATACGTAGAGATCGACCCGATCAATGATCTCGCTGTGCTTCCGTACTCAAGCGGCACAACCGGCCTCTCGAAGGGCGTGATGCTGACGCATTACAACCTGACCTCGAACGTCGAGCAGTTTTTGAAGCGCCCGGGTGAGTTCGCCGAGCCACGCCCGGACGATGTGGTGCTGGTCCATCTACCGTTGTTCCACATCTACGGAATGAACGTGCTCATGAACCCCTGCATCGCGATCGGAAACGCGCAGGTGATGATGGGCCGCTTCGACATGGATGAGTTCCTCGGCCTGCTGGATGAGCACAGGGTGAGCGTCCTGTACACCGCTCCGCCCGTCCTCGTCGGCCTGTCCCAGTACCCGGGCGTGAAGGATCACGACCTGTCCGCGTTGCGCTGCATGATGATAGGAGCAGCGCCACTCTCCGCGGAGCTGCAAAACAGAGTGAAAGAAGTGATCGGCGTACCTGCGATCCAGGGCTACGGCATGACGGAGACATCTCCCGTGACAAACCTTGATCTTGTCGACCCCGAGCGCGGCCGTCCCGGATCGGTCGGGCCGGCGACGGCCGATACGGAGCAGAAGATCGTCGATCTCGATGCCGGAACGAAAGAGTTGGCCGTGGGCGAAGAGGGCGAGTTATTGATGCGCGGTCCCCAGGTGATGAAGGGCTATTTTGATGATCCCGAGGCCACGGCGGAAACCCTCACCGAGGACGGCTGGCTGCATACCGGCGACATCGCACGCATGGACGAAAACGGCTTCGTATGGATCGTCGACCGCAAGAAGGAGTTGATCAAGTACAGCGGCTTCCAGGTTCCACCGGCGGAGCTTGAAGGACTGCTGCTTGAGCACGACGGTGTGGCCGACTGCGCCGTGATAGCGAAACCGGACCCGAGATCGGGCGAAATACCAAAGGCCTTCGTTGTCCGGACGGCTGGATCGTCCGTTGAAGGTCCGGAATTAATGCAGTTCGTCGCCGACCAGGTGGCCACGTTCAAGCAGGTGCGCGAAGTCGAGTTCATCGACGCCATCCCGAAGAACCCGTCGGGCAAGATCCTCCGGCGGGTTCTGGTCGAGGGGGAGCGCGCCAAAGCCGGTCCAGGGTAGCGCGCGCCGGTCCTAGCCCAGCGTGAAGACTTTGAACGCTTCGGCGAAGCGGACGCCGACTTTCGCCCCGGTCCTGCCGCGCCATTCGCGCATCCGCGCATCGACTTCCGGGTAACCCACCTGGCTCTCGTGTGACTTGAGTGCGGCGACGGCTTTCTGCATGTCTTCTTCTTCCAGTTCATTGAAGAAGTCGGCGCGCTCCAAACCGAGCATGACCCACACCTCGCGGACCCTGTGCGGCTCGAAACCTTCGTCTAGCAGGTCCGGGTAGGTCAGGCGGTCACGCGCCGTCGGGTAGACCGCGGACAACGCCGCTTCGCCCGCGGCCTGGTGGTCAGGGTGGCCGACGTAACCGGCAATTTCCAGGCTCCGAGTCGGGTTCGGACAGATCAAGATGTCGGGCTTGTGCCGGCGAATCTCACGGGCGATGGCTTTTCGCAGCTCCAGGGTGGGTTCCAGCTCCGAGTCCGGAAATCCGAGGAACTCCACGGTCTTCAGTCCCAGGATTTTTCCGGCCTCGACCTGCTCATTTTGACGAACCGCAGCCAGCGATTCCCGGGTATCTTTCGGATCATCGCTTCCCTTGCTGCCGTCCGTGCAGAGCACGTACACCACCTCGATCCCCTCACGGACCAGCTTCGCCACGGAGCCCGAGCAGCCGTACTCGGCGTCGTCTGCGTGCGCCACTACAACCATGGCGCGTCTGTAAGCGGGTTCTGGATCAATTGCCCTCGGCATTTCGTTGCGACCTCCCCGTTGGCGGGAGCTTGACGTGACGTCCCGCAAATGAATCCTGGTCTACCGGTCGGCGCGTCTAGTTACGCCTCAAGAAATGTGCTGGAGAATCTTACATCCGCTTCGTACACGGCTGGCGTCCCGCAATGCGTCGGTTCAGGGCCAGATCAGGGGATCGCCGTCGTCTCGTTCCTCATGACGCTTTGTGCTCCAGACGGTAACACCGCCCTCGCCGACGACGGTGAACTGGAAGTCCCGGTTGAAAAGGGCGGTATGACGGTCGATTCCCAGGCAGGCGAGTCCGCGGCGGCGGAGGCGCCTCATACGCATCCCGAACGGCGAGGTGGTCGCGTAGTCCGGAACGATGACCGACCCCGGAAGGATGTTGAACGCCGGACCCCAGCGCAGGGCTGACCCCGGGGAACGCTCTCCAAATACGGATGCCGCTGCGCCGGAAGCTGCGACGAGGCCATTCAGCTCTATCACGTTCCCGATGGAGGTCCACGCGTGGCTGAACTGGAGGGTGTTGTACAGGTATCGCGAGTCGCCGTCCGTCATGTAAACGACGTTTGCGTCCTCGATCCGGGCCGCCAGGCCCTCGTCCATGGCTGACTCTCGATCTATGACCGGTATCGCGTCGGCCTCGGCGTCCATCTCGCGGAAATACGATGCTCCCGCTTCCCCAAGTTTCAGGGCGGTGTCTGGATCCTTGCCCGCCGCCGTCGGCAGGATGGCGATGCGAGGCGGGCCGATCACATGGTCCAGCAAGACGCGATCGACGTACTTCATCTCGGGCTGGAACTCACCACCGCCCACCAGGACCAGGACGCCGTTCATGGGATCGGCCCTGCGTTCGCGTCCGGAAGTCGTGAGAGGAACTCGACCACCGAAGGCCCCGCCAGGTCGCTGCGGTCAAACGCTCCCGTGTGGTCCACGTCAGGGCAACAAACGTAGTTCACGTTTGGGATGGCCGCCGCATCCTCCTCCACCCAGGGCTGCATGCGATCCTGCTCTCCCACGAACATGAGGGTGGGCAGTTCCAGCGAATGCAGATCTTCGACCACGCCCGGCCAGTCAAGCAATCCCTCGTCCGAGAGGGCGAGCGCCTCGGGATCCGGGTCCGGCAGTTCGTTTGAACTCTTCGAGTTCTGGCCCAGCGCTCGTTTCAGTGCACGGACACTGCCCTTTCTGAGCGTCGCCGTGCGCCTGTTCATACCCTCAGCCGTCAGCGCTGTAGCACGAGCGTGCATCCCGCCGACTATCAGGCCGCGTAAACACTCCGGTCGCCGAAACGCCATCCCGAGGGCAACCCGGCCACCCAGCGAAAATCCGAGCATGTCGAACCGCTGCGCGCCCCCTGCCTCGGCGACGGCGATCACATCCGCCATCCGTTCTTCCATGCGGTAGGCCTCGATATCATGCGGCGTGTCGCTCCTGCCGTGGCCCAGGATATCGAACGAGATCACACGAGATCGCGTCGCGAGAAGATCTCGCCAGCCTGAATCGACCCAGCTCTGAGCGGATTGCGCGAAGCCGTGATGCATCAGCAGCGGAAAACCTGCGCCAGCGACTTCGTAATAAAGACGGCGGCCTGACGAAGTTACGTAAGGCATGTCGAAAGGTTAACGGTCCCCGTGTCCGTTGCGAAGCCGGGGTTGAACTGTCGTGTGCGGATCAGTCCGGGCGTCGGAACATGCTGTCGTCGACCGGGGCGGAATCTGACGGTTCCGCTGGTTCCGCCGCGGATTCTTCCGGCTCCGGGATCTCTGTTCGCATCCGGGGCCGGCCAATCGTTCCGTTCTCGATGAGCAGGCCGTCGCCGATCTCGTGAACCTCTTCAGCCATGTCGAGCAGAGTCTGGTCGTGGGTTGTCGTGACGATCGCCATTTCTTCTGCGCCCGCCATCTGGCTGAACAGGCCAAAGATCGACTCGGCATTAGCGGAATCCAGCTCGCCGGTTGGCTCGTCCGCCAGGATCACTGACGGGCGCATGGAGACGGCCCGGGCGATGGCGACTCGCTGCTGTTCTCCACCCGATAGCTCAAACGGGCGGTGGCGCGCCCGGGGCAACAGCCCGACCAGATCAAGGACTTCTTCCGCGCGTTCATTCCGCAAGCGTGCTCCGACGCCGGCGATCCGAAGCGGCAACTCGACGTTTTCAAACGCCGACAGAAGAGGGAGCAGCCCGAACGACTGAAAAACGATACCGATGCGATGCCGGCGCAGCTCCGTCATCTCTTTTTCGCCCATATCCGACACATCCCGGCCCTCAAACCTGACCCGGCCGGATGTGGGCGTGTCGAGACCGGCCAGCAGATTCAGTAACGTCGTCTTGCCGGACCCGGAACGTCCGACTATAGCGACGAACCTGCCGCGATTAATCGTCAGGCTGATGTCCCGGACGGCGTGAACCTCTTCGCCTTCAAGATGGAACGTTCGGCTGACGTGATCGGCCACCAGGAGCGGTTGCGTTTCGCCGCCCGTCGTCACCGTGATCCATCCCCGGCCGATCCATCGCCCGGCGACTCGTCGGCGGCATCTGACGGCCGGATACGTACCTGATCATCTTCCACGTCCGCCTGTACCAGCCTCTTGATATTCAGGCCGTCCAACATCTCGCGCGGTATCTGAACTCGCCCGGAAGAATCCACGAGGAGAAACTCCTCAACGTCACGCCGCCCGCCGCCGATCTGCCGATCAAACTGGACCCGGCCGCGTATCTCGCTACTCGTTTTGCCGTCACGAATTGCGACCGCACGCCCGACCGATTGCGACACGGCAGGGTCGTGGGTCACAACGATGATGGTCGTACCAAGCTCCCGGTTGATCGTAGCGAACATGTCCAGGATTTCCTGGCCCGTCTCGGTGTCTAGTTCACCTGTCGGTTCGTCCGCCAGAAGGAGAGAAGGACGGTTCCCGAGGGCGACGGCGATCGCAACTCGCTGCTGCTCCCCGCCGGAGAGCTGGGCGGGCTTGTGCGAGAGCCGGTCGCCGAGTCCCACCAGCGCCAGCAGCTCCTCGGCCCGATCACGACGCTCTCGACCGCCAGCGCCGGCCAGTAGCATGGGTAGTTCGACGTTCTCCCGTGAGTTCAGATAAGGGAACAGGTTGCGGGATGTCTGTTGCCAGACGAAACCGACCTCGCGACGCCGGTACTCCACGATTTGTTTGGAGTTCATATTGAGCAGGTCGTAGCCGCCAACCTGGACCTGCCCGGCGGACGGCGCGTCGTACCCGGCGAGGATGTTGAGCAGTGTGGATTTGCCGCTCCCGGACGCGCCGATGATCGCCATGACCTCCCCGCGCTCCACCTCCAGCTCAAGCCCGCGCAAGGCTACGACCTCAAGATCAGCCACCTTGTAAATCTTGAATACATCCCTGCAAGAGATGTATGAGGAACCGGGTGTCGCGGGAGTCATAAGAAGGTCATCTTTCGCCGAGCCGGAGCACGGACTGGATCGACATACGGTAAACGCTGAACAGGATCACTGCCACCACGGCCAGGATCACCGCGCCAAGCAGAGCAAAGGTAATCCCGAACGATGGCCAATCCACCTCCACGAGGATGGGCGGCACTACCCGGATACCTTCGCCCGAGTTGCTCAAAAATGGCAACATTGTTCCGCCAAGACGGGTTCCCATGAAAATCCCGATGCCGATAGCCACGCCGAGAACGAGCGCCTGCTCCAGCACGACAAGCGAGAGCAGTTGGCGCATCGAGAGGCCAATGGTTCTCAGCAAGGCGAACTCTCCCTTTCGAGCATCGAACGACACCTGGGAGTGAACCAGGAAACCCACTGCGCTCACGAGAAGCACGGTGGCGTACGCAAGCGCCAGCAGTACCGACCAGCCGGCCCGGACGAGTGGATCGGAAGCGATCTTCGCGAGTGCGGAATCACGATCCACGATCCCGGTGTGCGTAAACGGCAAAAGATTGATCCGGGCAGATACGCGGCGACCGACCTCCGAGGTATCTTCCCCCCGGACCTGGATCCAGAGTTCGTTGTATTGAAGGACATTTCCGAATGCGCCGAACCGGTTGGCGGCGCCCAGAACGGCGTCAATGTCGGCCACCAGGAACGGATTTTGATTGGGGTCGACCGTCGGGATGAAATCGATGATATCGACGATTTCCAGGACCAGGTCCGCGGTTTCCAGTTTTGCCTCCATCACGTCGCCGATGGAGCGACCCGAGCGCTCCATGAACTCGCTGCTGGCGAGCACCGGCGCCGGCGGGGTTTCGAGTCCGGCGAAAAGCATGAACCCGCCACTGGCCTCGAACTCACCCCACCCGAGGCTGACGGCTCCGGGTATCGGGAGGTCGTTTACGTCGGAGGCCGGGAGCAGCGGTGTTCCACTCCAACGATCCAGCGCTTCGGGATCATCAAAAGACTCAATCACGGTCACCGTCCCGTTCGACGATACGGCGCTGATTTCATCGATCTGTAACGTGCCAGCCGGTACCCGGCCGGAGTCGGAAAGAAACCCTCCTGGCGCGCTGAATCCAAACGCGAGGAGGTTCTGAGAGACCGCGTTTGCGGCGCCGACATTGAATGACACCCTCCCGGCGCTGCCCCCTATCGTGCACCAGTCCGGTTGCGCCCCGGATTCTCCCGCGGCGTCCGTGGCAACCGGATCTGGACAATTGAATTGACGCGCGTTCGCCGGTCGGGGCTCCAGGGTTCCGAGAGACCCCGCAGAGTACCTTCCGTTTTCGTCTCTGAAACTGGCGAACACGCTGATCCCGGGCGTGGGTTGACTCGGCCGAACGCGCATGGTCAGGAAACGGGTGTCGTCCGGCAGTGGGATTCCCGGCATGTCGTCGACGCGTATCGAATCCAGCTGGTTCTGGAGGTCTTCGGCGTTCAGGTCAGACCTGGACCACGCCGTGGCGGTAAAGTTGTCGGGGTCCACGGCGATCATTCGATATGAGTCGCTGCCGAAAGCGCGGCGCACCGCGCCATCGCGCCGCATCACCCGGGTAGTCGTCTCGACGTCATCCAGCCGGTCTATATTGCCGATGATGTCCGCGCCCGGCTGCCGGGGCCTGGGCGCCAGGCCGACGACGCGCACATCGGCCCCGGTGGCATAAAGGGCCTGGTCTTTGCTGCTTCGGTCCAGCGTGGCGCCAAAGTTGGCGGAGAAAACTCCCAGCCCGGCGGTGAGAATGAACAGCAGGGACAGTCGAGAGTAATGAGCGGGGTTGCGCGCCATCGTCCACAACCCGAGGATCATCGTCGGCGATATGAGACGGTAGAAGATCCGGCTCGAGAACAGCCTGGCAAGCAGCTCCATCATCACCGGAAACAGTCGCAACATGACAACGCCGGCGACTACGAGGAACAACGCCGGGAACGCCAGCGTTACCTGGTCAACCGTTTTCTCCCCGGCCAGGTTTTCCGCCGCAACCGATCCCCTGGACTGGAGCTGCGCCAGTAGCACAACAGCCACGCCGAGCGCTCCCACGTCCAGGTAGTACCGCTGGAAGGCCGGGGGGCCGGTCGATCGCCCCGTGCGGCTGCGGTGCGTCAGGAGACCGACGCGCGATGCCCTGAATGCGGGGTAGAAAAGAGCCGCGAAACTGAATACACCGCCGAGCGCGGCAAGCCGGTATGCCGCCCAGCTCACATTTACGGGAACAGCCGTGCCGCCGTTAAGTTCGCTGAACCACGGCATGACTCCGGCGTACCTGATTGCCATGGCAGCGATCACCGGGCCGATGGCCACCGCTACAAGGGACAGCACCGCCGCCTCGATCGCAAAGACGGCGACTATCTGGCCTCCGCTCGACCCTCTGGTACTCAACAGCGCTATCTCTTCCCGCTGCGCGTCCACGAGCAGGCTGGCGAGGGTGACGGCGTAGTACAGCACCACCACAACCACCAGCACCATCACTATGATCATCGGAAGCCGATTGAAGAAGAGACGGGTTTCGAAATCCGACAGCGTGGCATGCAGGCCCGTGATCTGCCGGTAGGAGTTGCTATCGGCCTTCAGCGTCGCCTCCAGCGCCGACAGAGAGTCCATGATGCCTTTCGCCGACGCGGCGTCGATGCTGTTCGGATCGACGTCAAGCGTCCAGCCGTAAGACGCCGTCATGTTGGGCAGGTGTCCGGCGAGATCGTCTACAAAGACAGACTCGTCCACCACCGACACAGCGAAAGAAAAATTACTTGAGTCAAACGCGAACAGGTCGTCGTATACCCGCCAGAAGGCTGAGTCCGGGTTACGCCGCTTGAAAATCCCGGCGACCACCGGTTCTGGAGCCGGGTTGTGGTTGTCCCAGAAAGGAACGGCGACGTAGGTCTCCCCGATTGCCAGACCGAAGACGTCGGCTACGCTCGCCGGGATCATGACCTCGGGCCTGAAAACTTTGCCGGGTTCAGCCGGCGGCCCCGGGCTTCCGGGCGCTACACCGGCAACGATGTCGATCTCGTCTTCGATGCCCGGAAGAAAAGCGAATGCGACACGACGGGTCACACCTTCCTGAACGGGTGACACATCGGACGCGGGCGCAAAATCAAAGGACGCGGATCGCACTGCGAGATGCTTTTCCCGGACGTAATCTTTGAGGCCCGCGTCCACGATGCCGTCGACCCTGGCAGTTAACCGGTCGTGTAACGGCCGTGGCGCGGCAGCGGCGGACAACTGCATCACCACGTCTAACGAGGCCGGCGCCTGTTGATCCACGGCCCGCCGCAAAGCAAGATTCCGCAACGAGTCGAAATAGATGAGAGTCGCGGCCATGATCGCGACGGCGATCACAACCCCGGCGATCACCGCGGTCAATAGTCGTAGATGGGCGAGACTACGACGGGCGATGAGTTTCAGAGCGGTCGTTATCACTCGTCCACCCTCGTCGCCTCATGCAGTGCCCGCCTGCTGTAACGAGCGGTAAGCAGGCCCAGCGCAACCCCGGCGATTATGCAGAGAATCACGTACCCGATCAGCACCGGTTCCCACTGCGTCGCAAGGTTGAACGGCGGAAGCGGTTCGTCCCCGGAAGAAGTTCTCGTGGAGACGCCCACCGCGAGCCCGGCGACGGCCAGGCCGGATATGACGCCCAGCAAGATGCCGACCAGCCCGAGGAACACATGCTCGATCACCGCCGCCGCCATGTAGCCGCCGCGGCTGAGACCCATGGACCGGACGAACGCTTCCTCCGTGTTCATCTTTCCTGCATACGCCCGCAGGTAAGTCAGGTAACCGAGTACGACAACTATCAAGGTCGTAATTCCAGCAAGCAGGCCGATCCCGCGCCATCCGGCGACCGATAACGGATCGACCAGCGATTCGCTCTGCATTTCCTGTCTTACGTCCACCCGTGCGGCGGCCGTTAGTAGAGAGTTGACATCCGCCAGCGCTTGATCGTGACTTCCCGGTGCGGCCCCGATGAACAGCTCGTCGATCAGGTCCACCGGCAGCGCCCCTTTTAGCTCCAGGAAATCGGCGAAGACGTCCAGATCAACGACCATGAATCCCTGGTCGGTATCGGGATCCATGGTCGGAAAATAATCGACGATCTGGACGGCCACGAGCGGGGTCAATCCGCCGGACAACCGGGCAATAAACGGAAAGTCCAGGGCTATTCCGGCGTTTCTGGCCAGGGTAGAACTGACGAGCACCGGCAGCGGCCCGCCACTCGCTGACCGGTAGATACCGCGAACGCCGCCGTCGGTACCGCGGCCGAACGTCATACTTCCAACTCCGGAACCGGAGATCTCGCCCGTTCGGAGGTCTTCAGCTTCTCGAGCAATCTTGAACACGACATCCAGGCCGTTCGAAGTCGGAAACGGTGTCCAGCGATCAGGCCGGTCAAAATCGACCACGATAGTTCGCTCGCCGGTCGCGGAATCGATCGCGACGACATCATCGAGGAGGATCGATCCGGCGGTGGCTCTGTCCTCCCCTTCCGGCTCAAACAACTTGATCGAGAGCAGTTCCACGGGGGTGGCGATACCCTCGAGGGAAGCCGACTGAAGACGCCATCCTCCGGGCTCCACGGGACCCAGGGTGATCGTCTCCGCGATACCTGTGCCGCCCCGTATCGTCGCCCACAGGAAAAGATGTCTGATGTCGTCGTCGGACTGCGTCCAGATCCCGAGCTCAGTTGCGGAGTCCGGAAGCAACAGCGGTTCCACCGCCGTGCCGGACGAGATGCCCCCCATGAGGTCCGTGAGACCAGTTTCGGCAAAGTCGGGACGGAACCATGCAATGTCAGCGAAACGGTCCGCTTGCACGCCCAGCAGTTCAAAACTGAAGCCACGGGTCGCTGTGCCGATCTCGCCCCTGACTCTCATGGCGGCTGACGCTTCTCGGACGGACGAAAACTCCCTGGCGATTTCGACCTTATCGAGCGACTCCCGGGCCGCTTCGATGTGGATATCCGAGCCCGAGTCGTAAAGCACGCGCTCTCGCGCGCTGTCCTCCAGGGTCGATGCCAGCGTGGCGGCAACCACCGCCAGGCCAGACGCCAGCGTGAGAAGGAGAATGACAGGGGCGTAGAAGTAAGGCGCTCGGCCGAGACGCCAGACGGCAAGCGCCGCCCACGCGGGGCCGAATCTGGCCATGAAAAAGGCCAGCCCTCTTACAACGGGTGGGAAGACGCGTAAAAAGACCAGCGATACCGCCGACAGGGTGAGCGCGGGCGCGAAGAACAGGGTCGGATCGGTACTGAGGCCGCCGTCCTCGTCGACCCGGATCGCCTCGTTGCCATTAGCGCTCAGTTCCCAGACAAGGAATCCGGCGAGGACCAGAAGCGCTGCGTCAAGGAAGTAACGCTGGAAGAAAGGGGACCGTGTCGGCCGTGCTTCGTTTCGGAGCTGAACCACGATATTGCCAGCGCCGCTTAAAACAATCGGAACGACGAGCACCACGAGGGCTGCCAACCCGGCCAGGAGGGAGAACGAAAATTGTTCCCATGCAAGAGATGCCGGCAGGGTTCCACCGCCCGTTATGCCATCAAAGGGCGGAATTCGCCCCGACTGTGAAATCAGGACGACCGAAATCAGCGGTCCGAGTACTACAGGTAACCCGATGAGAATCCCCGCTTCCAGACCGTAGAGTTTCGCCATCTGGGTCAGCGAGATTCCGCGGCTACGGAGAGATCCAATCTCGTCCTTCCGCCGGTCTGCCAGGACACTGGCCGCCATCAGCAGGTAGTAGGCAACTATGGTGAGCAGGATGGTCGCCATCAAGAACATCGGTATCCGTGCGAACACGGACCTGCGCTCCAGCGCTCTAAAAGCTCTGTCAAGTCCGGTGATGACCAGCGACCCCGGGACGTCCTGGTCGATACGCCCTTCGAACCGATCCGCCCTGTCCGCGATCTCGCCTGCATTGAGCTCGGCCAGACCGATCCGATCGAGGTCCACGATCCACGCCGCGTCCATCGGGGTTGCGGCGGCCTCCAGCGCCACAGCCCCGAACCCTTCCTCGGTCACGAATAAGCCGGCCACGCCGCCGGCAAAGCCCGGGAGTACCGTCGGGCGCAAGATGGGTCCACCAAACCCCATCCAGAATTCGCCGAGTTCGTCGTCAGGGACAAAGGTTCCACTGATAAACACGTCCACGGCGGACGAGGCCCCGAACGCCAATGTGAGCGTCAGGGTGTCGCCGGTGGTGATTCCGAGCTCTTCGGCGGCATCCGCCACCAGCGCGGCTTCCGCCACGATTTCTGACGCAGCGCCGGGCCGGTTATTCGCCGGCGTTTGAGGTGGTTCGCCGGACACGAACTGTACGTTGTCTGCGAATCCGTCCATCAACACGAACCGTGCCAGGGACCATTCACTGATCGTGACCGGGTCTATATTCCGATGGTAAGGGGAGCGAAGCGCGCGTCTCGAGTCCGACGCGATCTCCCCGAAAGTAGCGCGGGACGTTGCGTCAATATCGGACGTGACGGCGTTGACCGAACTCAGCCTGGAGGGGATCGCATCGTTGCTCACGATGAGGTTCTTGCCGGTCGGCGGCAGATCGTCGAGCACGGCTTCTACGCCAACGCGGTCGAGGCTTCTGAGGTAGGCCGGGGAGCCGCCGATCACGATCGTGGCGATCAGAACCGCCAGTCCGACTCCAAGAAGTAGCCCGGCGTCCGCGGTCCCTCGGCGGCGGATGAAACGGCCGAACAGAAACAGTCCTGAGCCTGAGCTACCGATGGTTCGTCGTCTTCCTACAAGCTCCTGTTAGCGACCCGACATCTCTGGCATCTGAACAACCGAGGAATCTTAACTGACGGTCGAATGGCACGGATTCGCCGGGTACGCCGATATATGTGAAGGAGTACGACGGCGCTGTGTCACAGAGATCCAGGATGATTGGCCCGGAGACGGAGCCGGCGTGCCTCCCGCACCCCGTACAATTTCGCCCACATTGGATCCGAGAATGCCCGATCACCGGTTGTTCGTAATCGGGAGTATCGGATCAAGCTGGCGAAAGCGGGGTCGCCATACAGTGTTCCGGCGATTGATCGATCGAAACATAAAGAGGCGCTCGGGCGCGGCCGTATTCGCCGTTGTCATCGCCATAGCCCTCGCCGCGTGTAGCAGCCCGGCGGTCGAACCCGAGATCGGTGAGCCGGTTCCACAGCCAACGCCCCAGCCGACCGCCACGCCGCAGCCAACGGCTACGCCCCAGCCGACGGCCACACCCCAGCCGACGGCCACACCCCAGCCTGAACCAACACCTATCGCCATGCCGTTAACGCCGACGCCGGTCGTCATCCCGCCGGCGCCGACGCCGATCACATTCCCGACACCGTTCCCGACGCCTGCGCCCGCGCTCGGGACAGCGGATCTTGTTGCGGCGGCGGCGCCCTCTGTCGTCCATATCGGAGTCGTTACGTCATCCGGCGACAGCGGCACAGGAACGGGAGTCGCGTTTGCGGATGGCGGGCTGATCATGACGAATCGCCACGTCGTCCAAGACGCGGTAGAAATCCGCGTCTCACTCGCCGACGGCAGAGTTCTGGTTGGCGAGCTCGTCGGACTTGACTCATCCATCGACATCGCCGTCGTTAGCGTGGATGCCGACGATTTGCCGAGCGCCGGGATCGGGGACTCGGACATCGTCCGGGTAGGTGAGGATGTCGTGGCGATAGGCCACGCACTTGATCTGCCCGGCGGCCCAACCGTCAGCAAGGGAGTGGTCAGCGCGCTGGATCGATCCCTCGTGGACGGCACGGAAGTGCTTTCCGACCTGATTCAGACGGACGCCGCAATCAACCCGGGCAACAGTGGAGGCCCGCTCCTGAACATGAACGGCGAAGTAATCGGTATTAACACCGCCAAGATCCCGACCGGAGACGGCATTGGATTCGCCATCGAGATCAACACCGCTCACGCCGTCGCCGTGCGCCTTGCCGCTCAAAGTGGTGTCGAACCGGGTTTTTTGGGTATCGTACCGCTTGACATCACCCCTACACTCGCCGATCAGCTCTCCCTTCCGGTACTGCGGGGAGTGGGCATCCTGAACGTCGTTTCCGGCAGTCCGGCCGACGGCGTTCTCGAAATAGACGACATAATCATCCAGATCAATGACACGGCGATCCCGGACACACTGGCGCTGGAGCAATTCCTGCGGGAGCATCCAGCGGGCGATGTTGTAGAGATAACGTTTTTCAGGCGGAGTGCAGGGCTCCTCACGAGTAGTCTGACCCTTGGCGAAAGACCCGGTTGATCAATCCCCGGAACAACGGGGCGTTTGGATATCTTGGAGTAATCGATGAGCAAAGAACTTGCGGGCAAAGTAGCGATCGTCACCGGAGCCGGCCGGCTTCGGGGTATCGGGCGCGCATCAGCGGTGAGGCTGGCGGAGATGGGCGCCGACGTGGTGATAACCGGAACGGGACGGGACCCGGAGACGTTCGCCGATGACGAAAAGGCTATCGGCTGGCGTGACATCGAGTCGGTAGCCGACCAGGTTCGTGAGCTAGGCCAACGCGCTCTTCCGCTGGTGGTCGATGTATCCAGTTCCGATGCGGTGGACAAGATGGTCGCAGATACGATCAGCGAGTTCGGCCGGGTCGATATCCTGATCAACAACGCGGCGTTTCGCCGCGGGGAGGACCGCGTCGCGGTCGTGGATCTCGATGAGTCCCTGTTCCGCCGAGTGCTGGACATCAAGGTGGTCGGCTCCTTCCTGTGCGCCCGGGCCGTAGCCAGGCACCTGATCGGACGAAATGCCGATGGCGGAGCCATCGTCAATCTGTCTTCGACGGCCGGTAAGCGCGGCTCGGCGAACACGTCCGCTTACAACGCGGCAAACTTCGCCATCAACGGTTTCACCCAGGCGCTATCGAAAGAGCTCGCGCCGCATGGAATTAATGTGAACGGCGTGTGCCCGGGCGCTATCGACACCGCCCGGATGGACGTTCTGGGCCGGGGTGAGGGATGGCAAACTCTCGAGTCAAACATCCCAATGGGCCGGGCCGGAACGGACGAAGAGGTTGCCGATCTGATCGGTTTCCTTTGCTCGGATCGCGCGAGATACATCACCGGCCAGTCGATCAACGTAAACGGTGGTAGCGTCACCGAGCTGTAGTCCAGATCGGCGCGATACGGCGTCATGCACGCCTTTACCGGGTTCCGGGTAACAGATAGCGTGTAACTACGTTGCCCGGATCCCACCGGGCGCCCTCCAGAGGTCTCCGGAGTCCTGGGATTATCTGGCGGGATACACGGTTCCGCACGGATTCCGTGTCAGGGAACTCGCGGGCACAACAGGCTGTATGACAACACGGTTCACATCACCACGCGCAGCACGACCCCGTTCGGGACGTTTACGGACGTTGTCGGATCGACAGGTCGCGGCTCTCCGTTTTCTTGGAGCCGGGCCGGAGTACGCGCCGTTCGCCGGTGAGATGACGCGCTGCATCGCTTACATGTGTCCGTGGGCACACGCTTGTGACGCCGCCGCGGGGGTCCCCTCCGCCGTGGATCAGCGCGCCTGCCATCGCTTCCGCGGAGAGGATCATCGACCAACCTCCGGCCTCAGCGAACACTCGGTCGATGTGCTGGCGGACCACCGCAGAATCGGGTACGCCCTGGGCGACTCGACGAAGGCGATGCTGAACGGGGCCCGGCCGGATGGCCCGTCCAGCAATCTGAAATCTCGACGGCCCAGGTACCCGGTGCGGCCTGCCTGAACGATCGGGGCCCTCGCAAAAAAGCACGCCGACGCGTATCACGCATCCCACATTCGCGTGTGGCGAAATGTCATGTCGCCTTCACGTTCCGACCGGTATCGTGATTTGTGAGGGATACGGTCGGAGCGGCAAAAGGCGCGCGTGTCCTGGCACCGTTCCGGCAGAGCGGAGCACACACATGCTGGAACGATGGAACCCATACGGCCGGATGCGCCGCCTGGACGAAATGATGAACCGAATGTGGGAGCCGTTTGGTGAGTCGGCGGTCGGCCACGCAATCGAAAACTGGACGATGGCGGTGGACATCACGGAAGAAGACGACCGCATCGTAGTGCTGGCTTCTGTGCCGGGCGTCAAGTCGGAGGATCTCGAGGTAGCGGTCCGGGACGGGGTGCTGACGATCAAGGGGCAAACCGCAGACGAGTACGAGTCCGATTCGGACCACTACATCATGCGGGAACGCCGTACGGGCGAGTTTTTCCGTTCTGTGCGTCTCCCCGCCACCGTCGATGAGGACAAGGCGGAGTCCACGCTTGAAGGCGGGATTCTGAGCATCACCTTCCCAAAATTGGAGCCCGTTCACCCGAAGAAAATCCCGGTGTCAGTGGTCGACTAGCACCCGGGTATCGGATCGCAATTGGATCGCGCGGCGATCGCACGCGATATGCGCGGGTGTTCGGGCGCAACATTCCGGTCAGGAGCGGGAGGCGCGGAAACGAAGGGAAGAGACCTTGAAATGGCGGCCGGTGGCTGGCTCTCCGGGCGTTGCGAAAACGCTGACACGCCCGGATTCGGCCCGATCGATTCAGAAGGGCCGGTCGCTGATTTCCACGGAGCCGGTCCCGACCGTAATCACAAGATCAGCGCCGCCATCTCCGAGAGTTCCGGCGAGAGTGCCCCCACTCCCGGACAGGGTGGACGTTTCCTCCGTGAGAGTGAGTTCGCTCGATAGCGAGCCCTTAGCGACGGTCGCTTCAAGTTCGATGTCCGCGTCCCCGGAAATCGCTACGATCACGTCCCCGGTGCCCGCCTCGAACTCGTTCACTCCGCCCGAGATCAGGTCGCCCTCGAACCTGATCGAGCCCATGCCTGTGGTGAATCGGAAGGAACCGGTCCCTCTGGATATTTCGATATCGCCCGAACCGGCGCCGCCCGAAAACTCTCCCGTTACGTCGCGCAACGCGATGCTCCCGATCCCGGCGCTGATCACGCCGCCGGCCTGTACCCCGTCCACGCTTACCGTTCCGTTGGCGATACCCACCTCGATCACGGTCTCCGGGGGTACGGTGAAAGTGAAATCGACCCCGCCCTGTGCAGTGTCACCGAACAGGTTCCGGCTGGACCCTGTGACGGAAGCCACCGTGACGACATCGGCTATGGCGCCGATTTCAAGGTCCACGTTGTCCGCTGCGGTAGTCACGCCGAGGACAGTGATCGTGCCAGCAGCCCCGGTTTGCACGATCACATCCCCGTGTCCAGCGCCGACCACGAGATGCGGCGAAGGCCCGACATCAAACGACAGTCGGGTTGTTTCTTCGCCGCCAGCGCCGCACGCGATCGACAGGATTGACGCGGCCGTGAGCAGCGCGAGCCAGATAGGCCGACCGGTGTCCGGGATGATTCGGCTTCTGACGGTCATATCTGTGTGGCTCTGGCAACTCACGGCGCGTTCGAACAAGACGCGTCATGCGGGGTCAAACGATCTTATCGGTCCGGTTTACGCCTGGAGCAGCGACGCCACCGGCGACAGGTTTTCCGGGTCCGGCTCGAGTTTGCCGACACCCGCTTCACGAACGACGGCAACCAGCGCGTCACAGAACGGCGTTGGAACTCCGGTCTCGCGTCCCTGTTCCGCTACGTAACCGTTCAGGAATTCGATCTCTGTACGCCTGTGTTTGATCACGTCCTGGAGGAACGATGCACGGCCGGCAACTCCCGAATTGGCGGCCTGTTTGTCCATCTCGATCTCGAGATCCTCGACGTTCCGTCCCTCGGCGGCATCGATAAACATCTGTGCCGGCACCCCGAGGAGGTCGCCGATGTTGTGGCCAAGCGCCCGCCCGACCCGGATGACCTCGGCGCCGACCTGTGTCCGGATGTCGCGCACAAGCGGGTCTGTGCGAACTTTGTCGGACGTCAACCCGGTGATTCCCGCCATCGGATTGACCATGCAGTTGATGGCCAATTTGGCCCAGCGCTCGCCCCACAGGTTGTCCGTGAAATAGGTGCCTTCGGACGCCGACGAAACGATCTCTACCAGTTCACGCGCCCGCGCGCTGTCGGAGCCATCGTGCTCGCCGATCTTGTACGCCACTGGATTGGTGTCGGTGCGCTGCACGATGCCCGGCTCGTAGCAACCGGCGGCGATAGTGATGACGCAACCGAGGGCATTCCCGACGCCGACCGTCTCCGCCAGCCGGTAGTCGTTGATGCCGTTCTGGAAGTCCACGTAGGCGCCGTCCGGCTTCAGGTAACGGCGCATCAGCGTGGCGGCCCACTCCGTGTCGTAGGACTTCACGGCGACGAAAACGTAGTCGAACGGGTCGTCGATGGCCTGCAACTCGTTGATGTTGATGTAGTTGGCGGGGATGTTTACTTCGTCTTCGTTGTGACGAATGGTCAGGCCATTGGCTTTCACCGCGGCGACGTGCTCCGGCCACTGGTCGACGATCGTAACGTCATGTCCGCCCCTGGTGAGCATCCCGCCCGTGTAGCCGCCGATCGCGCCGCCGCCGATGATTCCTATCCGTGCGCTCATGTGTTCCTCTCCAGTTGTTTCCAGTGATCCGGGCGCTCACGTGGTGTGGGCAGGCGGAATATACCCCAGCCTGTGGACCGCAGGGGAGTCCGGGCGCTCGAATCGCGCGAGTCCCGCCGGCCTGTCTGAGGCTATTCCGCACCCGGGGATCATAAAATCAAGGCCGCTTCCGGGTGATCCGGACAAAAAAGGCCCGGCAGAACCCGGTTGCAGGCCGGCAAGCAAGATTAGAATTGTCGTCAGCATTCAACGGAGCGAGTCGGGCGCGTCACACACGCGATGTCGCCGTCTCGTCTCGACCCAGACACAATTTAGAAAGACCACCCGCTGAACTACCGAGACGCTGTCGCCCAGTTACTCTCCCTCGCTGATTTCGAGCGAAAGTCACGGGTCAACGAACCACCCGATTTCCACCTCCGGCGAATGGAGGTTTTACTGGCGCGCCTTGATCACCCGGAGCGCGCCACTCCCACGATCCATGTCGCCGGTTCAAAGGGCAAAGGGAGCAGTTCCGCCATGATCGCCTCCGTTCTGACGGCGGCGGGCTTACGGACGGGTCTGTTCACCTCCCCCCATCTGCACCGCATTACGGAGCGGATCCGGGTCGATATGGAAGAAATTTCGGCCGATAGATTTGCCGCGCTCGTCGAAGAACTATGGCCGGAAGTTGAGGCGGTCGAGAAGCGCGGCGATGTCGGGGTTGTCAGCGTGTTCGAGCTGCTCACTGCGATGGCCTTTGTCGAGTTCCGATCGGTGGGCGCAGATGTCCAGGTGATTGAGGTCGGCCTTGGCGGGCGGCTTGATGCGACGAATCTGGTGACGCCGGATGTAGCGGTGATCACGCCGATTAGCCTGGACCACACCGCCGTCCTTGGCGACACGGTTCCAAAGATCGCGTTCGAAAAGGCGGGAATCATCAAACCCGGCGTCCCGGTCGTGGTCGGGAACCAGGCGCCCGCGGCGCGGCCCGTCATCGAACATGCGGCGGGCGAACGCGGCTCGCAAGTGACGTACGCACACGATCATCTGTCGCTCGCACGCGATGCGGAACAGGTCACAACAACTGATGGATTGCGTGTGCAATGCCTGGCGCTTCAAAGTGCTTCAAACGAGTACCGATTGGAGCTTCCTCTCCCCGGCCCTCACCAGGTCGAAAACGCTATGACCGCCATCACTGCTCTCGAAACTTTTGCCTCGCAACGAAAGTTGGCGATCAGCGCGGACTCTGTCTCACGCGGTATTTCGGCGGTGCGGTGGCCGGCGCGCGCTGAGGTGCTCACGACCCAGGATGAAGCGGTCCAGATAATCGTGGACGGCGCACATAACAGCGCCTCGGCTGCGGCGCTTGTAACCACGCTGGAGTCGCTTTTCCCGCTGGCCGGACGCATCGTGCTCGTGTATGCCGGTTCCGGGGGACACGATTTCACCGCAACAGCCCGTGAATTTTCCCGGCTCGCGCCGCAGGTCATCGTCACACGTACCCGCCACCCGAAGGCGGTCGCCGCCGAAACGGTGGCCGACGCCCTGCGATGCGATAATATTTCGGTTGCCGCGGTCACGTCTGATGTCGAAAGCGCATTGAGGGAGGCGCGGCTTATCGCATCTCCCGGGGACGTGATAATAGCGACCGGCTCGTTGTTTGTGGCAGCCGAGGTACGAGAAACAATGCTCTCCATAGCGCCGGAAATATACCCGGATATGCGCGGCGAGATGATGCCGTCGTACGAGGAATCCGCCCTCAGCTCAACCGTCCCGACTACCGGGAATCAACCAGGCCCGGACGCGCGGCACGGCTCTTCATGAAACTCGATCTCGCCCGGGCAACCTCAAGAAACTTCGATGTCAGGACTCGGTGTTAACACCATGACGGACAGCAACGGCAGACGCAGGGTTGTAGTAACCGGGGTCGGCGTCATTTCGGCGATCGGACACGATGTTGATACGTTCTGGAGCGCCCTGAAGGCGGGAGAGTCAGGAGTGACTCCGCTACCACTCGATGGGATCGACGACTACCCGTGCCGCATCGGCGCGACGGTCCAGGATTTTGACCCGACTCAGTACATGGACCGCAAAGAGACGCGCCGGCTGGCTCGTTTCGCACAGTTCGCCGTGATCGCCGCCGGAGAGGCGCTTGAGTCTGCCGGACTCGGCCGGCTCGATGGCCTGTCGGATGATGAGCTAACCCGGTGCGGCGTACTGCTCGGCACGGGCATCGGCGGATACCCGGAGACGGAGGCCGCGGCGCGGGTGATGGTGAGGCGCAGCGGGACGCGCATTTCGCCCTATTACATACCGATGATGCTGCCCAACATGGCGGCGGCGAACGTGAGCCGCGTTTACGGGGCCACCGGATACATCGGGACCACGATCACGGCGTGCGCCGCGGGAACACAAGCTCTCGGCGAGGCGGCCGAGGTCATCCGGCGCGGCGGCGCTGATGTGATGGTCGCCGGTGGGGCGGAGGCCGGGATTTGCGAGATCGGACTCGGAGGGTTTTCGACGATCCACGCCCTGTCCACGAGCAGCAACGAAGCGCCGGAGAAGGCGAGCCGGCCCTTCGACGCAGACCGCGACGGCTTTGTGCCTGCCGAGGGTTCAGGAATCCTGATCCTGGAGGATTTGGAGCACGCGCTGGACCGGGGCGTGCCGATACTCGGCGAACTCGCCGGATGGGGCGTGACTTCTGACGCCCACCACCTCGTCCACCCGCCAGAAGACGGCGCGGGCGCCGTTCGAGCGATGCGGATGGCCCTGGGCGACGCTGATATCGCGCCACAGGACGTCGATTACATCAACGCCCACGGCACTTCGACGTCGATAAACGACGCCGCCGAGACCCTCGCAATCAAGACGGTGTTCGGCGAGCACGCGGTGAGCACGCCGATCAGCTCGACCAAGTCGATGATCGGGCATTCCCTGGGCGCATCCGGTGGACTGGAAGCGGCGGCCGCAATCTGTACCATCGCCGATGGCGTTATCCACCCGACGATCAACTACGAGAATCCCGATCCGGCCTGCGATCTGGACTACGTGCCGAACGTGGCGAGAGAAGCAGACGTCAAAACGGTCCTCTCCAACAGCTTCGGTTTCGGTGGCCAGAACGCCTGCGTGGTACTCACGAAGTTCGTGGAGTAGGGAACCGGCAGACGAGACTCGACGGAAGGCAATATCGAGCGGAGGCAGGGGGTCAATTTTGACTTCGTCGATCCAGGGATTCTGCGGCAATTGTGGCGCTCGTCTTATGGCGGGCGCCAACTTCTGCCGGGAATGCGGCACTCAGGTTCCGGCAGGTTTACGCGGCCAACATCAAACCGGTGATCCCGGGGCCTATCTGCCTTCCACCATCGCATCAAACGGGACCGCCATCCCGGGCGAGCTTGCCCCCATGGGAAGCCGAACCGGAGCCTGGCTAATCTCTTACATCGCTGTCCAGTTCATAACCGCTCTCCCGGTTGTCGGTTGGCTTTTGTCGATCGGCGCATTCTTCTGGACGATGGTCCTGTACCAACGAGGGCAGGATATCGGAGCGCGTATTGTCGGTCTCAGGGTGGTTCGGGACACGGGAGAGCTGGCGGGTTTTTTCCAGATGTGGGTCCGCGCTCTGGCGAGCATGATTAGCTTCATCGTGATCGGTGCAGGTTTCTGGACCGCATACTGGGATCGCGACAATCGAACCTGGCACGATAAATGGGTAGGGACTTACGTCGTTAAGTCTGGTCCCGAAGTAGATGACCTGCCCGGCACAAGCTCCCCGACGGCTAAAGCCATTTTCTGGATCAGCCTCGTACTGATGATCATCTTGATCGTGGCATTGATGGTTTTCCTGGCCACCCTGTTCGCGTCACTCGTGGACTTCGACCCAAATTGGGGTTCTGATGAGCAGATATCCACAAGAAGTGGTGACATGCCATCCATCCACAACAACATTTAGGGGATGCAGGGTCTCGACGCGCGACCGCTCCGCGGGCTATAGTCCGAGCACCCGGTGACCGCCGGTGTTTCCGCCGGGAGGCGAACGGTCCCAGGCCGGGAGCATCGTTAACGGAGGGGATGCGCATCCCCTTCCGAGCTCGCGCACAAAAGGTTCTCACGCGCCTTGTTCACTCATCTCCATAATCATTCCGAGTACAGCCTCCTCGATGGGCTGAGTTCGGTCGATGCGATGGCCAATCGGGCGGCCGAACTCGGACAGAGCGCGCTAGCACTCACCGATCACGGGGTGATGTACGGTGCGATCGACTTTTACCGCGCCTGCAAGGCCGCCGGCATCAAGCCGATCATCGGCATGGAAGGCTACGTAGCGCAGGACAGTCGGCTGACCCGCAATCCCTCCGACCGGTCCCCGTACCACATTACGGTGCTGGCGAAGAACGAGGTCGGCTACGGAAACCTCCTCAAACTCGCCAGCAAGGCCCAGCTTGAAGGGTTCTACTATCGGCCCCGTATGGATCGCGAGATCCTCGAAGAGCACTCCGAGGGTCTCGTCGTCCTTTCCGGCTGCCTCTCCGGCGAGATTGGCACCCACGTCGTACGCGGCCAGGTGGACAAAGCGCGAGAAGCCGTGGACTGGTACCGCCAGGTCTTTGGGGATGACTATTACCTGGAAGTGATGTGGCACGAGAAGATCCCCGATCAGCTCACGATGAACCGGGCCGTATTTGAGCTGGCGAAGGAAACCGGCACTCCACTGGTCGCCACGAACGACAACCATTACACGCACCCGTCCGACCACGAACTCCACGACATCCTGCTGTGCATCCAGACCAACTCGCTCGTCACGGACAGCAACCGGATGAAGATGGAGGATCCAACCTTCTACCTGCGATCTGAGCAAGAGATGGCGGCCCTCTTCCCCGAGCATCCCGAAGCGATCGCCAACAGCGGCCGGATCGCCGAAGAGTGTGAGCTTGAGATCGACTTCACTCAGAGCCGGTTGCCGCGTTACCAGACGCCGAACGGCGAAACCGCTCTCGAGTACGTCAGGACGCTTTGTGAAGAGGGCCTGGTTCAGCGTTACCCGAGCGCCGACCAGGCCGTCTGGGACCGGCTCAACTACGAACTCGAGGTGATCGAAAAAACCGGGTTCCCGGATTACTTCCTGGTGGTCTGGGACATCGCCAACTTCGTCCACCGGGAGGGCATCGTTTTCGGCGTGCGCGGAAGCGCGGCCGCGAGCCTGGTTTTGTACTGTCTCGGCGTAACCGACATCGATCCGCTCGCCACGAGGCTCGTGTTCGAACGCTTCCTGAACCTCGAACGACGCGAGATGCCTGATATCGACATGGACTTCCAGGACGATCGGCGTGAGGAGGTCATCCGCTACTGCCTGGACAAGTACGGCGATGGGCACGTGGCGCAGATCGTTACATTCGGCACCCTCGGCGCGAAGGCGGCGGTTCGGGATGTCGGACGGGCGCTTGGCACCGAGCTCGCCGAGGTCGACCGGCTGGCGCGGCTTATCCCGAACACGCTGAAGATCACGCTCGGGGAGGCGATCAACGAGACCCCGGAACTTCAGCAGGCGGCGAACGATGGCGGCAATGGCCAGCGCCTGCTGGATCTTGCACAGGGGATCGAGGGCACGGTCCGCCACGCCAGCACCCACGCCGCCGGGGTGATGATCACGGAAGAACCGCTCACGGACTATGTCCCGCTCGCCCGGGCCACCGGGTCCGATGCGAACGCCGTTCCAACGACGCAGTACCCGATGGCGCCGCTCGCAAAGATCGGGTTGCTCAAGATGGACTTCCTGGGGCTGACGAACCTCACCATCCTTGATCGCGCCCTCAAACTGATCGCCGAGACGCGCGGCGAGACGCTGACGCTGCCGGACATTCCGCTCGATGACTCGGCCACGTTCAACATGCTGTCATCCGGCGAGACGGCGGGCGTGTTCCAGCTTGAAGGCTCAGGGATGCGGCGCTACATCAAAGAGCTGCGTCCGAACTCGGTCATGGATGTCGCCGCCATGATCGCTCTTTATCGGCCCGGCCCGATGGAGTTCATCGGCGATTTTATTAACGCCAAGCACGGCCGCAGCCAGATCACCTACCCGCACGATGACCTGAGAGATCTGCTCGAAGAGACCTACGGGATCGTCGTCTACCAGGACCAGGTGCTCCTGGTTGCACAGCGTTTCGGCGGATACACGCTCGGAGAGGCGGACATCCTCCGCAAGGCGATGGGCAAGAAGGACGCAGCGGTCATGGCGGCCGAAAGCGAGAAGTTCATCGCCGGCGGTATCAGCAACGGCTACTCTCCCGAACTCTCGCAGCAGATGTTCAACCTGATCGAGCCGTTCGCCGGGTACGCCTTCAACAAGGCGCACAGCGTCTGTTACGCCATGGTGTCGTACTGGACGGCATACCTGAAGGCCAACTACACCGTCGAGTACATGGTGGCCTTCCTGGACGCAGCGACGGGCGCGCCGGACAAGCTCAGCGCCGCCATCACCGAATGCCGCAGACTCGGCATCACTGTCCTGGCGCCCGACGTAAACCTCGGGCAGGTCGGTTTCTCTGTTGATCGCAACGATGACACGGAAGCCATCCGTTTCGGCATGGCCGCCGTCAAGAACGTCGGGGCGAGTGCGATCGAGCCGATCATCGAAGAGCGAAACTCCGGCGGGCCGTTCGAATCGCTAGAAGATTTCTGCAAGCGTGTCGATTTCGGCGGCCTCAACAAACGCGCCCTTGAGAGCCTGATGAAGGTCGGCGGGTTTGATCGGCTCGGCGATCGCGGCGCCATGATCGAAGGACTGGACCGGATCATGGCCCTGATCCGGCGCGAGAGCGAGTTGCGCGACTCCGGCCAGAGCACCATGTTCGATATGCTCGGCGACTCCGTGGACACCCCCCTCCCCGCACTTGAACTGCCGAGCGGCGGCGATGTTACCGATCACGAGCGAACGCTCTGGGAGCGTGAGTTGCTTGGCGTCGAGATCACGGAGAACCCGATCACCCGCGCGATGTACCAGTTGCAAGACGAATCGATCGTGTTCGCAAACCAGCTCACGGCCGATATTTCAGGCCAGCGCAAATCCTCGGTGGGACAGGTCGGCACGGTCCACGAGCTGACGACGCGCAAGGGAGACCGCTTTGTATCCATCCAGTTCGGGTTGCTCGGCGGCGACATAGAACTCGTGGTGTGGTCCAACATTCTTGCGGCGACCGAACATCTCTGGAAGCAGGGGACATTTGTTTCGCTAACCGGATCGGTGCGGGAACGCGACGGACGCGTATCAATATCAGTGGAAGAAGCACGGGAGTATCGATTGCCCGGACACGAAGAAGCCGTCCCATTGACGAACGCCTCCCCGGGTCAGCCCGGCGCCCCGGCGCAAGCCCCTCCGCCGCATAACCCGAACCGGCTCACGCCGGCATCCCCGATGGGGGCAAACCCCGCCGGCATCGCCACGGGGCAGAACGGCGCGACCAACGGAAATGGCGCTTCTTCCGGCCATTCAGAATCACCAGTTCCAGCGCAACCGGCGATGTCGATACGGGTATCCGAGACCGGCGTGACATCCGAGGACAAGGACCGATTCGAGGACATCATCCGGTTGCTCCTGAACTACAAGGGCGATCACCCGTTTATCCTTGAAGTCGAGACGGGAGAACGGGTCGTGACACTGGAAATGCCGTTCGCCATCCAGCCGTGTGACGAGCTTGTATCAAACCTGTCTGAGCTGATAGGAAGTGAGAACGTCTTGATCCCGGGGATGGCAGACGCCACCCCCGCGTAAGTAATTTATCGGGGCGTAAGCTGTACTTATGGAATGGGTTGTATTTGCCACCGCGCCGGATCAGATGACGGCGGAGATGTGGCAGGATCTGCTCTCCCAGGCACAGATCAGGTGCCAGTTGAGGGCGGGCGACACATACGGTTTTCTGGGCGTGTCTGCGACACCCGTCAGGCTGGTCGCCCCGCAGGAAGAAGCAGAGATCGCACGCGACGCCCTCGAAACCCTGGTCCAGCTATCAGAGATCGGCATCGACGACCCGACATCGCAGGGCGACTCTGACTGACTCCCTTGCTCACGCGTGCAGCTTGAGTTGTACGCTGTCCGACTTCGATCATCTGCCCAGCCCCGCCAGGGCGTCGGCCCTTGCCGCTCCGGAAGGCTGATCCGCCTGGTCCCATCCTCAGACGCGATTACGCTATCCACCCGTACGCCGTTTCGAAGACATCGTACTCAAGCGCCGGCCTGTACTCCGGACCCGTCTGAAATTTCCATCTCTGCGGCGGCCAGGCTGGAGTAAAGGGGGCGCTGTACCGGATTGGCCATCATCACCCTGAGCGGGGGTCGCGGTTTGACCCCGATTAGCCGGAGCAGAGACCGCCGCAACAGCGCCCAGCGAACCGTCGGCCACTCGTCTTTTGCACCCTCGTGAACCGCTTCCGGGACCTCGCGTCCGCCGTACGTTTCAATCTCGAAGGCCGTTGCTATCGCCTGTGCCCCATCATCGGCGTCACGAGCTATCTCGCCGAGCCGCAGAGCGTACTCGCCGGGGGTTTCATGCGGTCGTCGTCCGGTCCCGGAGAGCCAGCCCAATCGAGACATACCGGCGTAGGCTCGGCCGGTCGGCGACATCGCCCAGTAGCGCCAGCGCCATGCGAAGACGCCGCCGATGAATGCCAGCATGGTCGCCACGCCCGCAATGAACGGCCAGACCGGCGTCGAACTGTCCCGGCCGGAGGCGCTCAGAAGTTGATCCAGGTCAGGGCCATCGCCCGTCCCCACCGGGGATTCCCCGGTCTCTGTGAACAGGTCGGCACCGGCGGCGAAAGAGTCGGTTCCCGACGACACCGTTATCTCCATTTCTGGTAGCACACCACGCACCGGTTGAGACGCGCCGGGAGTGGATTCCAGATCGATCCAACCGTATTCAGGGAAGTAAGCCTGCGCCCAACCGTGGCTGTCGACATCCCGGATCACAAAGCCGGCGCGCACCGGATCAAACTCGCCGGCCTTGAATCCAGAGATCATGCGCGCCGGCACGCCCTGGGTACGCAACATGACGGCGAGGGCCGAGCCGAAATACTGGGAGTAGCCTTTCGCCCCATCGTCATCGCACCGGGGGCCGACGGAGTCACCCCGGCAGGGTTCCAGAGCGGTATCGAACAGGAAGTAAGAAACTCCATCTTGTTTCGGTCCCGGACCCTCAATATCCTGGCTGTATCCGAAACCCTGTAGATAGGCGACCAGGGCTTCAGCTTTCTCGTACGGCGTGACAGCCCGGGCATCAGTGATTATCTGACCGGCGAGGTCCGCTACCTCGTCGGGAAGCGTCCCCGGCAACTGGAGATACCGGTCCGTCACCCACAGCGGGTATTCGGTTCCGGCTTCGTTGAGCTGGTCTTCCGTGGCTTGCGACAACAACCGTTGCACGATGATCGGTTCGCCCGTTTCGGCGCGTTCAGTGAAGCGAACCGCCAGCTGGTCGAAAATCGGCTCGCTGATACGCTCGACGCTTATCCATTCCAGAGCGCCGTTTCTTTCCTCAAACTCGATTATCTCCAGGTCGGGCGGCAGGAGTTCTGCGATCACATCGTCAACCCTCGGCGCGGTGATGAGGTCTGAGTTGACGTAAATCTCCCTGAGCGCGTCGGAGTAAGCAATGACATCTTCCGGGAGGTTTGGGTCGAGCGTACCCTCCACCATGTTTAGCCGAACTCGTAGCGGCGGGAGTTCTTCCGAGATGTAAGGGCGGTCGATATTGAGGGTGTAGTCGCCGGGGATAGCGAATCCCAATCTTTCTTCGTCCGAGACGAGGCGCTGCTCGACGGCGATACGCTCAAGAAGGGTTCCCTCAAGGGGCAACGACTCGGACGGTTGACGGGTGACCTCGGTGACGGGCCCCGCAAGCCATCCCTGCGATGTATAAACGGCGTAAGCGCGCGCCGGGTTGAGCGTCTCGTACCGTGACTCGACAAAGAACAGTGGGTCCTGTTTGAACTTGATACTTCCCTTGAAGGCGAGGACCTGATCGAAAGCGCCCAAATCGCCCGATCCGACGCCTCCAACGTTCGGGAACAACCGCGACGCGTGGCCTCCGAGTCCGTCGCGGAACGGATCCTTCATCGCTCCCCATGCCCGGTCCAGGGTCTCCGGCCGGATTCTGTACATGGGCATGAATCCCGCGATCACGACAACGATTGCTCCGATCAGGATCGGCGTCATGATGCTGTCGAGGCTAATTCCATGGGAGTACTGGATACCGGCAGCGTCCCACCGGCGGCGGGTGTTAACCAGGGTCAGGTGGGCAAACAGGGCAATGGCAATCGCCGCGAAGAAATAGAAGGTGTACTCAAACTGGCCGAATCTATAGCTCAGGTTTGTGAGGATCGCGATCCCAAAAATGAACGACGGCGCCCACGGCGACCGCCATTTGAACAGGCTCCACCCGGCGGTATAGGCAACGATCCAGGCGATGACGGACAGGAAAACACTGAACGGCAACGGGTCCGTGCTAATGCCGTCCGCCCTTGCGATATCGATCCATATTTCGAGCCGGGTCCAGGTATCGCCAAATCGGGCGATAACGTTTGTGCCGTCCGCATTGGACGAGACCTGCCAGATAGCAAAAGGCACGCCGATCATGATCCCGGCGAGGTGGCGTAACGGCCACGGGCCCAGGGAACGGGTGAACGCGACGCCCAGGGCTGCGCCGGTAAGTACCGTCCAGATCAGGACCGGGGAGTCTCCCCAGTCAGCCAGCTGAACGGACCATGCGACCACGAGCGCCATCAGGCCAAGAAGGACGTAAGTGATGAGCCCTTCAAGGCCGCTGATGCCGGCGATGTGTCCGGCGATCTCCAAAACTCGCCGGACCCGGCCGGTAATTTCAATACCGTTCGTCGCCGGCCGGCTCAGCGTACTGGTACTCAATCGCCGACTCCCGCCGCGGCGCTGGCCAGACCATCTTCTTCACCGCGTTCAACGACGCTTTGCCCGGCTATGCCGAATTCATGATCTGGACCGGCGATCTCTGTCTCCCGAACAGGATCGGTCAGCGAACTGGCCAGCCGCTCTCCCTGTTTCAGCAGGTAGGTCCTGACCCCCGCGCTGACGAGATCCACGAGTACGCCCGAGTTGGAGTCGGCATCGCCCCCGGTGACCTGGTCGTCGTCCAGGAACGATTCCCGGTCCATAAGCGCCACGGTGACGTTGACGCCACGCCGGGCCAGGCCCTGAAGCGCCGCAATCCAGTTATTCGGGCTGGATGCGGATCGCGACGCAGTGACTACCACGAGCGCCGTGTTCGCTCCGATCGACGGATCCAGTTCGGCGAGGATGTCGACCAGGTCCACGTCCCCCTCCGGCCTGCTTATGGCGATGTTTCTTGTGATCGCTTCAAGCTGTCCTCCGCCTCGGACCGGTGGCGTGGTCATCGGGTGACTGCCGTACGAGACGTAGCCGACCGGGAGTTGCATGCCGAGGTACTTTTCGATGGCCGAAATTGCCACGGCCGCCCCGTATTCGTCGGCGGACTCTGCGTCGTGTCCGGCGACCGTAGAACGGTGTTGATCGAAGACCACCAGGACTTCGCCCGCCTCACCTTGATCGAAAAGTTTGACCATTAACTTGGAGTGACGAGCCGTGCTCGGCCAGTGGATCCGGCTCATGCTGTCGCCGGCAACGTAGTCACGAACAGACGACACGTGCGGCGACACGAGATGGGTTCGGCGACGGTCGCCCGCGTCACCACTCAGATTGAGGTGTGCCATGGCGAAATCCGGAATCGCAACGGCACGCGGGTATACGAGCAGGCGGTCGATACCCTGGTACTGTCTGGAGTTCGGGAACAACCCGAACGGGTCGGCGGATCGGACGATTAACGGGCCAAGAGCAAACTCGCCGCGCTGGACCATCGGCGCTTCAACTTCAAAACTTCGATTTACGATCACGCCCGGCATGTCGATTACCCGGCCCGCGCGCACTCCCGGGATATCGGTCACTTCTTCGATTTCTATCCAGGGGTTTGGCAATCCTCCGTGGTTGGCGACTTCAACCGTTTCCGATAGCTGCTCGCCGACGCGCATTGGCCTGTTCGGGCGCCGAACCCTGGCATCGATCCGGGCGAAGCCGATCCGGGACCATACGAACGCCACGGCCAGCATGATGACCAGGACGTACCCGAGCCTGAAGGAGAGCGTGAATCCCGTCCCCATTCCGGAGGTGAAGGTCAGGATGGTGACAAGGACGACGATCGCCGCCCGGCGATGATCGTAAATCCAGTGTCCAATCCGCCGCCCGCGGGACCGTCTTGCGGACACTGAAGGCCGGCGTGAGATGGCGGGGCGGGCGGTCAACACGGCCGAGGCCTATCCGCGCGCCGGACCGCCGACCTCGGCGCCCGGGACCGGCACGGAGTCGAGCACCTCGCCTATCAGGTCTTCGCCGTTGACCCCGCGCATCCGCGCCGCCGGCGAGATGATCAACCTGTGTGCCATCACGGCTCTCGCAATGGACTTCACATCATCCGGCGATACATAGTCGCGCCCATCGATCATGGAACGCGCCTGTGCGCCGCGCATGAGCGCCAGTGACGCTCGTGGCGATACGCCGAGCGAGGCGTCCTGGTGGTCGCGCGTTTCGTTGGTCAGCGCGACGATGTATTCCTTGATCAGATCGTGAACGTAAACGTTCCGGGCTGCGTTCTGGAGTTCGATAATGTCCCCCGGATTTGCTACCGGTTCCAGGTTGTCTATCGGCTCCGCCAGGATCTGGCTGTCCAGGATGGCGATCTCCTGGTCCATAGTCGGGTAGCCGACCCTGACGCGCAGAAAGAAACGGTCCAGTTGCGCTTCCGGCAGGGGGAAGGTGCCCTCATACTCGATCGGATTCTGGGTCGCCATCACCATGAAGGGATCGGCGAGGCGGTGTGTGACACCCTCCACGGTCACCTGGCGTTCCGCCATCGCTTCGAGCAATGCCGACTGTGTCTTGGGGGTCGCCCGATTTATCTCGTCGGCCAGGACGATCTGCGAGAGGATCGGTCCGGGTCTGAATTCAAATTCCGAACTCTTCTGGTTGTAGAACGAGACCCCGGTGATGTCGCTGGGCAGTAAATCCGGCGTGAATTGAATGCGCTGGAAATCACATCCGACCGATCGCGCAACGCTGCGGGCCAGCATGGTTTTGCCGACGCCCGGCACGTCTTCGATCAGGGCATGGCCGCGCGAGATCAAGGCGATCACGACGAGTTCGACGACGGCGGTCTTGCCGACGATCACCTTCTCGACGTTCTGAACGATTTCCCGTGCCAGTAGCTCGGGACCGGTTGTCGTGGCCAAATAGATCCCTCTCGCTGGCGATTATTACGGAGCGACGAGCGTCGCGGTTCTTCTACGGCCATTTCCGGGGACCGCGATGGTGGGCGGTGCAGGACTCGAACCTGCGACCCCCTGCTTGTAAGGCAGGTGCTCTAACCAGCTGAGCTAACCGCCCGGGAACGCGCGATTGTCGACCCCGGCGAGGTTGAATCACGGCCCTGGCCGATCTCGAAGTCAGACCCATTCACCCTCAAATTCAGTTTACAACGAGAGCCGGAGACTCCGGCCGCGCGTCGTCACGAAGTGGAAAGTGACCCGATGGGGAGGCAGGTACGACCGCGCGGGGGTGGTTTATTCCCACGCCCCGATGATCCAGGAAAGTGGCGCGCCTGGTGAGATTTGAACTCACGACTTCAGCCTTCGCAGGGCTGCGCTCTATCCGCTGAGCTACAGGCGCATGTACTTTTCGGTCCTTCCGGCCCGACCGGGCTTGAGGGAAGGATGGTGCCGAGGGCGAGAGTCGAACTCGCACGTCCGTAAGGACACTACGTCCTGAACGTAGCGCGTCTACCATTTCGCCACCTCGGCATGAGGTGCGATGGGCGACAAAGAACCAGGTTCTGAGCCGACCTGCACAAGAAGTATGAGATACCGATGCGCAGGCGTCCACCGATTTTCAAATTATAGACGGGCCGGTAACCGAATTGCGCGTAGCGTCTTGAATCCCGGAGTAGCCATGCAGGCCGGGATGGCCCGATGGCCTTACGGCGCCAGCGTCTGGAACGCCCAGCTTTCGTCAGCGGCTTGCGTGTATGTCGCCCTCAGATGTAAACGATCCGCCGGGCGGCCCTGCCAGAACTCGAACGAACCCGGCGTAAGCCGGTATCCGCCGTACGACTGCGGGCGGGGGACCTCGCCGTCTCCGATGTTCGCCGTGAAATCCGCCTTGGCCTTCACGAGCTCGGCGTGATCGGACACCGGCGCACTCTGCGGCGCCGCCGCGACCGCCAGTTGCGTGTTTCTCGGTCGCGAAGCCCAGTAGGCGTCGGATTCCTCGACAGTCGTCTTCGTTATCGTGCCCGTGACGCGGACCTGCCGCTCGAGTGGTGTCCACAGGAACACGGCTTCGACGCTCGAGCTGGCTGCGAGGTCTCGCCCTTTGGGACTCTCGTAATGGGTGAAAAAGGTGATCGAATCGCCTTCCCGGGTCCTTGTCATCATCGCTCGTGCGGAAGGCGTGCCCTCGGGGCTGACGGTGGCCAGCACCATCGCCGCCGGGTTGAACACTCCTGCTTCCGTGGCCTCCGATAGCCAGCGGCGTAACTCATCCATCGGGTCGGCTTTAGGGTCGACGAACTCCGGCATCTGATCCTCGATTGCTACCGCTTGTGATGTCGCCTACATCTTGCGCCACGAACCGGCCGGGATGAAACTGCGGGCAGGCAATGTGATCCAGGCCGATGTATCCATCGCCCGCAGTCAGAAGCAGAACAAGGAATTTCACACGTGGCGAAACTTTCTGGAAAGATCATCGATCCGACCACCGGGGCGGAGGTGCAGGCACGCGTACAGGTGCTCTCCCCGAACGGAAATCAACTCGCCCCGGCTGACGCTATGTGGAAGGTCGGCAGCGGCGAGCCGTTCTTCTACTCCAACGGCGATTTCTCGCTGGACGTGCCGCGCGGCCAGTCACGGATCACGGTCGAGCGGGGCACCGAGTACCGGCCCTGGATTCGCACCGTCGACGTCGATGACGCCGGCGGAACTGTGGCGCTCGATATCGAGCTGGAACGCTGGGCGGACCTGCCTGATCGTGGCTGGCATCCCGGGAACACCCACATCCACTACGACGAGAAGGAGGAGAAGCCGGATGAACGGCTCGGCTACGACTCCCGGGTCGAAGACCTCAGGATGACGGCGATTTCGATCCTCCGGCGCTGGGATCTCAACTACGCCACCAACAAGTACCCGATCGGCGTCCTGAACGACTACACGGACACGCATCATCACGTACAGGTCGGTGAGGAAAACCGGCACAACGACAAGGACGGCTGGTCCCGCGGCTACGGCCACGTGATGCTCTTGAACATCCGTAACATCGTGGACCCGATCTCCCGCGGGGCGTTGATCGATACCTTCGATCCCGACTACCCGCCGCTCTCATGGGCCTGTGACGACGCCCGCGACCAGGACGGGCTGGTGATCTGGTGCCACAACGGGCAGGGTATGGAGGCGCCCGTCGCCGCCGCCCTTGGCAAAGTGGACGCCATCAACCTGTTTGACCCGTACTGGAACGATGTCGAGTACGACATCTGGTACCGGATGTTGAACTGCGGGATCAAGATGCCGGCCTCAACCGGATCTGACTGGTTCGTCTGCTCCGCCAACCGCATCTACTCGCAGACCGGCGGAGCGTTCTCGTACGACGACTGGCTGGCGGGCATCAAGCGGGGCGAGACCTTCATCACGAACGGCCCGGCTATCTCGATATCTGTGGACGGGGCTGCGCCCGGCTCCACGGTCCAGGTGAGCGCCGGCGGCACGACGCACGTGAAGGTGGACTGGTCATCGCACTACGCCGTTGAGACGGTCGAGATCGTGCAGAATGGACTGGTGGTCAAGCGCGTGTCAACGGACGCCTCTAATGCGACCGGGGGGTCGCTAGAGGCCGATATCGAGGTCGGGTCGGACGGCTGGATCGCGGCTCGGCTCGGCTCATCGCAAAGGGACTCGTTTGCGCAGGCGCTCTGGGCGCACACGTCGGCTGTCTACATCGACGCGGGCGGGGTGAAAGCAGATGTGCAGGCGGCATCTGCCGCGCTCTTCGTCCGGGACATCGAGGAGTCGATGGCCTGGGTCAAGGCAAAGGGCCGCTTCTACACCGATGCACAACGGGCCGAAGTGGTGGATCTGTTCGGGCAGGGTCTTGATGTTTATAAGGGGCTTGCGACGTAAACGGCCAAACGATAATTCGGGAGGATCACGACATGCAGAAACGACCTTACGGCGACACCGGAGAGATGCTCTCGATCATCGGCTTTGGCGGCATGGTGGTTAAAGACGTTGAGACCGACGAAGCGTCCCGGCTTGTCAGCGAAGCCATAGATCGCGGGATCAACTACTTTGACGTTGCGCCGCGCTACGGTAACGCGCAGGACATGCTCGGTCCGGCGTTGGAGCGTCACCGGAACGACGTGTTCCTGGCCTGCAAGACCCGGGAACGAGACGGGGCAAAGGCGGAGGGCGAGTTGCACGATTCGCTCAAAAAACTGCGCACGGATCATTTCGATCTCTACCAGATGCACGGCATGACGACGGATGAAGACATCGATACGGTGCTTGGCTCCGGCGGCGCACTGGAGACATTCGTGAGGGCATGCGAACAGGGGCTGGCGCGCTTTCTCGGGTTCTCCGCACACTCGGTGGAGGCCGCCACCAGGCTGCTGGACGCGTTCGAGTTCAACTCCGTTCTATTCCCGCTGAACTTCGTGAACTACTTTGAAGGCGATTTCGGCCCGCAGATCGTTGAGAAGGCCGAAGATAAAGGGACCGCAAGACTGTCGCTTAAAGCCGCGGCGAAGGCGAAGCTCGCCGATCCCGCGGCGCGAACCCATGAAAAGTGCTGGTACGAGCCGATCGTCGACCGCGACCTCATGTCTCTGGCCGTTCGGTTCACCCTCTCCCAGCCGATAACCGCCGCAGTGCCACCCGGCGATCCTGATCTCTGGCGGATGATGGCCGAGATCGGCGAAGACTTCACGCCTATCACCGATGACGAGATAGAGACTCTCAAAAAAGAGGCCAGTTCACACACCCCGATCTTCGCCCACCCGGCGGCCTGAACCCCAATGGGGTGATTATCTGGGAACTGTGGCGCACGGAGAATCTGGTCGCGCCACAGTTAGGAACTCGACTGAGAACGCAAGAAGGCCCGCTCTCGCGAGCGGACCTTCCCTTTGATCCAGCCGCAAGGCGGTGTTTATTGCACGCCGTCCTTCAACGTCCCCAGCGATTCCAGGATGCGCCCCGGCTTCATCGGTGACTGCCGGAAGCGAATGCCCAGTGCGTCGTGTAATGCGTTTGCGATAGCACCCACGGGCGGCGATATCGAAACCTCACCGGCGCCGCGCACGCCGAACGGGTGGAGCGGGTTCGGGAACTCCACCAGGATCGTCTCGATCTCAGGCAGGTCGAAGGTCGTCGGCATCCGGTAGTCCAGGAACGTTGGGTTCGCCATGCGACCCTCCGTCGTCAGGAAGTACTCCTCGTTCAATGCCCAGCCGATGCCCTGCGCCGCGCCGCCCTGTAGCTGGCCTTCGGTGTAGGACGGGTGGATAGCGCCGCCGACATCCTGGACGACGGTGTAGCGGAGGATATCTGTCTTCCCGGTCTCCGTGTCCACTTCGACGTCCACGAGGTGAGCGCCAAACGCGCCGGCCGCGTCTGCCAGGTCCACACTGGCCGTGACCGCAACAGGCCCGCCCGTGCCATCAATGCGGCCCGCCAGCTCTTTGAACGTCATGCTCATCGACTGAAGCTCGGCGTCCTGCATGGCCCGGAAGGTCCCGGAGTCATATACAACCTCTGATGGATCGATGTCCCAGATCTTCGCGACCCGGGACCTCAACTCGTCCACCATCAACCCGGCGGCCCGGTATGAGGCCATGCCGGTGGCGTAAGTCGTGCGGCTGCCGCCCGTGTTGTCTGTGTAGCCGACGCTTTCGGTCGAAGCGACCTGGGGCCGGATGTCCTCCATCGGGACGCAGAGAACCTCCGCCGCCTGCATGGCGATGGAGGCGCGCGACCCGCCGATGTCCACGGATCCTTCGATCAATGACACGACGCCATCGCTGTTCAGGTTTAGCGTGACCACGGAGCGCCGGCCACCGTTGCGCCAGAAGCCGATGGCGATGCCTCGCCCGCGCTTCTTTCCGTCCGGACCGGTCTTCTCCAGTGGAGACTTCCAGTGATCCGAGTCGCGAGATTTCTCGAGCACCTGCGTAATGCCGATCGGTCCCCAGATCGGGCCGTCGGCGCGGCGTTTGCCCTCGCGGGACGCGTTCTTGATCCTGAACTCGATCGGATCGTATCCGCGTATCTCGCAGATCTCGTCGATCACCGACTCCACGCCGTACGCGACGTGAGTCGAGCCCGGAGCGCGATATGCCGCCGTCTTGGGCTTGGTGACCAGCACGTCGTAACCCGTGATCCGCACGTTATCGAGGTTGTAAGCCGCAAAACAGCAGACCGATCCGGCCGCGACCGGCGAGCCCGGGTATGACCCGGCCTCGTACTTGAGGTCGGCATCTGCGGCGATGATCATCCCGTCGTCGTCGACGCCGAACTTGATCTTGATAATGGCCGCAGCGCCCGGGCCGGTAGCTTCGAACACGTCGGTCCGGCTCATGTACGCCTTGACCGGCCGTCCGCATTTCCGTGACAGGATTGCTGCGACGGGTTCCAGGTACACGTTCAGCTTGCCGCCGAAACCGCCGCCGATCTCCATCGGAACGACATGCACATCGGTCTCGGACAGGTTCAATATCCCGGCCATCTGGGCCCGCACGCCGAAGGCTCCCTGGGTACTCGTCCAGACGGTAACGCGGCCGTTTTCATCCCAGTGAGCGGTGCCGGTCTGGGGTTCTATGTAACCCTGGTGAACCGTCGCCATTTTGACTTCGCGCTCGACCACCAGTGACGCCCGGCCCATCGCATCGATCGGATCGCCGAGTTCGTGGCGGATGATCGCCGCGATGTTGGTGTCCTTGACCGACTCGCCGAGGTGATTTCCGACGAGATCGTCGTGCACAAGGGTCGCGCCCGGCGCTATCGCCTCTTCGATCGATAGCACCGAATCGAGCGGTTCGTATTCGATGTCGATCAACTTGAGCGCTTCATATCCGGCGTTGCGGTCGGTTGCCGCTATGGCTGCGACGGGGTGGCCCTTGAACAACGCCTTGTCATGCGCCATCACCCGGTTTGAAGACCACGCCAGCGCCACGTTCCCTTCTTCACCGATCTCCACCATCCCCTCGGCGGCGACGGGCATGTCCGCCCCGGTGATCACCGCAAGCACGCCCGGCGCCTTCTCGGCTGCCGAGGTGTCGATCGACTTTATCCGGGCGTGAACGTGCGGACTTCGCAGAACGACGCCGTGCACAAGTCCTTCGAGCTCAACGTCCGCTCCGTAGAGCGCCCGGCCCGTCACCTTGTCCAGGCCGTCGGGTCTGATCGGCCTCGTACCGACTACTCGATGGGCGGCATGGGCTGACTCGGAGATCACCATTCGTTGAAAGATCCTCTCTTGGGGTACGTCGGAAAGCTATTTGGATGGATCGAAGCGAACATACGCAATCATCGATCCTCGGGCTGAATGCGCCGGTAATTCTATTCGAGTTGTCTTAATAAGATCAGGTTATCTCGCGCTTATTTTGAGGGGCGACTAAGACCTGGCCACCCCCGCAGTCACGAGTAAATGCTCGCACCAGTCCTCTGTGTTGTTGATGAGCTGGTGCTTCACCTTCGGCGGAACGTAAACGGCGTCGCCCTCTTTCACATCGAATATCTCACCGTCCAGCTTCATCTGGCCGCTGCCTTTGATGAAATAGTAGACCTGTTCCTGGTTCTCGTGGCTGTGGTACTCGCCCGTCAGCCGGCCCTGCATGCGGTGCAGCGTGAATCCGTCCATCCCGCGCATCACAGTGCTTTCGGGATCTACGTCCTCACGCCCGGCGCCCATAAACAGGCCCCAGATGATCGCCGTGTCATGCCGGACGTACGGAACGAGGTCCTTCCAGTTCCGGATCAGGGTCGGCGAACCTGATCCGGTCGGCGGGTCAGCCACATCTGCGGTGACGAGGACGTGCTCACACCAGTCGTCGGAGTTGTTGATGAACTGGTGCATCACCTTCGCCGGGATGTGGACGGCGTCCCCCTCCTGCACGTCAACGATCTCACCGTCCAGCTTCATCTGGCCGCTGCCGCTTGTGAAGTAGTAGACCTGTTCCTGCGCCGCATGATCGTGATAATCGCCGGCCTGTGCACCCTGCATACGATGAACCGTGAAACCGTCCATTCCCCGCAACGGCGCCTCATCCGGGGTCCTGTCCGGCCAGCCGACACTTCGGAAGATGGGCCAGATAATCGCGAAATCGTGCCCGATGTAGGGGACGACCTCTTTCCAGTTTCGGATCACGGTCATCGCTAACTCCTTATGCGGCGTCCCGATACCCGCCACAGCAAGGCGAAGGGCGCCGGGCGAGAGTGTAGCGCTAACCGAAGCGGCCCGTGATGTAACCCTCGGTGCGGCTGTCGTGCGGGTTGCTGAACAGGTCACGCGTTTCTGCGTATTCGATCAACGTGCCCTGGCGCTGTTCATCGGTCCACATCTGCGCCGTGTAGTCAGAGACGCGGTTCGCCTGCTGCATGTTGTGGGTCACGATCACGATCGTGTACTGCTCACGAAGCTCGCGAATAAAGTCCTCGATGGACAACGTTGAGATGGGGTCGAGCGCCGAAGCCGGCTCATCCATCAGGAGAATCTCCGGCTCCACCGCAAGCGCCCGGGCGATGCAGAGCCGCTGCTGCTGCCCGCCCGAAAGCCCGAACGCGTTGTCGTCCAGCCGGTCCTTCACCTCGTCCCATAAAGCGGCCTGGCTGAGAGCGCGCTCAACAACCTCGTCTAGGTCACGGCGCAGCCCGTTTATTCTGACGCCGAACACGACGTTCTCGTAAATGGACTTCGGGAACGGGTTTGGCCTCTGAAACACCATGCCGATCCGGAAACGGACCTCCGTGGGGTCGACACCCGGCGCGTACAGATCCTGGCCGTCGAACATCACGCTGCCGCCGACCCGGGCTCCCGGGATCAGCTCGTTCATCCGGTTCAGCGATCGCAAGAGCGTGCTCTTGCCGCAGCCGGACGGACCGATGATTGCTGTGACTTTGTTTCGGGGGAACTGCAGGTCAGCGTCGTAGAGAGCCAGCGTTTCGCCGTAATGAACGCGTAGCCCTTTTGTTTCAAGGGCAACATCCCCCGCGTCGAACTGCTCGACGTAGCGTTCGCCCAGGTTGATCGTGAGGTCTTCGGCGCTCGTGTTTGAAGGCGCGCTGACCGGTTCGAAGTTCGCTGCTATGACCGCGCCCCCGATCCAGTCATGATTTCACCGGCCAGACATTCAGTGGACATGGCTAATACCTCTTCTGGTAACGGTTGCGGATCCAGATGGCGATGGAGTTCATCGACAGCAGGACGGCGAGAAGGACGATGATCCCGGCGGAAGCAACGGCCTGGAACCCGGGCTGGGGCAAAGACACCCAGTTGAAAATCTGTACCGGCAGCACGGTGAACCGGTCGCCGGGAGACGATGGGATGAAGGTCAGGAACACCAGCGAACTGATCATCAGCATGGGGGCGGCCTCGCCCACCGCCCGGGAGAGCGCCAGGATGATCCCGCTCATGATTCCCGGGATGGCCTGCGGAAGCACCACGGTCTTGACCACCTGCCACCGGTTGGCGCCGAGCGCGAACGCTGCATCGCGGAACTCATTCGGAACAGCTTTTATCGCTTCCTGGGACACGATGATGACGATGGGCAGGATCAGCAGTGTCATAGTCAACGATCCGGCGAGGACGGAACGATCCAGGGCAAACGCCTGGACGAAGAGCGCAAGGCCAAGGATTCCGTAGATGATTGACGGCACACCGGCAAGGTTTGCGATGTTGAGTTGCACCAACCTTGTGCTCCAATGGTCCGGCGCAAACTCTTCCAGATAGATCGCCGTCGCGACGCCTATCGGGATGGCGAATGCCGCGGTGCCGACCGTTATCCAGATCGTGCCGAAAAGCGCTGCCCTGATTCCGGACTCTCCGGCATGTCTGGACGGGTAGCTGTTGATGAAGCTGAAATCCAGCGTGCCCAGTCCGTCCGTCAGGACATCGATGACCAGCGCCGCCAGCCCGAAGATCCCGATCGCGACCGATGCGAAGAACAGCAGGAAGAAGAACCTGTCCCGCCATCGCCGCCACGGTGATCGAGCCGTGGCGGAGCCCACCGGCGGCGTTGGCCCGGAGTAGCGCGGTCGGGTCACGCTGGCGGCGATCTGGCTTGTCACCCGGGCGGAGCCGAGCGGTGCTTGCTGGCGTTCCATCAGTACCTCTCCGTGTACCGGCGGACGATCCAGCGTCCGATGATGTTCATCGTCAGCGTCATGAGGAACAGGAGGAGCCCGACAGCGAAGATCGTCTTGAAGACGAGTGTTCCCTGCGGCGTCTCGCCGAGCGATACCTGGACGATGTAGGCCGTCATCGTCTGGATGCTTTCGAGCGGGTTGATCGTGAGATTGGGAGTCGCCCCGGCGGCGATGGTCACGATCAACGTCTCCCCGATCGCCCGGGAGAGTGCCAGGATGAACGAAGCCACGATCCCGGGAAGGGCGGCCGGGACCACGACCTTGGTTGCGACCTCAAACCTCGTAGCGCCAAGTGCGTACGCGCCGTCGCGCAACTCCCGTGGAACGGCCACCATGGCGTCTTCGCTCAGCGTGGACACCATAGGCATGATCATCAGTCCCATGACCATGCCGGCGCTCAGGACGTTGAAGATGACCGGGATCGGCAGAACCGATTGAAGTATCGGGGTCAGGAACGAAAGCGCGAAGAATCCGTACACAACGGTCGGGATTCCGGCCAGGACTTCCAGGATGGGCTTGATGATCCGCCGCACCCGGTCGGGCGCATACTCCGAGAGGTAAATCGCAGCGCCGAGGCCCAGAGTGAGGGCAACTATCCCGGCGATTCCGGCTGCGAGCAAGGTTCCGGCGATCAGCGGTAACACGCCGAACGCTTGAGGCTCGAACAACGGAGCCCACTTCGTCCCCGTGACGAACTCCCAGACGGAAACTTCCTGGAAGAATCCGAAGCTCTCTCTGACCAGCGTGAAAATGATGCCGACGGTGGTCAATACGGATACGAGGGTAGCGATCAGCAGCAACGCCAGGATCACAAGCTGCTCGGCCCGTACGCGTCGTCTGGCTCTCCGGCGAGCGACCAACGATGCCACGATGCCGGATCGCTCCGGCTCCGCCCGGTTTAGAGAAGCCACGGTTGGTCCTTCAATCTGGAGTTCCGATCGAGGCGGTCAGGGTGCCTCTGCCTTCGTCGTACATCGCCTCGGGCAGCGGCACGTACCCGACTTCCTGTACCAGTTTTGTGGCGTTGTCCAGGTAGAACTTCAGAAACTCCACCACTTCCACCCGTCCAAGGGCGGCCGTATTCACGTAAATGAACATCGGTCGTGACAGCGGAGCGTAGCTGCCGTTGTTGATCGTCTCCGTGGATGGGAGCACACATCCGTCCCCGGAATCGACGGCGATCAACTTCAACAAATGGGGGCTAGACGAATAGAAAGCGAATCCGAAATAGCCGAGAGCGTTCTTGTCGCCGCCAACTCCCCGGATCAAGACGTTGTCGTCGGCGCTCGCGGAGTAGTCGGAGCGACTGGCGTCTTCATGTTCGACGATCGCCTCCGTGAAGTAGTCGAACGTACCGGAATCGGTATCCGGCCCGTAAAGGCGGAACTTGCCGTCCGGCAGTCCCTCGCGTACATCGCTCCAACGGTTCACTTCACTCCCGGGTTCCCAGATCGCCTTCAATTCCTTTGTCGTCAGGCATTCCAGGAAACGGTTCGCGGGATTGGCTACCACCGACAGGCCGTCAAACCCGACAGCGATCTCGACGAACTCGATCCCGTTCTCGTCCGCTATTTCAATCTCGCTCGGCTTGATGGACCGGGAAGCGTTGGAAATCTGAGTCTCGCCGACTACGAATCGCTTGAACCCTCCGCCCGTCCCTGATACGCCGACCGGTACCTGGACGTCAGGGTGGACCTTGCGGAACTCTTCGGCGACGGCCTGGGAGATCGGGAAGACCGTGCTTGACCCGTCGATCTCGATAGTGCCCGCAAGGGGCGAATCGGTCGCCAGGAGGCTCGCACCGGGTTCGTTCATGGCAAGCGCGACGATCCCCGCTATCAGGGCGATCCCCAGTGCAAGTGCCACGTAACGCGTCGGCAAGCTTTACCGTCTCCAGGATGGAGGTTCAATCGGCAGCCGGTTCGTTGAGATGATTGACCAGTTCCCCTGGCAACAGGGGCGAACCACGGCCTAGCTTCCGCGCGCAGCTTTATCGCCGTGCAACGGGTTTGTTAAACGATTGTTAAATACGTGGCTGAGCCTGGTCGCCAGGAGTGTGCGGTTGTTCTTCGGACAGTGCGTCCGGGTCGATTTCGAACCCTCGAGTCAGGGGGAACGCCACCGTGAACGTTGATCCACGCCCGGGAGCGCTATCGACGCTGGCGTCGCCGCCGTGTGCCTGCGCGATGTGCTTGACGATGGCCAGCCCTATGCCGGTTCCGCCATCACTTCGGGAGGCGCCGACCTTGTAGAACCGTTCAAACACGTGTGGAACATATTCGGTTTCGATGCCGCGACCGGTGTCGGTAACGGAGAGATCAATGCCATCCGCCGTTCGTCTGGCGGCGACACTCACTTTGTCGCCTTTACCGGAGGCATGAAGGGCGTTGGAGACAAGGTTGCTCACCACCTGGCTGACCATCGTGCGGTCTGCCGTTATGGCGGGCAGGTCGTCCTCCAGATCCAAGCCGAGTTCGATCCCGGCCCGTTCTGCGACAGGCCTCAAGCGGTCGACTTCTTCGACGACCACATCTGGCAGGCTGATCGGCGCGAGGTGCATCGGCGCCTGCCCCGTTTCAAGACGGGACAGTTCGAGCATCTCGGAGATCATCCCCTCCATGCGAAGCACGTTGTCTTCGATACGGTTGAGAAAATCGGATGCCGCTTCCGGATCATTGAGCGCTCCCAGTTGCAGGGTTTCCGCGGAGGCGCGTATCGCGGCGAGGGGAGTGCGCAACTCGTGAGAAGCGTTCGCTACGAATTCGGTCCGGGTAACGTCCACGCGCCGTAATTCGGTCAAGTCGTTCAAGAGGACGAGCGCCCGGTTCATGGTGCGAGCCGGTTCATCAACCAGGGCCTCGTCCGTGAGCGGGACGGCCACGATGTTAAGAAACCTCCTGGACCCGAGAAGTTCCACCTGTCCCTGGGCCGGGGTGCGCTCGTTTACGCAGTCCATGATGACGCGAAGCACCTCGTGATCCCGGTTGAGCGTCACCAGCCGATCGCCCGTCCAGAACTCTGACGGAGCGTCCAGCATCTCAAGCGCGGCCGGGTTGACCAGTTCTACAATGCCTTCGTCATCCACGACCAGAACGCCGTCCGTCATCGTGTTGAGGATGGAAGACAGTCGGATACGCTCAGAACCACCGGCTTCCAGCGCGGAACGAAGCCTGTCGATCAGATGGTTGAGTGATGCCGAGGCCTCCGACACTTCGGACGGCCCGCCGGTACCCGCACGCGCAGTGTAGTCACCCTCCACGGCGCGGCTCCCGACCGCAGCGAGGCGTGCAATGCCCGCAGTGAGACGGCCGGACAAGACCCATGAAACGCCGAATCCGAGCGCGGATATAACAACCACGGCGGTAACGACCGGCGCAGTGTCAGCCGAAGCCCCGACGGCAATTAACCCGACCAGGATGGAGCCCGCCGCGGTAAGTCCCGCCGACACCAGCGCGGTACGGACCTTGAGATTGATCGATTTCATGTCGTACCCATCGGGGGTGTGGCGATCACGGCTCAAACCTGTAACCGACTCCGCGTGACGTGACCAGCCGTGTTGGATGAGACGGTTCTTTCTCGATCTTCATCCTCAGCCACCGTATGTGGACGTCCACGGTCCGGGAATCGCCGAGGTAGTCGTAGCCCCAGACATCGGAAAGCAAGGCGTCTCGCGTGAACGGCCGGCCGGGGTGGGACGCCAGGTACGCGAGCAGATCGAACTCCCGGTGTCGCAGCTCTACCTGTTCTCCGTCGACAATTACCCGGCGTTTGCTGACGTCGATAGTCAGGCCATCAAACTCCAGGACTTCCAGTCCTTCCTGGTGAGCCCCCGCTGACCGGTCCATCTCAATCCGCCTCAAAGTAGAGGCGACGCGTGCTAGTAGCTCCCGCATGCTGAACGGTTTTGTGATGTAGTCGTCTGCGCCGACTTCCAACCCGACCACCCGGTCAAGCTCCGTATCTCGCGCTGTAAGCATCAGGATCGGTACCACGGATCCACCCTGGCGCAATGATCGGCAGACATCCAGGCCGCTAATCCCCGGCAACATCAGATCAAGTACGACGAGGTCCGGATCGGTATCACGGGCGATTTCGAGACCCTTGATGCCGTCCTCCGCCGTTTCGACCTCGTACCCCTCCGATACCAGGTTGTACCGGAGCGCTTCACGGAGGGTCGGGTCGTCCTCGATGACCACGATCTTGCGGTGTTGTGAAGTCATGGGAGTAGAGCGGTTGTATTGACCGGTTTATTGCACCCGATCTTCGGCGGTGTTGGGACTTTTGACCAGAACTATTCGTAGGTCGCCTCGGCCTCAAACGGATACAGCGGCGTCCTGCGATGAGCATAGTGGAACGTCGAAAGATCCGCAGACGTGGCCCCGGGCGAGTTTACGAGGATCATCTCCGCGGCTATCGGCTCGTAGGCGGGGCGCGGAGACATCACGCCTTTCGCCACCACTATCTTGAACTCCTCGGGACGCAGCCCGACCGAGTAGTATTGCTCAAGGCTGACGTTGCCGATGCTGCTGGATACGAGGAGGAGGGTTGGGCCGGAGTCGCACTCGACAACTGCGCACCTGCCCTGGTCGTAAAAGGTCCAACCGGCATGAAGCGCCCGGTTATCCTCGAACGCGCCCTCTGAGAGTTCCCGGACCGTGCCGGTGATTGGGAGGGGCCGCCCGTGCAGGCCGTCTGTTTTGCCGCCCACCAGCATACTCACGGTCTCGCCGATGCCGACGGCGTCGCAAACTGCGACCGCCTCCGGATCCCGGAGTGTCTGGAGATAGCTCCGGGCTCCCTGCGCCATCGCCTCCTCCAGGATCACGGTGGAGTCGCCCGAACTGCCGGCGCCTATGTTGTCGCCGGCGTCGAGCAGGACAACCGGTTTCGCATCCGCGGCAAGACCGTGACGGACTGCATCCGCCGGGGTCATGCCGACCTCTTCGGCGAACTCGGCGCGGCGATCCCATGCGCGCCCTGTTATCCATCGGGCGAGACGTCGCGCCTCCTTCTCGGACTTCTCGTGCAGTACGTAACAGGCGAAGCCCATCTCATCCACGTCGGACCACGGGTAGCCCTGCCCGACGCTGGCATGGAGAACGCCGGGACGCTGCTGAACGTCCAGGAGGTCGTCGATGATGCCCTTCATCGGCTGGACGTTCGTATTCTGGTGCATGATGCCGATCACCATCGGGGGCATCTCGAGCGCATGCGCCGGCTTGATCTCCCCGGAGATCATTCGTACCAGCAGATCGCACGCCTCGTTTGCTCTCGGGACAGCGTCAAGATGCGGATTGGTGTGATAGATCACCAGCGCGTCGGTCTCTCTGGCCATCCGTTGTGACACATTGGCATGGAGGTCCAGCGTCATCACCACGGGGGTGCCCGGTCCAACGATCTCACGTGTTCGACGGGCTATCTCGCCGTCCATGTCCGGATAACTCTCGGAGACCGCGGCGCCCATCTGGTTGAGCAATACTCCGTCCCACGGCCCCCGGTCACGCAGAACGGCCAGCGCTTCGCCGGTCAGTTGGTCAAATGCTTCGGCGCTGATCGTTCCGCCGGGATCGGTCGCGGCGAACAGGATGGGAACCAGATCGAAACCAAGCCTGTCCGCGGCGTCAAAAAAGCCGGTGAAGACCGTCTTTGCACCGCGGTGCATCTCTTCGATTCGCGTTCCGCGCTGAACTCCCTCGCGCTGGAGCCCGGACCGCCGGAACGATTCCAGCGTCGTTTTTCGCGACGAAAACGAGTTCGTCTCGTGGTGAATTCCGAAGGCAGCGATGCGTGTCATGGTTGGAGAGCATAGCCGTGTGGGGCCAGCTTCGTTACCGGCCTGCGATCTAAATCAACGCCAACTGGTGACCAGAGATCGCACAACGTGGAATTGTGAAACAACAAAGTGGTCTCCGCAACGCGAAGGCACCGCCCCTGTGGTTTCTGCCTGGCTACCCGCAAAACATCCGGCGTGTTTTCCGCGTTCACGCGGCCTTCATTCCCCATTTATTACGATGAATCGTGTTCGAAAATGGAGAGTCAACGGCTATCGACAACGGTCGCGGACGTGCCATTCTGCGGCTTCCTGGCTAGAAACCCGACACGTTGGAAACGCTCGAAGGTATCGTCTCGGAAGCCGAATCCATATGGCGGCGGGAGGGGGCCGCGCGATCCGTTTCTTCGCAGGCCGAGGCCGGCGCTCGCATCCAGGACATCGCGGACCGGTGCGTGCCCCTCTACACCGTAGATTTGCTAAAACTGGCCCAGCGGGACGTAGACCTGGCTACTACGGAGCCCACGCTTGAAGGCGTACTTCAGCGCCGCATGACGGCGACCGGGCTAATCGCGCGAAACGTGTTCGACGCGGTGACCGACCACCTCTGGAGTCTTTATTACACCCGGGTTGTGCAAGAGGACCGCCGGGACGCCGCGTAAGCGCCCCGGACCGGCCTCTCGTGTCTCCTAGCTGTTGTAACCGGAGAACTGTGCCACCTTGCGCGGCGAGATGATGTCTCGCACGCCCGGGTTGACCCCGGCCATCGACCACTCTCCGCGGAGCATGCTCACCGCATTCTGGCCGGCCCGAATACGGGAGAGCACAGCGGAACGCGTAGAACCCCCGGCGGCGTGCGGCGTCGTGACCACGTTCGGCATCGTTCGGAGCGGGTTTTCGGCAGGAGTCGGCTCGGTCTCGAACACGTCCAGGCCAGCGCCTGCGATCTCGCCGGTCTTGAGGGCGTTGATCAGGGCCGCTTCGTCCTGCACCTTGCCGCGGCAGGTGTTGACGAAGAAGGCGGTGTTCTTCATCGCCTTGAACTCCGCCTCGCCGAACAGCTTGTCCGTTTGCTTGTTGTGCGGAACGTGAACCGTTACGTAGTCCACCTGCCGGAGCAGTTCGTGGAGATCATGAGCCTGTTCCACGTTGTGTTCCTTGGCGACCCACGGGGCTACCCAGGGGTCGTACACGACCGTGCGCATCCGCCAGCCGGACATCTTGCGAGCGACAGCCCGCCCGATGTTGCCGAAGCCGACGATGCCGAGCGTGGCCTCGTCGATCGGTGTTCGGCGGCCCAGCATCGCCGGGTCGGTCCAGTTGCCTTCGGTCATGTAGCGGTCTGAAAAAGTTATCTGGCGTGCGACGTCCAGGATCAGCGCACATGCCTGGTCTGAGACCTCTTCCGCACACATGCCTGCGCCGTTCGCAACCATGATTCCGTGCTCGGTCGCCGAATCGACATCCATGTGGTCGAATCCATGCGAATACACGATTACGCCTGCGCCCTGCTCCATCTCACGCAGGACCGGGTCCTTCATGGCGTAGCCGCGGGCGAGTACGACATCGGCGTCTTTGACCGCCTCGATCGCCTCCCCCTCGCTGTCGGGGTTGATCTGGATGATCTCGACATCCATTCCCTCAAGCTCGGCGCGTTCGTAAGTAAGCGGGTCATCTTCCGGGCCGAGGAAGACTACCTTCTGTTGTGCATCTCCGGTAACCATGATTATTCAGGCTTCCTTTGTGTTGGGGCTGGACGACCAACGGTGGGCATGTTGATCGCTGGGCCATGTTGCACTTGGCCCGTCAGTAGTTCAAGGACGTATCTGGCTACGTGGCGGTGACGATATTGATCGCCTCCTCGCCTTCGAGAACACGCTTGATGTTGGCGAAAGCAAACTCGGCGCGGCGAGGGAAGCTCTCCCGGGTCGGGCCGGCCACATGTCCGCTGACGACGATGTTGTCCAGCGCAAATAACGGGTTATCGCCGGAGGCCGGTTCCACTTCGAACACATCGAGACCGGCGCCCCAGATCTTGCGGGCTTTCAGGGCCTCGACCAGCGCATCCTGGTCCACCGTCGGCCCCCGGCTCGTGTTGATCAGGATGGCTGACTCTTTCATCAGGGCAAGTTCTCGCCGGCCGATGAAGTGGCGTGTGGATTCCAGGAGAGGCACGTGCACCGTGACGATGTCCGCTTCGGACATAATTTCGTCTACCGACGCAGGCCGGGCGCCGTATTGTTCTTCAAGCTCTGGCTTTGCCAGGATGTCGTTGTACAGGATCGTGCAGTTGAATCCCTGTAGCAGTCTCATGACCGTGGAGCCGATGTACCCGGCCCCGATTATGCCGACCGTTTTGCCGAGGATCTCGAAGGTCTCCATGCCCCGGGCGCGCTCGGGAACCCATTCGCCCTCCCGGAGCGACGAGTCGACCCAGGTCAGGTGCCGGTACAGCGCCAGGGTGAGGGCAATGAACTGCTCCGCCACGCCCTCCGCGTTCGTCCCGCTGGCGGTCGCCACCGGCATCCCCAGCTCGCCGGTGAGTTGCATGTCGACGCCGTCATACCCCGCCGAACCAAGCTGGTACAGCCGGGCCTTCTTCGCCGCCCTCAGCACCGCTTCAGATGGCTTGGCTCCGAACACGATCAATGCATCGGCGTCCGCAACAAGATCTATCTGTTCCTCTTCGGACGATACGGATGCGTCCATCATCGTCACGTCCCACCCCGCCGGGATGAAGTCGCGAGAGATCGTGGCCATCGGACTTTCCGGTGGGATGAAATAAGCGACCTTTGGCATATTTGAGCAAACCTCCGGTTACTGGCATTGGACGGCGGCGATGAGCCGGCGAGTCAGGAGCGGCGGTATTCTAGCAAGCCGGGCCCGGGTCGAGGGATCAGTTATTTTCAGACGGCGTCGCACTTGCTTCGTGCCGAAGATAGCTGACCGTCACCCGGATATCTGTCCACCCAGTTATTTGCAAGGAACGTTCCGCATATGGATCGCGATCAACTTACGGCGATCGGCCTTGGTTACCTCGCCGGCCTGGGGGCCATACCTGCGACCTCTTATTACGAGCAGCCGGTGGCGGACTACATCCTGTCGCAGTGCGCCAGTATCGGCGTTGAGACGCACGTGGACCGATACGGCAACATCCTTGCGACGCGGCCTGGTCAGGACGATTCGGCAACGGGTATCGCGTTCGTCGCGCATATGGATCACCCTGGCTACGAAGCGCTCTCGACCGAGGATGATGGCGTACATGGCCGGGGACTCGGAGGGCTGCCCCAGCAGGCGTACGACTCCGGGGTTGCCGTTACCTTCGTGACGGGAGGCGGAGACCGGGTTCCGGGCCTGGTTATGGGACGTGCCGGCGCTCGCGAGGGCAACAACCTGATATTCACGGTCGCCGGAGACCGGCTCGGTGAACTGCCGTGTGCCGTCGTTCTAGACCTGCCGGACTTTGACTACGACGAGCAGACCCAACTCATTCGCATGCGGGCGGCGGATGATCTCGCCGGTTGCGCCGGCATCCTGGCTGTATTGCGCTCGATCGTGGCGGAGCCGTCGCCGGGAGCCGTGTACGGCCTGTTCACCCGTGCGGAGGAAGTTGGGCTGGTCGGGGCGCGACTGGCGGCGGCGGACGGCTTGATACCGGCAGGCACGATCGTTGTGTCCGTGGAGACGAGCAGCGTGTTACCCGGCGCAGAGATCGGGGATGGTCCGGTCGTACGCACCGGGGATCGCATGACGACGTTTGGACACGAGGCGGAGGAGTACCTGGCGGCGGCGGTCAAAGATATTGGCGATTCGCCGGTCCAGCGACAGTTGATGCAGGCAGGAACATGCGAGGGAACGGCGTTCGCACGCAACGGGTACCCGACGACCGGGCTGGCTTTCCCGCTCGGCGCATGGCACAACAATGGACCCGACGACACGATCAGGCCAGAGTTCATCCACCACGACGATTTTGCCACGGGCGTGGCGTTGCTTGCCGGGGCGGCCGCACTTGCCGGGACCAACCCGAGTTCGGCGGCCGGAGCGCGTATCAGGGAGCGGCCAGAGGCGGAGGAACGACGGTTGATTGATTCGGCAAGTTGATTCGAGACGCGGCGCTCCCCCGGAATCAGATGGCATCAGGCGCGCAGCCCCGTACAATGACGCCCCGCAAACCCTGACGTCTCGGTCACGCATCATGTCTGCCGAGTCTTCCAGAATCCCCGACAACCCGTGAAACACGGGTAAAACGAACGAGTACAAGGACCGACACATGGCCGAAGTCTCCGGCAGCTACCTGATTGCCCGGACGCTCAAGGAAGAGGGCGTTGAAGTGCTTTTCTTCCTGATGGGCGGCCCGAACTACGAGATCGTGAACTACTCGGAAGATTTCGGGATTCGCGCCATCGACTTCCGCCACGAGCAGGCGGCTGCGATGGCGGCGCACGGTTACGCTCGCGTAACCGGCAAGCCCGGCGTGACCACGGCGGCATCGGGGCCGGGCACGCTCAACCTGCTGACCGGCCAGTACACCGCCTACATAGATAACGCCCCGATGATCACCCTCGGAGGCGCCGGTCCGTACCACGACTGGGGCAAGGACGGCTTTCAGGAACTGGACCAGGCGGCGATCTTCGAAGAGGTCTCCAAAGCCACCATGCGGGTGACCGATGCAGCGCGATACCCGGAACAGGTGTCCACGGCGTTCAGAATTGCGACGACAGGCCGGCCCGGTCCGGTCTACGTCGACTGCGCGGAAGACATTCTCTACACGAAAGTCGAGGAATCGGACGCCGCTCCCGCAACCCGTCCCGAAGCGCTTTCACGCTCCGGCGCTGACCCGGCATCTATCGAAGCCGCAGCGGACATGCTGCGCAACGCCAAAAAGCCGTTGATCTTCGCCGGCGGCGGCGCGTTCTTTGGCAAGGCATGGGACGAGTTGCGACAGCTGGTCGAGACGGTGAACATCCCGTTCTACACTTCGCCGATCTCGCGCGGCCTGATCCCGGACGATCACGAGTTGTCGTTCCCGGCGGCGCGGAGCACAGCTCTTCGCGAGGCGGACGTGGTGTTGATAGTGGGGACCCGCCTCAACTGGATGATGACCTTCGGAGGCCGGATCGGCCCGGACGCGAAACTCATCCAGATCGACATAGAGCAGTCGGAGATCGGCCACAACCGGTCGGTCGAAGTCGGGCTCGTTGGCGACTGCAAGGTCGTGCTTCAGCAGCTACTCGACTCCGGTATCGAATCAGAAGGCGCAGGGGCCCGAAAAGAATGGTCCGACTACCTGGACGAGCAGAACGAGTCACGACTCGTACGGGCTCAGCCCAACCTGAACTCTGACCAGGTGCCGATCCATCCGCTTCGGCTCTGTAACGAGATCGACAAGTTTCTTGACCGTGACGCCATCGTGACCGTGGATGGCAACGAGATTCTTCACTACGGGCGACAGTCGATCAACACCTACTACCCGGGCCACCGACTGAACTCCGGCCCGAGCGGTTGCATGGGCGTCGGGCTGCCATACGCCATCGGAGCAAAGCTGGCGAAACCGGATCACCAGGTGCTCTCATTGCACGGCGACGGCTCGCTGGGCCTGAACATGATGGACTTCGACACCGCGGTCCGGCACGACCTGCCGATCGTAGTCGTGGTCAGCAATAACGAAGGCTGGACCGCACGAGTCGAGGGCATAAGAAAGCCGGGCCGTGAGCTGGGTTTCACCCGGTTTGATCTCGTGGCGCAGGGGCTGGGCGGACACGGCGAACTGGTAGAGGAACCGGATCAGATCCGGCCGGCTTTGGGACGCGCATTCGCTTCGGGAAAACCGGCTCTGATTAACGTCCGAGTTGACCCAACGGCGCGAGCAATCTCCCGTTTCGTCGGCTCCAAGATGGAGTAGGACGGGCGTGTCAGCAATGCGACGACTGTCGTAGCGTAAAGCCGATTTCGGACGACTGAGAACGGTTATTCCAGTTTGGGTTGATGGTTACCCAGCTGGAAAGGTCCCTCGGCTTCGCTCGGGATGACATTTTGTTCGCAATTGACGTCTCTCATCGTCATCCCGAGCGAAGCCGAGGGACCTTTACCGCGGCGTTATCCGTGCACGAAACGCGTCTCGGGTACTGGTCATGCTTCTACGAAACGCCGGTTCCGTTGAACCCCTCAAACCCGCTCGTACGAGTAGCCGCCGTTCAGGAAACGCACGACGCGTCCTGAGTCGTCACGTACGAAGGGAATGGACATGCCCTGGTCGCGGCTCATGAAGGAGTCCGGGCCTACCTGAGTGGTCACGATCGACACCGGCGGCCCGTCCAACCGTGACGGCGTCGTGATCACCACGCCACCGTCGCCCGCCTCCACGTCTGCGATCCCGGCGCGGAACTCGTAACGGCCCGCGTATTCCGAGAGATCGTCGGCCGAGGGCGTCGGATATCGGGTTTCATACGGCAGCGGCTCACTTGTGGAGTCCCGCCACACCTGCCCGCGCACCGTGTTCATCAGTTCCTCCGCCAGGAAGAAGGCTCGCCGGTCTCCCCGGTTCGTGAACACCACCACGCCGGTCTTCTCGGACGGGATCATCATCGAGTAGGTGGAGATGCCGGGCAAGCCGCCGGAGTGACCGATGACCTTCGTTGACCCGCTCCAAAACACCCAGTAACCGAGTCCGTAGCCCCAGCCCGTATCGCCGAACGGGAACTGCACGTCCTGCATGTGATCAAGAGACCCGGCAGTCAATCCAAGTGGCGAATCTTCGTACGCCATCGAGGCGATCTGGTAGAGCGCGAGGTCGTGCACGGAACTGACGATGCCGCCCGTCGAAAGGAAGGTCTGGTAGTCGTCATTCAGGCGCACGACGATGTACTCGCCGTGCCGTTCGCCGCTATCGAATGGTCCCGCGTCGCCCTTTGAGTAGGCGTATGTGCGGTCCGCGCCGTTCTTCCAGTCCATGAAGTCGATGGACGTATCCGACATGCCGACCGGGTCGAGAATCTTGCTTTTGAAGTACTCCTCAAGCGGCACTCCGGCAACGGTCTCGATCGTGTGGCCCACGGTGGCGAAGCCCTCGTTGCAATAGGAGAACGCCTCCCCGGGAGCTGATTGAAGCTCCGCGGAGTCGAGCGCGTTAACCAGCGTTTCGCGGGTCGGGTAAGGATTGACTGCCTCTTCGCGGGTTCGGTCCTGGTGTCCCGTGCGGCCCATTCCACTGTTGTGCCGGAGGAGTAGGCGGGTCGTCATCCGGCGGCTCGCCGCCTCGTCTTTTACCCGGAAACCCGGCAGATACGTCTGGACCGGCTCGTCCAGACGCAACTTCCCGGACTCGACCAGTTGCATAGCGGAGACGCCGGTGAACGACTTGGTGATCGAACAGATCGGCCAGATGGTGTGTTCAGTCGCCGGGGCTTCCTTTGCCACGTCGGCTATGCCGAACCCGCCCTCGGCAATGATCTGATCGCCGCGAACGATAGCCACGGCCGCGCCCGGGATGTCGTTTGCTCCGATAAAGCTCTCGACGATAGATTCCTGTTCAGGCGTGAATCCCATATGGATCTCCGTTCGGGTTGGAGGCCGGGCTGATGAGATTAGCTGTTCTACCGCTGTGGCAGGGTGTGCCGGTCCATCCGCCGTGCTTTCGGGCTAATTTTTGGTCACGCTGAAGGTGACCCGATAGTCACCCGCTTCTACACCGCCCTTGGGCGGCGGATCAGGTTCCAGTGCTATCAGGTTGACGTCATACGGCCCTGCTACGGCGGTACTGCTGCCGCCGGGCGGAACGAAGAACGAAATCTGGCCGGAGTCGAAATCTGGCCCTGTCAGGGACATCAACACGGTCGCTGTGCCCGCCGTTATGCACTGGGCGCCCTCTGGACATCGGGATTCGTCGACCACCTGATAGAACGCCAGTTCGATGTCTTCTCCGTCGATCCCAACGGACTGGCCCGGGGCCAGCGTCACGGTCTCACCGGGGGCCGCCTGCGTGGTCTGCTGTGGCACGGGAGTGGTGGTCGGAGACGCGTCCGAACCGTCGGACGAACACGCGGCGATCAGGGTGATCGCGGTCAGGATCACGGCCGGCAGCCCGAACCGCAACAGAGTCCGGGTGAAACGCATATGAGGGCGAACGTTCATCGTTGTTGTTGGCTCCAGGTCCGAAAATCCGGGTTTTGTTTTTTCTTACGGCTGCGTGCGGGACGCGAATCCCGGTCTGCGCTTGCGATTGGGGACGACCACTGATTATCAGCGCGTTAACCACATAATCGGAAGGGTTGCACAAGTCAGATACGTTCGAAATAACGCAGTCGTTCCCAATCGGTGACTGCGCCGTCAAACGATTTTTGCTCCGTCTCAAAAAAATGGGCGTAGTGCTGGACCACCTCGTCGCCGAGCGACGTGCGGACGAACTCGCTCGTTCGGAACTCGTCGTTGGCTTCGCGCAGCGTCGCCGGCAAACCGGCGACTCCGGGCGACGTGTAACCGTCACCGTCCAACGCCGGTGGCGGCTCGATCCGATTCTCTATGCCGTCCAGGCCCGATGCCAGCGCCGCCGTGTACGCCAGGTAGGGATTGCAGTCGGCGCCCGGCAATCGGCATTCGATTCGCAGCGAGTCACCGTTTCCAACCACCCGGAAACCCACCGTGCGGTTATCGAACGCCCATGCCAGGGTTGTCGGCGCCCAGGAGCCGCTCTGATATCGCTTGTAGGAGTTCACGGTTGGCGCGTAGAAGGGCATGAACTCACGCGCGTGTGCCATCCAGCCGCCCAGGAACCAGCGGAAAACGTCTGATTGCCCTGTCCCGTCAGCAAAGACTGGCTCCCCGTCTTTACGAAGGCTCAGGTGGATGTGGCAGCTCGATCCGTTGTGCCCCTCAGCGAACTTCGCCATGAATGTCACGCTCATGCCAATCCCATCCGCCACCTCCTTGACGCATTGCTTGTACACGACGTGCCGGTCCGCCATTGTCAGCAGTTCCGAGTACCGGACGTTCAACTCGTGCTGCCCCAGACCGGCCTCACCTTTGGAGGTTTCGACCGGTACCCCTGAATCGCGCAGATGGCGCCGCACTGCGCCATTGAGTCCCTCTCCCCGCGTCCCTTGCAGCAGGCTGTAGTCCTCGTCGTACCACCCCGCGCGCTCAAGGCCCGCGTACCCCGAGCGCGCCGCATCGGCGTACGAATCGTTGAATACGTAGTACTCGAGCTCGGAACCGGCGAACGCCTTGAATCCCATGGCATCAACGCGTTCCAACTGCTTCCGGAGCATGGACCGGGGCGCGATCGGTACCAGCCCGTGGACTTTGGATTCGGGCGACTCCGGCAAATGGGCGTCGCACTGGACCATGGCGGTCTTGTCGAGCCAGGAGGCCACCCGCAATGTCTCCATGTCCGGTGAAAGATGGATATCTCCGTATCCCTTCGACCAGTTCGCGAACTGATAGCCGGGGACGGGCTCCATCTCCATATCGACCGCCAGGAGATAGTCGCAGCCGTGAGTGCCGTGTTCGACCGTCTGGCCGATGAAAAAATCGGCATCGAACCGCTTGCCCATGAACCGGCCGTACAGGTCAGTGAAACCGACTACCACGGTATCGACTTCGCCCCGTTGCGCCAGGCGGACAAGGGCATCGCGGGTCAACATGCCCCTGATGGCGGGTCCGGTCGAAGTCACGGCATCATCCTCTCGACGTGTTGTTAAGGCAGCGGGGCCGAGTATCTCACGCCGGTTACACGCTTCCGTGATGGCCGGGTACGGTCGATCAAGCTAATATCTCGTGCTGAAAATGAACCCACCGTCGATGCGGACCGGCCTTATCTCCAGCCCGTGCGCTGCGTAAGGCGATTTCGTGGCCGTATGACTGCAGTGCGTCGCGCGGCCAGAACGTGCCAGAGCATGAGGGACTTCTTCCATGTCGGCCAGTGACCGAGTCAAATATCCGAATGTGCCGGGTTCCGGCGAGATCATGACGCCGGACTTCCTGGAGTACGTGGTCGCACTCCACGATGAGTTCAACGACCGGGTCCTGGCGCTGCGCGCAGAGCGCCTGGCCGTATCTGCCGCGGCCGTCCGTGAAGGGCGGCAGCCGGGACACCTCGCACCGGGTCCGGCTACGACTACCGACTGGCAGGTGCCTCCGGTGCCGGAAGAGTTGAAACAGCCCGGCATCGAGATATCCGGCCCGGTGTCGATGACATCCATGTTCATCAACGCCCTTAACCCGATGCCGGACGGCACCCAGGCCGTTGGCGATCTCGACGACGATGAGGATTCCGCTGGTCACTCACTAGCGGACACGGTCCAGTCCGCGATCAACCGCCGGGATGCCCTTCTCGGGACGCTGGAGTTCCACGATGAGGAACGGGACCGGCATTACAAGCTGTGGGACGGGCCGATTCCGTTCTTCATGCACCGGGAGCGCGGCCTGCACCTGGACGAGCCTGACTTCACGATCGATGGCGCTCCGGTATCGGCCACGTTGCTTGGCACGGCGGCAACGCTGTTTCACGCCGGGCGAGTCCACGCCGAGCAGGGCAAGGGCATCTACTTCTACCTGCCAAAGACGGAATCGGTGGCCGAGATCCGCCTGTATCGAGACGTTTTCGACATCTCCCGGGAGTTGGTCCCTCACCTCTCGAACGCCCAGATTCGGGCGATCATCCTCGTGGAGTCACTCCCCGCCGTCTGGCAGATGGAGGAGATGCTTTACGAGCTGGGGCGTTACGCCGCCGGGTTGAACGCGGCGCGCTGGGATCTGAAGGCCAGTTTGCTGGAGTTCGTGATGAACGATCCGGACTCCCTGTGGCCGGACCGGTTTGGCGTGGACGTCAAGACTACGACTTTCATCTCGAACATCTTCCGTCGCCTTGTGGCGGTCTGTTTGAAGCACGGCGCAGTGCCGATCGGCGGCATGGCTACCCAGCTTCCGAGCCAGGACGAGCAGGTTAACGAAGCGGCGGCGAAGGGGATTCGCGCCGACAAGATCTGGGAGGCGGACAACGGTTTCCTGCGAGGTTGGACGGCCCACATCTACCACCAGAAGACGGCCGCGGACCCGTTCAAAGACCTCCATGCGACCGGCTGGCGGCCGACCGATGCGATGAAGAACCCGGATAACTTCCCGGTGGTGATCGAGACGCCCGAGGGACCGGTCACTCAGGAGGGAACTCGCCGCAACATTCGGACCATCGTGGAATACGTCGAAGGATGGCTGAACGGTCGAGGGGCGAAAGGAATCGACTCCCTGGATGGTCACCCGGGTATTCACCCGGCGCTCATGGAAGACCTGGCAACGGCCCGCATCTCCGTGGCGCAGACCGCCCAGCGCGTTGTGCACGCCGCCGCCTGCGAAGACACCGAGCGAAATCATGACCTCGCGCTTATCAAGGAACTGACGCGTTCGGAAGGCGTCGACATCATCGAGCGACTCGGAAATGAGGCGGACGATGCGACCCGGGCACGTTATCGGGAGTCGGAACAGATCGTGCTCGGCTGGGTCAAGCGATACACCGAGTTCGACTTCCGCTCACTCGGCAGCTACACCCGTGAAGAGTTGCACCGGCAGGGAACCGGCCCGGACCCGTTCTAAGAGTTCCGTCACGGGCGTCGATCACCCACGCTACGCGCCCAGCGCGTCCAGGAACTCCCTGCCGCCGGATATGATCCAGCCGTTCAGGCTCGTGTAGAAGAACTTCACGCCCTGATCCCGGAATCGGCCGACGTTGTGCGCCCCTACGGTGGTGCCTGCGGTTTTACCGGCGGCAATAATTTTGGCTATCGACTCGTCGATGGTGCGTTGCACGTCCGGGTGCTCGTCATCGCCGATGTGGCCCATCGATTGTGCAAGATCGCTCGGCGCGACGTGGAACACGTCTACGTGGTCGACTTCCAGGATCGCGTCCAGGTTGTTGACCGACTTGATGTCCTCGACAAGCACGACGACCATCGTCTGGTCGTTCGCCTTCTTGACGTAATCGGTCACGCCGTAGGCCTGGCGGGGACCGTACATGCCGCGACCGCCGACCGGCGCGTACTTCGCCGCCCGGACCACGTCGCGCGCGTCCTGCGCCGTGTCCACGTGCGGCACGGTGATGCCCATGGCGCCCATGTCCAGCGTTCGATAGATCGTGTTGTAATCGGTACTGCCGACTCGCACCAGCGGCGTCATGCCCCACAGGTCCGCGGCACGAGACAGATCGCCAATCGCCTCGAAGTCCACCGGCCCGTGCTCGGCCTCGAGCCACACGGAATCGATCCCGATCTGCCCGACGAAATCGACGAGATGCGGGGTGTCCACGCCGGCCAGACAGGTGACAATCTCACCCTTCGCCAGCTTATCCTTGGCGCGGTTAGGTCGCAGTTCAGCCATTTGTTGTTCTCCGTATTCCTGATTTTTCGATCTTGCTGCGCGATGGCGTCAACCCCCGGTCATCCCGATCCTTCCGGGACCGGAAGGACGAGGGACATTCACCGGCAGAACGTAATTTCTTCAAGTCTTTGGTGCGCCACTTCAACCTCATGCGGTGAGCGCCTTACGCAGTCAGATGTAATGGCGCGATTCGTGTGTCCCTGGGCAGATGTCGCGCGGTGCAGGTCCCTCGGCTCCGATCGGGATGACAGTAGCGAGCGCCCCTCTCCCAGCGGGAGAGGGTTAGGGTGAGGGAGAACGCTGGTCCGCCGTGGACGATCCTTATTTGCCGGAAAGCCTTTTGGTAAAGATCCCCCATCCTCCCGGGGAAGGACCGGGATTACTGGACACTTGCCCCTCTCCACGCCGCCGGAGAGGCCCGCGTACATCGAGGGTGAGGGGGAGAGTTCACCATTGCCAGAACTACCCCGCGCTCCCCTTCTTGACCTCGTCCGTGTAGATCGCTGCCCCGTTTGTCACCCACTCGTTCAGGTTGGCGTTGAAGAACCGGACACCCTTCTGGATATACCTCGCAACACTGGCCGTTCGTCCCACGTGACCGGGGATCCGTCCGGCGTCCAGGATTCGTTGGATCGAGCGGTCGATCACGGCTTGAACCTCCGGGTGCTCTGCGTGGCCGAGGTGCCCCATCGACTGCGACAGGTCGCTCGGCGCAACGAGGAACACGTCGATGTTGTCGACGCTGACAATCTCGTCCAGGTTCTCGACCGCAACGATGTCTTCGATCAACACGCACACGAAGGTCTCGTTATTGGCATGATCCAGGTAGTCGCCAACGCCGTAACCCTGGCGGGTGCTGAACATGCCCCGGCTTCCAAGTGGTGCGTACTTGGCGGAATCGACCACCAGCTCCGCCTCCTCACGCGTGTTGACGTGCGGCACAACGATTCCCTGCGCGCCGCAGTCCAGCGTTCGGTAGATCGTGTTCGCCTCGGCGCGCCCCACCCGGACGATCGACGCCATTCCCCACAGGTCGCAGGCGCGTGTGATGTCCTCGATATCGGCGAAATCCAACGGCCCGTGCTCGGCCTCCAGCCACACGCCCTCGACACCAAGAGTGCCAACGAAATCCGCCATCTGGGCCGTGTACACGCCGCCCACCGCGGTGACGACCCCGCCGGCCGCCAGTTTTGCTTTCGCCGGGTTCCTGCGCATCTCGGGCATCTGACCGTTCCTTTGTATCCGCCCGTACCGGGCGGCCAGCTTCGCCCTAACCGGGCTGGCGGATTGTATGCCACGCGGATCACCCGTAGCGCCGAGACCTAGATCTCCTCGAACACGATTTCCTGGGCGCCCTCCCACAGGACCTTCTCGCCGAGCGCGGGAAGCTGCTCATTCCCCTCGACGACGGTCAGGAAGTGATTTCCAGCGAGCGGCCCCATCCTGCTGGCGAAGGATGTCCCGCCGTAAGGAAACAGGATTTCCGTCTCACTGAAGCCGCCCGGGTAAAAGATGATGTGGCCCGGGGCCGGGTAGCTGGTGTGGTTCTCGAAGCCGACGTCCAGCTTGAACTCACCCATCGGAACCCACGCCGCCTCGCCGCTCCAACGGACCTGGATCAACTTGTTCCGGTAAGGCAGCAATTTCCGAAACTCCGACCACGTCTGCGGCGCGGCTTCTTCCTCGACGTTCGCCACGAACACGAACGATCCAACGGTGATCCGTACCTGCGTCATATGCCAGCTTTCTGTCATGTTGTCATCCGGGTAGAGAAGCAAATGGGATCGTATCGAGTGTCCCGAAATCCGTCGACGTGCAATCGACAACCTGCACTTCGGCCACCGTTCCGCTGATGTCGACGTCCTGGAGCGCCAATTCCGATATCAGTCGATCGGCGGCGACCCGTTCCGGCAGCCGGCCAATTGTCATGTGAGGTCTGTATGGAAGATCAACACGAAGCTCTGCCTCCAACGGCCCCGCGTACAGGGAGTCGTGCAGGGCGGCGATGGCATCGCGCCCCTCGTTAGGAACCAGGAATACGTAAATCTCACCTTGATCACGAGCATCGTCGATCGCGATCCCTCGCAACACAAAGTCGATCATTGAGTTTTCCGCGAGGCGTTCCCGGACGTGCGCCGACATCTCGTCAGGAGACAGGACGTTCGTCGGATATACCAGCGTGAAATGTGGTCCGATCAACCCGTGATTGGGATCGGCATCCGCACGGATATTTTCGATCCACGCCAGATCACCGGGCTCAAGTTCCGGGTAGGCGATCACGGCAAGGCCGACTCTGGAAGGTGTTTCCGTCACCACGAACTCAATCCTGTCATCCTGGGCATATATGCCTATCCTGAACTTGATTCAGGATCCGCTCGTACTCAGATCCGGCATGATAGTGTCCCTGGCCTGACGCCTTCCGATCGTTCCGCCTGAACTATCGGCCCGCCGACGTAATGACCGATCCTGAATCATTTCAGGATGGCAGGAATAGCCTCGATTCACATAGTCATCTGGTGACCCGGTTCGTCACTCGCTTAATGACAGAGGAATCGCGTCGACGTGCGGTCGTGACCTGACCCCCTGAAACGGTACCAGTCAATAAATTAGAGACTGGACGTTTCCAGAAGGGGGAAGACATGCCGAGA
>JASLLE010000049.1 GCA_030747175.1 Dehalococcoidia bacterium | reverse complement strand
GCCATCGTTCTCGCGAAGAACGGTCTTTTCTCCGGTCCTCGCATCCACCAGGTAGTGGATAGCAGAGTCCACGTCCGAGATGTACATCGCCCCGCCCGGATGCTCAGGCGTTGGCGGTTGCCAGAGCGGTCCTTCCGTAAATTCGAAGCCGGTGGCAAGGAGTTGCGGTTCGCCGGGTTCAAGTACGCGATCGAGTTTGCTTGGCGCCGTCACGTAGGTCTCCTGATTCTGGGTAGCCGGGATATCGCTGTGGCGGCAGTTTATCCATTAATCAAGCGACTGGTACCGGTCTCGCCGATTCCAGCGAACGCCGCTCACCTGATGGCGGTCTTGCCCGGGCGAGCCGAGGGCCCTGATCCAACCGAAGGATGACAGGAGTGAGGTTCATGACCCGCCGGGAACCGAGTCCGGGACTTCCGGGTACTGACTCTGGAATGTAGTCCCCGGAAGTGGCGGTCCGTTGTCAACACGAGCAGCCAGACATCCCACGCTCCCGAAGACCCCGGCGATGCGCCATAATGCCGCCCACACAGGATCCGCACAACCCGTCGTTCGCGGGCAGGACGATCGCCGACCCCGACCGCCTGTCGTACTTGAGAACGGCTTCCGCGCTTCGTGCGGCCGGCCGGCCAGGAGGCGATTTCGTGGACATCCATCTGAGAGCTATCGCGTTAGATGCAGTTGATCCGCAACGCCTGGGCCGTTTCTGGTCGGAAGTGACCGGACGCGAAATCATTACATCCAGGCCTGATCTCTTGCGACTGGCGAGCGATACCCCCGGCGGCCCGGTCTTGCTATTCCTCCGGGTGCCGGAGTCCAAAGTCGTGAAGGATCGAATACACCTCGATCTGGAAACTGAAGATCGCGCGGCCGAAGTGGACAGGATCATGGCCCTGGGAGCTACATTTCACAGCGAAGTCAAGGAGACCGACCACGAATGGACCGTCCTCCAGGATCCAGAGGGAAATGAGTTCTGCATCATTCAGGCGCTCTCCACCGGGACGGACTAAGACAAACTCCCCTTCAAGGTCAGCCCACCATCAAAGAGACACGCTCTCCGGACCCGAATCGAACCGGTAGTACTCATGTTCGATCCGATCCCTGAGGACCTTCACAACCCGATAGCCAGACCCATCATCACCTCCCTGGAAGCCGACAGCGGAAGTTACGACCATCAACATATCGCCATCGCGGGCGTAATTATTTCGATGTAAGTGGCCCGCGAACACGGCGCTCACGTCGTGCCGTCGGAACAGCTCCAAAAGCGGTCGCCGCCGTACCAACGGTAGATTGCTCCCGGCATTTTCTTCGTCTGGATCAGCCGTAAACAACGGGTGGTGAGAGAAGATAATCCGCTCCCCGTCCCCTCGTTCAACAGACGCGGCGAGTTCGGATCCAACGAACTCGAGTTGTCTTTCCCATTCATCAGGAACCTGAGAAGGATCGAAAATCACGGTCGAAGAGAGGACCACGAAAGTGACGCCCTTGTGCGTGAACGCGTGGAAATCCGGACCGAACTCCTGCCGATAGCGTTCGATCAACTCCGCAGATGCGACATTGCCGTAGCTGGTGTCCCGATTGCCCGGCGCCCAGTAGATTGGAATGGAAGGATGCAGCTGCCCGCCTATCCGCTTGATTTCCCCAACTTCCACCGGGTCCATGTTGTTCTGGCTCAGATCACCTGTGACGACCACAAAGTCGGGTTGAAGACGGTTGGCCTCCGCAATAGCGGCCTCAAAAAGGGCGACTTCAGGGGCGATGCCCTGCTCTGGGCTTACCTGGCCTCTGTCAGCCATCAAGCCAAGCTGTGGGTCCGAAAGCTGTATGAAAAAGAAAGGCTCAGAGGGCATCAGGATCAGCGCTCCCCAAATTTCCAAGGGGTAGTTGATCCGTCAGGATAACTGGCGAACTCCCTCAACGGTTGGAACACCTCGCGGGCTTGGCCAGACGGCGTAGTCGGCTGGCATAATGCGCGTCCGGAAGACCACGGCGAAGCGCCACCACTAACTCCAACGACCTCCTGCGCTGTATTGGACAACCCGATGACCCAGACACTTTCCACCAACAAACACGGCGTCGTCATGCGCACGAAACAGGGCATGCTCGGTGCGGTAGACATCCCCTGGAGCCCCGACCTCACGTTGGACGAGACATCCTTCCGAAACCTGCTCGGGCGGCTGTCCACCCTCGGCGCGCACCAGCTCTACGTCATGGGCACGGCGGGCGAGGGCTACGCCATGACCGATGACCGATTCAAGCGGGTGGTCGATGTGTTCGTCGACGCCATGCGAACCACCGGCGTGGGAATGCAGGTCGGCGTAATTTCGCTAGCCACTGAAGAGGTAATAGATCGCATCAGATACGCCCACGATCTGGGCGTTCGTTCATTTCAGATATCTCTGCCTTCTTGGGGCGCGGTCACCAATGCCGAAATGATGACCTTTTTCAAGACGGTCTGCGGCACATACCCGGACTCCGAGTTCCTGCATTACAACCTGGTGCGGGCTAAACGCATCCTTGACGGCGACGATTACCGGATGATCCTGGATGAGGTGCCTAACCTGGTCGCCGCCAAGCAGAACACGAGCGATATGTCCCTTATCAGAAGCTGGATGCAGAAGGCGCCGGAGATGCAGCATTTCATGTTGCAGGCGGCCTATGGCTACGCCTCGCAGTTTGGCGAGTGCTCATTGCTCTGCAGCATGCACGGCGTTTACCCGGAACTCACTCGTGAGTACTTCGCCGCCGGATCCAGCGGAAATGTAACGCGAACACTGGAGATCGCGGAAGAGTTCAACCGGCACAGGGACGGCATCTTCGGCCACGTCGATCGGACGATGATAGACGGGGCTTCGGACAAGCTGCTGGTCTGGCTGACCGACCAGTCTTTCCCGCGCCGACTCCTCCCGCCGTACGAGGGCTTCACGGACGCCGAGGCCGACATCAGTCTGGAGTATTACCGCCGCAGCATCGCAGGCGTGTAACGAGCCAGAACCCGGCTCATCGACGAGCCCGCGTGCCTCGAAAAAGGTGATCTGAAGGCCGCACGAGGCCACGCGTTGTGGCGTGATTGATGTCTATGCATCAATCGTGTGAACGATCCTGAGAAGGCATCTTCACAGAATCCTCATGCTCTTTCTCGTGATCCTTCACGCCTTCCTCATTCACGCGCTGAGATGTTGGATGTGCCGGCGCCGTAGTCGTTTAGATCGGATGGCCCCATCAGCCAGAGCGGCAGCCAAGCGGGGTTGTTGAGACCAACCGACCAGAACGTTTGCGGCAGTCGGCAATTTGTTTACTTGATCGGGAGGAACCAGACACCGGAATACGCGCGTGCTTCTGATGCACGCATGAAGGTTTCGGTTTATATGGCGAGGAGCGTAGGCGGTCAGCGGATATCACGCAGACCGCCAGGATGTACCCAACCGGGGCAATGGCCAAACCTCCCGGCTTCCACGGTTGCGGTGTGCTCCTCCAAGCGGCGGACAGGGCTACGTCGGGCCCGTCCGCCGCACTTTTTTTGAGCGGTCCTCGCAAGAGGGCCGCTTCACGCGTTCGGCAACTTCCTCATTCTCCAGATGGCGAACGCCATGCGGTTTCGCTAACCTGTGCGAACCCCCGGTACCGGCGTTTTCTGGCGGCCGGACCCGTTCCCGGATCCACTCTCACAGTAATTCCGGGATTGCTCGAGAACCCATTCGGAAACAAAGAGGAGCATCGATGACTCAGTTTCGGATCATGGTCAGCCGGCACTCTGCCTTCTACTCTCCGCTCATCAGTACCGTCGCCGGCGGCTTTCTCGCTGACGAGGGACTTGAACCGCATTACGGCGGCGAGGTGCCGCCATCGACCAGCGCGCCCGCGTTGCTAACCGCCGGCGAAATTGAGGTCTGCCAGGGCGCTGTCTCTGCAAGCTGGGCATTCCTGGAACGCGGCGAGACTCCGCCGATGGTCCACTTCGCCCAGATCAACGAACGTGACGGCTTCTTCGTTGCCGCAAGAGAACCGGATCCGAACTTCACCTGGGACAAGTTGTCCGGCGCAGACGTGCTGGCGGACCATGGCGGCCAGCCGCTCGCCATGTTCAAGTACGCAGTCCACAAGATGGGCGTGGAGTACGGGTCACTCAACGCGATCGACGCCGGCACAACGGCGGAGATCGACGCTGCCTTCCGGGCCGGGACGGGCCAGTACGTACACCAGCAGGGACCGGCCCCGCAGCAGCTCGCGGCGGACGGCATGGGCCATGTCGTCGCCTCTGTCGGAGAGGCGATCGGGCCGGTCGCCTTCTCAAGCATCCAGGGCACTCGCGAGTTCGTGGCTTCCGATCTCGGGAACGCCTTCATCCGGGCATACCGGAAATCTCGCCAGTGGGTCAACAATGCTTCGGCGGAAGAGATCGCCGTCAAAGAGGCGGATTTCTTCCCGGGAATCGACCACTCCGTGCTGGCGGACACAATCCGTTTCTACCAGGGCCTCGGCTGCTGGAACCCGGCGGTTGAAATCTCGAAAGATAGCTACGAAGCAGCCCTGGACGTGTTCCTCCACAGCGATCTGATCACCAAACGCCATGCTTACGAAGACGTGGTGGTAGCGCCGCCAGCGGGTTAGCTCAACTCGCCCCCTCCTAAGGTAGGAGGGGGTCCGGGGGTGGTTAACTGTCGAGATCAACGCGACCCACCTCCAACCTCCTCCCTCCCAGGGAAGAGGCAAAATTGCCCAACTCATGGATAAGGACCAACACCCTTGGGATTTCTAGCCCCCCGATCACTGAAGTCGACTCCCACCGTCACACCGTCACAACGAACGGCCTCGAATACTCGTACCTTGAGTACGGATCGCCAGACAATACGCCCGTGATCTTGCTGCACGGTGTCTGGAGCACTGGCGCCGTGTGGCACGACATCGCGGAGGCACTCAAGGACACACACCATGTGCGGTCGGTCGACTTCCGGGGACGCTCGCAGAGCGACTGGGCGCCGGACGGCGACTACTCGACGGAAGCGTACGTCTCCGATGTCCTCGGGCTGTACGAAGCGTGGAACCTTGAGAAAGCTACCGTCATCGGCCACTCCATGGGTGGAGGAGTCGCTACGGCGCTGGCGTCCGAACACCCGGAGCGGGTTGACTCGCTCGTCGTAATCGACGCCGGCCCCGTTATGCGCGCCGGCTCGGCCGTTGAGTTCGAACGCCAGCTTGCATCCCTGTCACAAGACTTCCCGAGCATGGCTGCCGCCCGTGCGTGGCAGCGCAACGCATTGCCAAACATCTCCGATGACGCGGTAGAGCGACGGCTGGACGCACGACTCGTGGAACGCAACGGCCGTGTCGTCTGGCGGGAAGACCCGCGTATCCGGACCGCAAGGGAACTAACGGCCCGGCCGTCAGAGGATGAGATGTGGAAACGCTTCCTGTCCGTAAAAGCCCGGACCCTGTTCGTGCTCGGCGGCAACAGCCAGCTTGTCACCGATGAGGTGGAAAAACGGCTCACATCCGAAATGGCAGACGCCCGATCGGTCAGAATCGCAAACGCCGGCCACAACGTCTTCGAGGACAACCACGACGACACGATTGCCGCCATTCGGGCGTTTCTTCGCGGATAGGCCAAAGGCCGCAGCCCGGTGCGGGCGCCAGCTTCGGAACATGTTCTCCTTCACCCTTCCTCGGAAGGGCAGGCTCCCAGCCCTCTCCCGCTGGGAGAGCGGGAAGTCGCGTCTGCATCGTTTGGCAGACAAACAGTGGCATGAGGCGAACAACAGCGTCCTGAGACTCTCGAAGGACCGTATACACCAACCACGCGAGAGACGAACCAGCGCACACGGTTATGAGGCTCGATTCGAAGATCCTCCTCTCCCGGCCGAGAGAGGATTGAGGTGAGGGGTGCGCCGCTTGAAAAGCGACAATACGCAAGCGCAGTCCATACCAGCAGGCCATGAAAGAGGAGCCACACCACACCTACTCCGCAGGCGTTGCGACCTCCCCGAATAGCTCGGTATCCGGATGGAAGGCGAACCAGCCGAACCAGTACGACACGTGACCGGGCAACCGCGCCAGCGATTCTCCGTCGTCCGATTTCACGAGCGCCGTTTCCTCGACCCGCCATTCCGCTCCATCCTCATCCAGCACAACGTCCGGGTCCTGCGTGGGTGAAAAATCGTGTCCGTCGCGCTCGTACGGCCTTGCCGCCCCGGCGATGGGATTGAACGTAACCACCAGCTCCTGCCCGCCCAGGGTGTCGTTCACCACCGGCGTCTCCTGTAGCGCCTCCAGCGAGTACGCCTTTGGGGAGTCGCCAAAGTCGAGCGCCAGGACCCTATCCTTCAATCCCAGCGCCTCGTTGGTCTGGAACGTCGGGAACATCCAGTCCGGTGAGTTGAAGTAGTCGTAATATGCCGAACCCTGTTCATTCAGATTGCTGTAACTGCGTTTGAAACCGGTGTCGATATCCAGGACAGTGGTTTCCGGGTTCTTCTCCAGCCAGTCGCCCCAGGTCGTCAGCGTAAGCGGTAACTTTTCGAATCGCATATCGCTGAACGCCAGCTCACCTATGACCGGCTCGCCCGTCAGCGAGTGCCAGAGGGTTCGCGTTCCGGAGTCATACATGAGCTTGTTGCTCTGATACAGGAACCCGGACGTGCCGATCCGCTGCACCTCCCCGTCAAGCTCGGCGTCGTACAGGACGCCCGTTCCGCAGAGAGTTCAGTAGACGAGCGCGACGGGCTTCCCGCCGACCACATCGTTCGATAGCTCATGCCACGCCAGGATTCGCAACGGGTACGCCCGTGCATCGCCGTTGATGCTTACGCCAAACACCGGTTCATCCAATTCCAGGTACGTGGCATCGTCCGGTTCCGTGAACACTGGATCGTCGAGTGGTGGGATGCCATCTACCCCTACGCCGCCCCATACCGCTCCGGATATCGGCACGCTGGCTGGTACGCCCTCGTAAAAGAAGTCAATAAATCGACGGTCGATAATCCCGTACAGGTCACCTTTCCACGCGGCGTACCCGGGAACCGCCTCGATCTCCGGGTGTCCTCCGAGCCATCTGTAAGCGTCTTCGTGGAGATTGAAGCTGGAGGGGTCAAACTCCTCCCCGGTGAGGCGGGTCAGCGCATCAGCTATCGCGGACCTCTCCTCGTCGGCAAAGCCGGCTGCGGCGAGATCGACAATTGGGGCGACGAAACCGGTATTCCCGGTATCGGCCGCCTGCCGTATCGCCGTGATCTCGACGCCCTCCTGCCGCGTGAACAGGCTATTGAGACGCAGTCGTATTTCAGCCTCTTCCGCCGAGATCGCAGTCGCAGTCGCGACCGGAGAAGGGGTTCCCGCAGGCGCCGACGCCTCTCCGGCTGCCCCGCTGCTGCAAGCGCCAATCAGCATGGCGCCGAGGCCGCCGGCAACCAGCGAGGCCTCCCTGGCAAAACGGGATTTTGAGTATCGGGATGTCATAAGCATGTCAGGCGAGCGTCCGTGAGAATCGGGGGGGGATAATCGGTCCCGTTGGGTTCCAAAAACGCGAACGGGCCGCCCGTATCCTCGGACAAGGATACGAAGCGGCCCGCAAATCGGTTGCCTGATGGAGCTGTAAGCTCTATTTCGGCGGCTGAATGAACTCCAGCCAGTTGCCTTCCGGGTCCTGGAGATAAATGATCCCTCGCCGGCCGTCAGGCGTATCGTGGAAGATCGGGTCCGTAACGAATTCGATGCCCTTCGCGCTCAGATCATCGAAGATCGTCTGAAGATCCTCGACCAGGAAGCAGATGTGCATGGCGCCGAACTGGTTCTTCCGGAGATACCCCTCTTCTCCGGGGGGGTTGTGATAAGCCACCAGCTCGATGCGGTGGTTATTCTCGATGCCGACAAACCTGAGTGTCCGGCGTGCGCCCGGGAACCCGGTGTGATCGCCCTCCGGCGGGGCGACAGCGTCCACTTCACGCTCAACCACGAGGCCGAGTGTGTTCACGTAAAAATCGGTGATCTTCTCCAGGTCCTGGACTACGATTCCGGTGTGGTCAAATCGCATCACCATCGGGCGTTTCCTCCAGAAATAGGACGGCTATCGAGTACTCCGGGCGAGCCCGTCAAACGGGCCGCACAATCCTAGACGAAACGGCGCCGATGTGAAGGCGCACATTTCGGGCGTGCTACTACGGCCGCTGTGTGAACTCCAGCCAGTTGCCCTCGGGATCTTGCCCGTACACGAGGCCAACAGTGCTGCCGTCCGGCCGCGTCCGAAATTTTGGCTCGGTCACGAATCTGACTTTGTCCTTCAACTCCTCATAGACCGAAGTCAGGTCCTCAACGTCCCAGCAGATATGGGTTGAACCGAATCGGTGAACGCCGACGTGGCCGTCGGTGGCGGGCGGATCGATGAAGTAGATCAATTCGATCTCGTGATCGCCCTTGATCCCGACGAAGCGCAGCGTCCGGTGAACGTTCGGCACGCCAGTGTGATCGCCGTCCGGCTGCGGCCGGGCGTCGATCTCGTGCAACCGGTCCAGGCCAATTGTGTTGACGTAGAAATCGGTCATCATCTCGAGGTCTTCGACCACGATGCCGACGTGGCTCCAGTTCTTGATCTTCACCTATGTACTCCCGCCCCTGGAATTCCGGGGCTATCTGGACGCATCTGGCGCGCACGAAGCGCGGTGGACGCCATCCTAGTCCAGAAGTGCGCCGGTTAGGGCCAGGTCGCCCTCGCCAGCAACTCCCGGGCGACTTCACTTACGTGACGCGTCCCGTCATTCGCCACCGTGAAATCTTCAACCGCCGCGGCCGTCAGGATCCCATCCAGTTCGACGGATCGAGCCAGAGCCAGGTCATGGTTTGTACCCACTTCGCGCGTGTCCAACCGCTCCTGCATCAGCCCAACGGGCGCGGTCAGGCGACACACGGTGACGACGGCCCCCGGTACTGCAAATTCGTACTGGCCGAGCTCGTCGCGATCCTCAACGACACGGGCAACGATCAGACGTTCCGCCCCGTGTTCCCGGTACACAGGCCAGACCGCGGCGAGGCTCTGGAACATCAACCCGTTGCCGTAGTTGGGCTGCGACGGATACATCTCCGTGAGGCAGTCAAGATCGATCGCCCCGTGCGGCACGCGCGCCTTCGTCAGCAGATCGTGCGCCTGCCCGAGGACGGTAGTCTTCCCGACGCCCATAGAGCCCGAAATCACAAGCACCGGGACACTGTCAACCACGTCTGAAGCTCCGATCTCTCGTCGCGTCCCATTATTCGGTCGGATGCTACACCGGGAGGGCGGTTCTCACCGCACAGCCGCAACCGATCCACCTTTCCCGCGACAGAGGCAGTGGTATCGACAGCGCGATCCCTATCGACCCTGCCTGCCGCCGCCGGCATCAGAACCGGCGGTTCTAGCCGCCCTTGAACATCCCGTGTAACATCCCGTCCTTCTCGTTAATTACGCGAACACAATCAGAGGGAGGGCAACTATGGCCATCATCCAGAGAAGAGTCTTTTACGGAAAGGTCGGCGCCGCTGAGGATCTCGTGGCATGGGCAAACGAGATGTACAGCGTGATTCGCGTCAATAGTCCGGCGATCTCGCATCGTGTCCTTTCCGACTACCAGAGCGGCCAGACTGACCGGGTTGTAGTTGAGATCGAAGTGGAAAACATGGCCCAGATAGATGAAGCGCTCGGCAAGACGATGGCGGACCCGAACACGCAGAAACAGTTTGCCGACGTGTTCTCTCGCCTGGGATCACTGATCGATCGTGCCGAGGTCGAGCAGTGGACCATCCACTGATTAGTCTCGAATAGAAATCGACGAGGCCCGCTTCAAGCGCCACCAGCTGGAGCGGGCCTCGTCGCGCCACACTGGTCTGCGACTCCCGCCCGGGTGATCGTCGGCGGTCATCCCGACCGAATCGAGAGGAACTTCATCACCGCGGCGCCTTGATTCACCGGGTATTCGCGTCGACCACGCCTTCCCCCTGTTACATTTGCCCCCCCGGCCATCGGCGCATCGCTAGCCGATCCCAATCCTCAACGGAGCATTCGTATCAATGAAGATCGGCGTCGTATTTCCACAGACCGAAATCGGCTCGGACGCCGGCGGCGTTCGCGCCTATACCCAGGCCGTCGAGCAGATGGGCTACTCGCACGTCCTCACCTACGAACACGTAATCGGCGCAAACCTGGCCAACCGGACGGGCTGGACGGGCGCGTACTCGCTTGAGTCGCAGTTCCATGAGCCGTTCGTGCTGTTCTCCTTCATGGCCGGGATAACAGAAACCCTGGAATTCGCCACCGGCATCTTGATCCTCCCGCAGCGCCAGACCGTCCTGGTCGCAAAGCAGGCGGCGGCGCTCGATGTGCTGTCAGAGGGACGATTCCGGATGGGCATCGGCATCGGCTGGAACGAAGTCGAGTACGAATCGCTGGGGCAGGAGTTCAATAACCGCGGAGCGCGATCGGAGGAACAGATCGCCCTGATGCGAGCGCTCTGGACCAAAGAGACCGTCAACTTCGAGGGACGCTGGCACTCGATCCCGGACGCCGGTATCAGCCCGCTCCCCGTCCAGCAACCGATACCGATCTGGCTGGGCGGCGGCGCCGACGCGGTAATCAACCGAATCGCCCGCATCGGCGATGGGTGGATGCCCGGCTGGCAGCCCGATGAGGAAGGCCTGAAAGAACTCGACAAAATGTTCGCTTATGCCAGAGAAGCGGGCCGGGACGGCTCCGATATCGGGATTGACGGGCGTTTCACCGCCGGCCTGGCGACCGAGGACAGGTGGTCAGATCAAGTGCAGGCGTGGCGCGATATCAACGCCGACTACATCGACATCAATACGATGGGCGAGGGCCTCTCCGGCGCAGACGCACACATCGAACGACTGGAGAAGTTCAGGCCCGCCGCGGGACTCTGAAGAAGTGCCTTATTCGGACGAAAGGACGTTCCGAATGGAGGAGAGTTAGAAAGGCGATCACACACTCAAGCGTGTTGTTTCACCAAACTTCTCCCTCATCCTGCACCTTCTCCCGCTGGGAGAAGGAGACGATCCCCTCTCACGGAGGGAGAGGGCCGGGAGCCTGCCCTTTCGAGGAAGCGTGAGGGAAGTCAAAGCCAGCCCGCCCCCGGTTTGCCCCCTCTCCCAGCGGGAGAGGGTTGGGGCGAAGGAGAAGGTCCCCGCTCGATAAGGCTTTTCTGGCGCGCCCACCCGATCAATACCATTTATGAAATCACCCCGGAGGAACCCAGCCATGACTGAGTACGCCAACCAGACACCCCGTGAGTTTGACCTCACCGGGCGCGCCGTCATCGTGGCCGGCGCCGGCCGCGGCATCGGCAAGGGAATCGCCCGGGTGCTGGCGGAGTCTGGCGTGCGTGTCCTTGCCACCGCTCTGACCACGAGATATTTGTCCCAGGTAGCGGACGAACTCAGCGCCGCCGGGCATCCGATCGAGTTCATGGCGGCCGACGCGACGTCCGGGGAAGACATGGCGGGGGTCGTGGAACAGGCGCTGTCCCGGTTCGGCCGTCTGGACGGCCTGGTCAACTGTGTCGGTGATGCGATCTCGAAGCCCGTCGTCCCTCTCCCGGACGGGGCGGCGGATGGCTCGCCCCTGAGTGACGAGGAGTGGCGTTTCATCCTGGACGTGAACCTTACCGAGGCTTTTGTCGGATGTCGCGCCGCGGGAGATCACTTTCTCAAGCAGCGCTCCGGGCGCGTGGTCAACATCGCCGGGTACGCGGCTGCGCGCGGCGGAGCAAACTCGGTCGCATACGCCGCCGCAAAGGCCGGGCTGACCCGGATGACGCAGGCGTTGGCGCTGGAATGGGCGCCGTACGGTATCAACGTGAACGCAATCGCTCCCGGCGTGTTCCCGGACCCGGTGACATCGCCCGAGGCCGTCGTGCGAGCCGCTGAACGCTCTGCGTCTGGAGCGATACCGCTGCGCCGCCCCGGCGAACTACGCGAGGTCGGCCTGCTCACCCACTTCATGCTCTCCGACGCAGCGGATTACATGACGGGCGAGACGGTTTACATCGACGGTGGAGCGGTGTTCGGATGACCCGGCCGGAAGCGATATCAATCTCCCGCGACATCCTGCTACTTGCCTACGCGGAGGCCCGCGCCGCCTACCCGGCCGAATGCTGCGGCTGGCTGGCGGGACCGGCGGGTGGTCCGGTCACGTCCGTTCGCGCCTGCGCCAATCAGCAGGCTTCCGGAAATCACCCCACCGCCGCGGATCGACCCGCCGAGACCGCCTATGTGATCGAGGGCGAAGATCTGATGACGCTCAACCGGGATCTCGACGGCGATACGCCCCCGCTCGTGATTTACCACTCGCACCCGAACGGCCGCGCATACCTGTCCGAGACCGACCGTACCGTCGCAACCAACCCTCAGGAGTGGGGTGGCGGCCCGGCCTACCCGGTCCAGCAACTCGTGGTCGGAATCGACGCCCAGCGCGTTGTCAATTCGGCGCTGTTCGCGTGGTCTAACGAGGAAGACGGTTACGTGGAACTTGCCGTGTTCGAGGGCGCCGCAGTGTAACTTCGATCCCGCTCGATGTCCGTCATCCCGATCCTTCCGGGACCGGAAGGACGAGGGACCGTCACCAAAAGACCGATCAACGAAAACACGCTGACTCGGCGGGAACCTTGAACCTCCCTCACCCTTCCGGCAAGCAGAAGGGCAGGCTCCCGGCCCTCTCCCACCGGGAGAGGGGGTTACGTGGCGCGCAACGCGACCCACCTCAGATCATCCTGCGAGGGCCCCAGGACAGGCTCTCCTCCCTCGCAGGGAGGAGGCTTTCCTTTTGCCCCCTCCTGATGCAGGAGGGGGTCAGGGGGTAGTTACTTGAGGCGGATACTCCGCGTCAGTGATTTACCACAACGCGGATTGCGCCAGAGGTGCGCTTGTCGTCTGCCGCTGCGAACGCCTCTGCTATCCGGGATTGCGGAAATCTGTGCGTGACTATCGGATCGGCGTTCAGCCGGCCTGAGGCCAGGAGGTCTAGCGCCGTCTGGTACTCGGAGATTCCCCCCCAGCTTGAGTAGCTGTTAGACCAGGTCAGGATTAACTCTTTCGCCATCCCCTGCGTCTGCGATTCCAGCGTTTGCGGCTGCGTGAACAGCCCGACCACGCTCACCGTGCCACCCCGGCGCGCCATCGCCATGCACTGTGCGATGAGCTGGGACTCGCCGCCGACGGTTTCAAATACGACCTCTGCGCCCTCGCCATCCGTTCGGTCCAGGACACCCTGTACCGGGTCTTCATCTGCGTTGACTATTACTTCATCGGCGGCCCCGGCATCGATGGCCGTCTGAAGTGGCTCGGGTCGAGTGCCGACCATGATGACGCGACCCGCGCCGTATGCCTTTGCGACCTCCCCGAGCGTGAACGCGATCGCACCGGCGCCCACGATCACCACGGTCCCGTCCACCGGCACCGGTGTCCGGTTTACGGCGTGGACGCCACAGGCATAGCAGTCGAGGATCGCGGCGGCGTCGAACGAGACGTGGTCGGGAAGGGGGAAGCAGTTGCTGGCGAGTGTCACGTCGTGGCTGGAGAAACCGTGGCTGCCGTGGCGTGCTCCATGGACGATGCCGCGCTCGGGGCAGATGTGATAGTCGCCTCGAAGGCATTCCCGGCAGTGGCCGCAACCGACCAGGTGCTCAGCCTCGATGCCGACGCGGTCGCCGATGGACAGCGTGCTCACCCCCAACCCCAGAACCTCCACCACGCCCGCGAGCTCGTGCCCCTGCTCCCAGGGCACGTCCTGCGTGGCGGCGCGATTGCCGCGGTAGTTGTGCAGATCAGAGCCACAGACGCCGGCCGACTTGATACCGATCAGCACTTCACCCGGACCGGGCTCAGGCGTCGGCCGGTCCTCGACCCGGATGTCTTTCTCGCCGTAGAAGAGAGCGGCTTTCATGGTGCCCCTTAATCGGTTGGAATTCCCTTTGACGACAGCACTTCTTGCCCGCGGCTCAGGAACCGGGTCCCGCCGGACTGGAAGAATGCACGGGGTGACACCGTCAGCATGCGGAAGCCCTTGTCCAGGAGCTCGGGGATGTTGTCCGCGCTGGCCGGGCTGGCGACAGCCTTGCCCGCTTTCACCGAGTCGGCGATGACCTTATCGACAAGGCTATCGATCTCGGACTGTTCGGCCCAGCCCATCGAATGTGACATATCCAGGGGGCCGAGGTCGATGAAATCGATCCCGGGCACAGCCAGTATTTCTGCCAGGTTGTTCATGGCGGTGATCTCCTCGATGATGCAGCCCGCCATCGTTTCTCGATTGGTGTCGAGTGTCCACTGCTCCGGCGAGGGAATGTCCAGCGCGTATCCCCCGCCACGGCTCCTGAAGTAAATCGTCCGTTTCCCTTCGGGATGGAACTTGCCGGCGTCAACGACGGCCCGGGCGTCCGCCGCGCTGTTCACCCGGGCGACAAGGACGCCCTGTGCGCCGCCATCGAGGGCGTGCAGGAGCAGTTCTGGGTTGTTGTGCATGCGGACAATGGCGGTCATGCCATGGAGGTCCGCGGCGCGGATCACCTGGGCCAGCGCGCTCTCGTCGAACAGGTCATGTTCGCAGTCTACGATGGCGAAATCGAACCCCATCAACCCCGCCATCTCCACCAGGTCGGCGTCATTCGGGCCGACGGTCACGCCAAAGGCAGCGCCACCTGCCTTGAGCTTTGCTTTGGTCCTGTTTTCGCGTACCACGGCCGCTCCTTAGGTCGCCTTCGTTGCCCCCTCTCCCGGTGGGAGAGGGGTGGGAGCCTGCCCTTCTGCTTGCCGGAAGGGTGAGGGAGGTTCAAGGTCTTCGCCAAATCGGCGTCTTGCCACCGCCTCAAATCGATTGGTGAAGGTCCCTCGGCTTCGCTCGGGATGACGGTGTGAAAGGTGCTGGTCGGCAGGCTCTTGGGGCTATACGCCCGTCCCGCAGGCCCCGCCCTTACGTAAGCTCCGCCGCTTTCATCTTTTCGATCATGTCGAAGTCGATCTCGGCTCCGATTCCCGGCTTCTCACCGGCGTGGGCGAGGCCGTTTGAATCGACCTCAATGTCTTCGCTGACCCCGTATTTCTGGGCGACGTCCGGGAGCAAGACTTCAAGAAATTCGCAGTTCTTGATCGCCATTATGACGTGGAGCTGGGCGATGTTGTTGAGCGAGTTTCCGCCGTGGTGCATCTCGAAGTTGAGGTGGAACCCCTCGGCCATGCGCGCCGCCTTGATGAGCGGCGTGATGCCGCCTTTCACCTGGATATCGCCGCGCAGATAGTCGGTCGCGCCGTACTGGAGCCACGGGGCGAAGGCCGTGAATCCGCCGCCCGGGGCGTACTCGGTCGCCATCAGAGGTATGTCCAGGTTGTTGCGGAGCTTTACGTAACCGCCGAGGTCGTCATCGGGGAGCGGGTCTTCGTACCAGTAGTAGTCAAGTTCTTCGATCGCCTTGCCGACACGCAGCGCCCACGGGTAATCGTAGGACCACATCGAATCCAGCATCAACTGCATGTCCGGGCCAGCGACCTCACGGACGGCGGCGCAGACCTCGATGTCGTAAGCGGGTATCCGGGGCGGGTGGATCTTGTACGCCGTCCAACCGCGTTCCTTGTAGTGCTGCACCTCGTCCGTGAAGAGTTCTAACTTATCCATAGGTGCTGACGATGCATAAGCAGGTACGCTTGTGCGGTACGAGCCAAGCAACCGATGCAACGGCATGCCGGCGACCTTCGCACCGATGTCCCAGAGCGCACAATCGATAGCGCCGATGGCCCGATAGGTGACCTGCCGGTTGCGCGCCCAGAGTTCCTGCCAGAGTCGTTCTCGGTCCAGCGGATTCTGGCCCATGACTAGCGGCTTGAGGTAACGGATCAGACCCGGCGCGTCATCCTCGGCGGTGGCGCCAGATGATCCGAGGAAGGCGTGGCCCTGGACACCTTCGTCGGTGCTGATGGTGACGAGGCCAAGCTGGCTAGTCGAGGCGTCGCCCGGCCTGCGGGGCGGGATGCCTTCCCAGTTGAAGAGTTTGATCGTGAGGTCTGTGATTTTCATGTTGCTACCTGATTTGCCCCCTCTCCCGGTGGGAGAGGCCAGAGTTTCAAGGGTGAGGGAGGTTCAAGGTGTCCGTCCGCAAACAGCGTCATCGCAGAACGGTGTGTCGGTGAAGGTCCCTCGTCCTTCCGGTCCCGGAAGGATCGGGATGACGTCAATTGTCTAACTGAGCACCGCCGTCCTCTGACGTTCGATCAAGTCGAAATCGATCTTTGCCCCGAGGCCGGGCTCGTTGAATGCGTACACCAGTCCGTTCTCGTCCGGATCGATGTCCTCGATAAGCCCGTACTTCTGTGCGCCGGACGGCAGGAGGACCTCGAAGTACTCGCAGTTCTTGATGGCGAGGATGACGTGCAGGTTGGCGACGTTGTTCAGAGAGTTACCGCCGTGGTGGACTTCGTAGTTCATGTGAAAGCCTTCTGCGAGATGGGCGGCCTTGATGATGGCGGAAATGCCGCCTTTAACCGCCACGTCGCCACGCAGGTAGTCGGTGGCCTGCGACACGAGCCACGGGGCGTACGCGGTGAAGCCGCCCGGCGAGTACTCGGTCGCCATGATGGGTATGTCCATGTGCTCCCGCAGCTTGATGTAGTTGTACATGTCGTCGTCTGCCAGCGGGTCTTCGTACCAGTAGAAGTTCAGGCGCTCTGCGGCTTTGCCGACCTCCAGCGCCTCGTAATAGTTGTAGGCCCATGTGGAGTCCAGCATGATCCGATAATCGTCGCCGACCGCCTCACGGACGGCTTCGCAGACTGCGATATCGCCTTTTGCGCTGATGGTGGGCGGGTGGATCTTGTACGCCGCCCAGCCGTCTGCCTTGTACTGCGCGGCCTGCTCGCCGTAAGCCTCCGGCGAGTCAAGCACGGCGGAGCTGGCGTAGGCCGGGACGCTCGTTCGGTAAGAGCCGAGGAGCTGGTGGATGGGCAGCCCGGCGATCTTTCCCGCGATGTCCCAGAGCGCAATGTCGACCGCGCCGATGGCCCGTGGTGTGGTGTTTCGGTAGCTCTTTTGCAGGCCCTGGTAGAGACGCTCACGATCCAGCGGATCCTGACCCAGGACGACGGGCTTCAGATAGTTGATCAGCGTTTGTCCATCCATGTCTGCGCCGCGGCTGGCGGAGCCGAGGAAGGCGTGACCTTCGATACCCTCGTCCGTGGTCACGGTGACAAGACCCATCTGCGAGGTGCCGCTGAACTCCTGCGAGAGCTGACCGTATTTGGTGGCCGGGATGTCGTCCCATGCGAAGAGGGTGAGTGTGACGTCCGTGATCTTCATTTCGTGTTTCCTATTGCCTGTTGAGGGTTTGGCGGAGACGGGCGTATTGCCGTACGCCCCTACGGTGTTGTTGCAGGCTCCCTCTTCCGGTGGGTGAGGGAGGATTGAGGTTTCCACTGAGTCGGGGTATTTTCGTTGATCGGTCTGTCGGTGAAGGTCCCTCGTCCTTCCAATCCCGGAAGAATCGGGATGGCGGATTGGTTGGTAATCACCGCCCCCACGCCGTTGATGCAGGCTGGTTTACGACCATCGGCCCGTCCCCCTGCAGGTACCGGTTTAGGACATCGTCATGCACCTCTACGCCGAGGCCGGGCGATGTCGGGACCGGGATGTGGCTTTCCACCTGATCAAAGATCGGGTCCGTCAGGCTTTCCCGGATCGGGTGCGGCGTGCGATCGAACTCCATCACCGTCTGGTTTACGTACGGTTCGGGAACGTAAGACGGCGGGTTTGAGGGCAGGCAGGCCGCGACGTGGAGGGTGGCGGACAGACTGATGCCGCTGCCCCAGAAGTGCGGGTTGAACTGGACGCCGTACGCGTTCGACATATGGCCGACCTTGAACATCTCGGAGATGCCGCCGACGTTCACGATGTCCGGCTGGATGATGTCGAAAGCGTGCTTCGCCAGCAGTTCCGAGAACTCGTAGCGCGACTTCCGACTCTCGCCCCCGGAGGTCGGCATCGGGACGTTGTTGCGGACCTGGATGTTGGCGTCGAGATCGTACGAACCGCACGGCTCCTCGAACCACGAGATGTCGGCATCAGCGGTGCGTCGGCCGAAATCGATCGCCGTTTTGACGTCGTAGCCCTCGTTGGCGTCGTACATCAGGTGAATGTCTTCGCCGATCACATCACGTATGTGATAAACGCGGTTTACGTCGTCCAGGAACTCCTTGCCGCCGACCTTCATCTTCATCCCGGTGTAGCCGGCCTCGACGTAGCCGCTGGCCTCCTCCGCCATCCGGTTCGGGTAGTCGTTTTCAAGGTAGTACAGGCCGGTTGCGTAGACCGGGATGCGATCCCGAGATCCGCCGCCGAGCATCTCGGAAACGGGCCGTCCGGCGACCTTCCCGGCGATGTCCCAGAGCGCCATGTCGAAGGCGCTGAGGGCGATCATGCCGGCCCCGGCGAAATTGTGGCCCTGGTAGATCTCCCTGTAGATTTTCTGCCAGGCGCGCTCCGGTAAGGTTGGGTCTTCACCGATGAGAAGGGGCGCCAGGGAGCGCATCGATTCCGCTGCGCCGCTCTCCCCCCAGCCGTATGTGCCATCGTCTGCGATGATCTTGACCGCAGTGGTAGCCCGGGCGTTAGTCCACCTCTGCGACCAGCCAAATGGCTCGTCAAGCTCCGCGACGAGGGGGTAGATCTCAATTCGTTCGATCTTCAATGCGGCCTGCCGCCCCTTCTAGACGAGTTGGGTGTGGAGTGGTCTACGGTGCGGCGTCAGTGTACGCAGGACGCGCGGGCGCGCAAGGGGCGCGAGCATCACGGGATCGACCGAGCGGTGTCGTTTGACCTGCGTTGAGGCCAGGCGACCCGAAAATATGGCGAGATTCCGATGTTATCGGGAAGAGGTCACACCGGCACGATAGATCTTCCCGGGATGGGGCACACGGACGGTCTAGCCACGAGACGGTTTTTTGCCGGTTCGTTCCTCGTACAACTTCCATGTGTTTTCGTTGAAGGGGTAGTAGCGGCCGGGAGGTCCGGGATCTCGTTCCAGCTCGGCTTTGACGACCTCTTCCACTTCTTCACGTTCGCGCGCGATTCGGATCACGTCGTCCACGGTCTCATGCGGCACCACCACGACGCCGTCTTCGTCACCGACGATGGCGTCACCCGGACGGACGAGTACACCGCCGCAGTTGATGGTGTCATTCACGCCCCAGGGAACCATCACCGCCGGACCCTGCTTGGCCGTGGTGCTGTGGGAGTAGACCGGGTATCCATAACCCTTGAGGATCGTTGAGTCCCGTACCGACCCGTCGGTGACCAGGCCGCCGACCTGCAATTGCTTCAAGCGCAGGAACTTTATGTCGCCGCCGATCGATTCCCACGGACCGACCGCCGACGCGACGAGCACCTCGCCCGGGCCGCACTTCTCGAAAGCGACGTACTCCGGCGAAATGAGGCCCTTTGGCATGTCGTCCCAGATGTCGTTGCGCCATGGCACGAAGCGAAGGGTCACGGCCCGGCCCGCCATCTTCATGTCCGGGTGAAGTGGCCGTGCGCCGTGGATGTATGACGGGGGCCATTTCATCACCCAGAGGGCGTCGATGAGGGTCGGCGTGGGGATGGTTTTCAGGATTTCCAGGGTCTCGTCAGGAATGGGCGGGAGGTGGTCAGCCATTCTTGGCTCCTGTTGTTGGTGACTCGGTGAGTTGCCCCCTCTCCCAATGGGAGAGGGCCGGGGTGAGGGAGGATAAAGGTTTTTGGGCGAATATGGCTGGTTCGCAGATTGGTCTGTTGGTGAAGGTCCCTCGTCCTTCCGGCCCCGGAAGGGTCGGGATGACGACATCGGCGTGTTGGTTGGAGGCGGGCGGAGCGAGCCTCACCCCTACTCAGGAATCGCGCCGTTTCGGGACTTCCAGAGGGCTGTGACGAGGGCAGCGGACGCCTGGACCGGCACGTTCATCGCACGTCCCTCGCGCACGACCATGCCGAGGAGGTGTTCGATCTCAAGCTGGTTTCCGGCGCGGAAATCGTCCTGTAGAGACATCTGCAGGTCAGCCGCCTCGGCGATACTTCCGCGGAGCTTTTCGTCCACCACGTCCGGCGCAAGGTTCACGCCCTTCGCTCGCGCCACGCGTTCGACATCTTCCATGACGGACCGGACCGTGTACTCGCCCCAGGGGCATTCAAGCAGCTCGACGAACGAGGCATCTGACGCCGTCATGATAGTGCCGATCGGACCCACGACCACGAGCTTCGTCCAGAGTGTGGCAACGATATCGGTTGCTAGCTCCGTCTGTATCCCCTCCTTTTGCAGGAGGCTTTGAACCTTCTCGGTGCGTTCGGATGGAGAGCCGTCTTGCTCTCCGAATGCTATCCGCGCCGACGAGCCTGACTGGTGTATCAGGCCCGGTTCCGGCCGACCTGTCTCGATGTAGGTTGCGCCGGCCATCACGTGGTCCCAGCCGTAGACCGCCGCGATCTGGTCAGCGCTATCGACCCCGTTCTGGATGGTCAGGATTATCGTGTCGTCTTTGAGTAGCGGCTTGATGATCGGAAGCGCGACCGCGTTCTGGAATAGCTTCACCGTATAGAGGACAACGTCGACGGGACCGATCTCCCCGGGGTCCGAGGTGACCAGCGGATGAACCTGGAAGTCGCCCCAGTTGGTCTGAAGCTGGAGGCCGTTCGCCTGTATGGCGTCGAAGTGGGCGCCGGGTCGACCGATCAACGAGACTTCTTCGCCGTGGCGCGCCAGGACCCCGCCGTAGTACCCGCCGACCGAGCCGGGTCCGATGACCGCTACTTTCATGTTTCCATTGCCCCAATCGCTGACTCAGAACCCGTATCAAAATTGCATCACGTCCGATGCGCCCGCCCTGCCCCGAAGTTTTCGCGAATCGCGGGCTGTAACGATAGCGCAGGCCGGGTCGGTCGCGCGATCTCGCCGGACATGGACGGGACGGCGTAAAATTGCGTCCCTTATAGAGACGAAAGTCTCTTCCCACTTTTGATTCAGGGCTCTCCTTTCAGGGCTCCGGGATTTATTACATGACCGATTTCACGCGCCCGGACGGACGCCGCGCCGATGAGCCACGGGCGATCACCATCGAGACGGGGTTCCAGCCGCACGCCGAGGGGTCTGTTTTGATCGCCTCCGGGGATACGCACGTCATCTGCTCCGCATCGGTGGAGGAGTCCGTGCCGCGCTGGATGCAGGGGTCCGGACGGGGATGGGTGACGGCCGAGTACGGGATGCTGCCGCGGGCGACGAACACGCGGTCTCGTCGCGAGGCTAGCGCTGGACGCCAGGGCGGGCGCACCCAGGAGATCCAACGCTTGATCGGCCGGTCGCTCAGGGGCGTTGTCGATCTTGAGGCATTGGGCGAGCGTTCGATTACCGTGGACTGCGATGTCGTTCGCGCCGATGGCGGCACGCGTACGGCGTCCATCACCGGGAGCTACGTGGCGCTCAGCATCGCGTTACGCGGGTTGTTATCCGAAGGTCTGATCGACAAAGACCCGATGATCGATTCGGTCGGAGCGATAAGCGTCGGCATTGTCTCAGGCACGCCGCTGCTGGATCTCTGCTACGAGGAAGACTCAGCGGCGGAGACGGATATGAATGTCGTTATGACGGGGTCCGGAAAGTTCATCGAGTTGCAGGCGACCGCGGAGGGTGTGCCATTCGCCCGTGAAGAACTCGAAAGCCTCCTCGGCCTGGCGGAGACCGGCATCCGTTATGCGATGGACCGGCAGGCCGCCGTCTTAAACTCATAGTCTGATCTGGTTCGGCCAGACTGCCTTCCTCTCTTCAATCCCGGCGTTCAAGAACCGCACCTATCCCCGATACCCGCTGGAAAGCGAGCCTGTTCCAAATGGCGACAATCCCAACAATCTCGGGCGTCCACGCAAGGGAAATCCTTGACTCTCGCGGCAACCCCACCGTTTACGCGGAGGTGACGCTGTCGGACGGGACGATCGGCGGCGCGGCCGTCCCGTCCGGGGCGAGCACGGGCGAGCGTGAAGCGATTGAATTGAGAGACGATGACCCGGAACGCTACAAGGGCAAAGGCGTGCTGAAAGCCGTAGCCAACGCCAACGGGCCACTCCGCGAGGCGGTGATGGGATACCGGATCGCTGACCAGCCGGGCATCGACAGAGCCATGAGGGACGCCGATGGGACAGCTAACAAAGAGAAGTACGGCGCCAACGCGATCCTCGGAGTCTCGATGGCGGCGCTGGCGGCGTCCGCAAAGAGCGCGGACATGCCTCTATACCGGCGCATAGCCCAGCTTTCCGGTACATCCGACCCGGTGGAGTTGCCGACGCCGATGTTCAACCTGTTGAACGGGGGCGCACATGCGATCGGATCGACCGACTTCCAGGAGTTCATGGTTATGCCCGCGGGGTTCAACGGCTTCCCAGAGGCGCTGCGGGCCGCCGTCGAGATCTACCACACGCTCCGCACGCGTCTTCAAGAAGAGAAGTACCAGACGGCTGTCGGAGACGAGGGCGGTTTCGCTCCAGCCGGGTTTGACACGCGTACGGCGCTGCAACACCTCGTGGACGCCATAGAAGCCGCCGGGTACCGGGCGGGTATCGACGTGTTCCTGGCGTTGGACCCGGCAGCGAGCGAGTTCGGGCCGGAGCCTGAAGAGGGATCGCCGTACAAGTACAACCTGGAGCGCGAGGGCCGGGTTCTGTCAACGTCTGAGATGGTCAATGAGTACGAACAGCTAGCCAGTGATTTCCCCATCGCCAGCATCGAAGACGGTCTTTCCGAGGGTGACTGGGACGGATGGATGGAGCTCAGCGCGCGCCTGGGTGACCGTGTGCAACTGGTCGGAGATGACCTGCTGGTGACGCAGCGGCGCTACGTGGATCAGGCCATCAGGCTGGACGCCGCCAACGCGGTGCTGGTCAAACTGAACCAGGTAGGGACCGTCACCGAGACGCTCGAGACGATCGCTGCGGCCCGTGAAGCGGGATGGGGGATCGTGGTCAGCCATCGGTCCGGCGAGACGGAAGACACGACCATCGCCGATCTTGTTGTCGGCACGCGGTCGGGCCAGTTGAAGGCCGGGGCGCCGGCGCGCAGCGACCGGGTGGCCAAGTACAACCGGCTGCTCGCTATCGCCGATGATCTGGGACCAGATGCCGAGTACGCGGGCCGGCGGTCATTCCGGTAGGTGGTCCAACTGGCCATCAACGCAGAGGTCCTCTCACAGGCATTGTGGGGGTAGTAGACTCAGGTTTCCGGCGGTCGGTCACGCCTGATCGTCCCCGGTTCGTGACGCCCGGTTCAGACCTGATCGCCCACCCCCGGCGATCGGATTATTGGAGACGCCCAATGGCAGACAAGACGAGAGTCGGCATCAACGGATTCGGTCGCATCGGGCGGCAAGTGCTGCGGGCGATCCGTGAACGCGTTTCGGACACCATCGAGGTCGTGGCGGTCAACGACCTGACGGACTCGGTGACCAATGCCCACCTGTTCAAGTACGACTCCAGTTACGGGCCATACTCCGGGACCGTCGAAGAGAACAACGGCGACCTGATGATCGACGGCGACCGGATCCAGGTGCTGTCGGACCGGTCTCCTTCCAACCTGCCGTGGGGCGACCTCGGCGTGGACATCGTTGTCGAGTCCACCGGCTTTTTCACAAACGCCGAGGCGGCGCGTGGCCATGTCGAGGGCGGCGCGAAGAAGGTGATCATATCGGCCCCGGCATCGGGCGAAGACCTGACGATCGTGCTTGGCGTGAACGACGAGCAGTACGACGCAGCAAACCACGTGGTGCTTTCGAACGCGTCCTGCACAACGAACTGCGTCGCGCCGATGGCG
>JASLLE010000048.1 GCA_030747175.1 Dehalococcoidia bacterium | reverse complement strand
GCTCGGTGCGTATGGATGGCGCGGATCTCCGCGAGTACCGGCTCGACGAACTTCGGGATCGCATTGCGCTGGTGTCACAGGACACCTTCCTGTTCAACGCGTCGCTCCGGCACAACGTATTGATAGCCCGCCCGGACGCCAGCGAGGTCGAGTTGGCGGACGCTATCGCAAGTGCGAGCCTGACCGATTTCGTTGACTCCCTGCCGGACGGCCTGGATACCGTCGTCGGCGAGCGCGGGACACACCTCTCGGGCGGCCAGCGGCAACGGGTGGCGATCGCCCGGGCATTTCTCAAGGACGCGCCGATCCTGATCCTGGACGAGGCGACATCCCACCTCGACGCGCTGAACGAACGGGCCGTCAGGACGGCGCTGGACGCGCTGAAGAGCGATCGGACGACGCTGGTGATCGCCCACAGGCTGTCGACGGTGAGGGAGGCCGACACCATCGTCGTGATGTCAGACGGCCGGGTCGCCGAGACGGGCAACCACGATGAGCTGATGAGCGGAAGCGGGCTGTACGCGCAACTGGTAGCGACGCAACTGGGCGCCGGAGTAGCCGCGGGCGATTAGGGCGGCGCGTCGATTAGCGTCTCCCGAAGGCAGATGGTAATTCGTCCCCACGGGTTGTCGTCGTATTGCCCCGAACGCGACGAGGTCTCCCGATTGTTAAACCGGGAGACCTCTTGTTGTTCCTGTGCGGAGCCCCGCAGGGATGAGGTGCAGGTTTGCCTGCCCTGCCTACGCCAGCGGGCTGCCTGAGCTCCAGTTCCACTGGTCTGACGGCCAGACATTCTTGCCGCGTATGGCCGCGGGACGTTCGCCGTCGTACCAGTCGGCCACGGTGTCACGCCACTTGGCGATGTGCGGTGTCGTGGTGTGGAACTGGAATGCCTCCGGGTTTACGTATACCTCGTACAGCCAGAGCTTGGTCGGATCGCCGACATCCTGGTAGACATCAAACCGCAGGCATCCGGGCTCCAGGTTGGTGGAGCCAACCCCGTCCAGGTTCACCGCCTCGATGAAGTCATCTACGCGGTCTGCCTGGACCGGAAGTTGTGCGTGGATGATGAACAGGTTCTCGGAGGAGAAACCTTCGTTGACGCCGTCACGTCGCGCGTTCCAGCTTGCGAGATCGCCCGGGAATACGTTGCGGCAACGGCCGACCGTTACCGGTCCGTCGATCATGTCCTTTGTGGCGTCTCTCCAACCGGTCATGTGCGGTTGCTGGCCGTGGAACTCGATGGCCGCGTCGTCATCGTAGACCTCGGTGAAGGCGATGCGGTTCGGGTCATCCCGGTCCTGGATGATGTCGAACCGGTAGCAGCCGGGCTCGGTCAGGACAGAGCCGCGGCCGTCGCCCTTGGCGGCCTCCAGGAAGGCATCAGCCATCCCGTCCTTGATCGTGAACTGAACCATCAAGATGCGCATGGCGACTTCCTTTGCATAAGACCTATTTACGTGACATCAAAGATCGCGACCGTGGGTCGACGCAATCCTCGAAGATCGATAGAGGGTGGGGTGCGGCGAGAGTATAGCCGGTACGACCACTAAAAGGCCGGTTAGTAACTCTCGGGTCCGCGGTGCTACAATCGCCGCGCAATGAACATCCAGCTTTTCGACTGCGCCTGTCTGTGTACGGTCGCCCCGCCGGGGGTTGACGTGTGACGCAGCGCGCATAACGCGTTCGCCCCCGTCGGCTACCTGGCCAGCGGGGGTTTTTTTGTGCCATTTTCCACATCGGAGTCCGCACCCGACATGACCGAGTCCAAAGATCCGTTTTTCAGCTTCCCCCACCCGATCAACTCCTACGTTGCACGCTGGGTCGCGGCGGGCGTTGTCCTTATGGCCATCGCCACGATAGCGCTGGACCAGCCGTGGATCATGCCGATCCTGGCATACGGCTTCATCGCCCGCGTTGCCGCCGGCCCCCGGCTCAGCCCGCTGGCCCTGTTCGTGACCAAGATCCTTCAACCCGCCATCGGCGAGCCCACGAAGTTCGTCCCGGGACCTCCCAAGCGCTTCGCAGCGATGGTCGGCGCGGCCTTCACCGTCACAGCGACCGTGCTGCACTTCGGGTTCGGGTTGACCGGAATTGCGTACGGTGTGCTGGGCGCGCTGATTTTCGCCGCGGGTCTCGAAGCGGTTATCGGCCTGTGCCTTGGCTGCCTCTTCTTCAGCCTGATGATGCGCGCCGGCGTGATACCGGAGAGCGTGTGCGAGGACTGCGCCGATTTCACGAAGCGGCAGGCGCGACTGGAGACGGAAGGCCGGGCGTAGGGGGCGGGTATCCCCTGGAAGCCGTGTCCTGACGTTCTCGAAGCCTGTACTGAGCCTGTCGAATGTGGACCGGAGCTGGTTTCGAGTTTGTCTGGTGCGACGGGCACCATCCCTCTCACGCATGGGGAGAGGGGCAAATCCCTTCTCCCGCATGGGGAGAAGGCGAGGATGAGGGAGGTTCGAGCCTCCGGTTCGTTCCCGCACGCTGATTCCTACAGGCAGGGTGTCCAACTGTTAAAGGCTCTTGAGGGTCTCGCGCGCGGCGATTGAAGCCATGTCCTGAGGCTCTCGAAGCTTGTACTGAGCCTGTCGAATGTGGACCGAGGTTGGCGTGACCGCTTATTACGCGCTTGGCTCAGGATCGGAACCCGATCTTGCACCCTTCACCCTGCGCCCTCTTCCGGCCGGGAGAGGGGAAACAGTTGTCGGCGCGATGGACCAGGACACCCCCGTGGGTCCGATGGTCAGCCCCCCGCAGGGATAAGGTGCAGGCGAGCCTGCCTAGACGACCTGGTGGAGCAAGTCCGTCTCGCCCCGGTCCAGGCGTCCCATGTTTTCGATCAGGATGTCCATCAGGTTCTCTTCGTACATACGCGTCTCCGAGGCGTTGTGAGGCGTGACGATGGCGTTATCGAGGTCCCAGTAAGGGCTTTCGGAGCCGAGCGGCTCCTCGTGGAAATGGTCGAGCGCCGCGCCTGCGATCTCGAAGGCTTTCAACGCCGGCACCAGGTCCTCGTCCACCACGCAACCGCCGCGCGCTACGTTAATCAGGAATGCGCTGCGCTTCATTAGCCCGAGGGTGCGCTTGTTGATCATCCCCGCCGTCTCGTCCGTTAAAGGGCAGGTCAGCACCACGTAGTCCGATTCACGCAGAAGATCATCGAGGCCGCCCGTTCCCGTTACCCTGTCGGCCGGGCCGTCGTAGGTGTAAGGGTCACGCTTGGTGGCGATCACCCGCATGTCGAAGGCCTTCGCAAGCTCCGCGACGCGAGAGCCGATGAGGCCCAGCCCAACGATGCCGACGGTCTTTCCGGCGAGCTCGTCTTCCCGGCTCGAGATGTCGGATATGTAGGTGCGCCATTCGTGCTTCTTCTGATAGTCGCGCAGGTAGTGCAGGTGGCGTGCGAGCGACAGCATGCAGGCGAGGGCCTGCTCGGCAACCGCCTCCTTCATCACTCCGAATGCCCGGGTGAGGTGGATGCCACGCTCCCGCAGTTGGTCGAGCGGGAACTGGTCGAAGCCGGTTCCGACCGACTGGATCCAGCGTAGTTTCGGCGCGTCATCCAGCAGATCGTCGTTCCAGAGCCCTGACACGACCAGCACGTCCATATCGGCGATGCGCTCATTCAACTGGTCCGGCGTGTAGACCTGGAAATGGTTGACCCCGGTGCCGCGGGCCTCGAATCGCTCTTTGAGCTGGTAGGCGTGGTGTGCGAAGCCGATCGTCAGATCGGAGGTTGCGGGGAACTGTGGTGCGGAGTTGGTCACTTGTGGCTCCAGATTGGCTTCGAGAATTATTGCGGGGCGGCGGATCTCCCTCACCCTTCCTCGTAAGGGCAGGCTCCCGGCCCTCTCCCGCGATGGGGAGAGGGGGCAATTCTGAACGAGGCCGCGATCCGTGGATACGAGATTGCGGCCATAGGGTATCTTGAATCCCCTGCCGGGGAGGAGGCTGCATCGACCATCGCCGCTCACGTCGACCGCGAGGATCTCCCCCAGCCTTCCACGGAAGGGCAGGCTCCCGGCCTTCGCCCGCCGGGAGAAGGGGATAAGTGGTCGCCACAAATCACGACGCCCGTTTCCTGAGACTCTCTAAGGACCGGCGCTCTGGCGATCAGCGGGGTATAACCGGCAACACCAGCCGGGACGGACGCACGGCGTCGTGGAACACGGTCTGGTGTGCGACCCGGAACTCGGTGTCGGACCAGAAGTCCCTACCGGTGTTGTGGTTGCGATCGAAGTTCGGGAAGTCTGAGCTGGACACGTCCAGGCGTATTCGATGCCCGGGCATGAAGGCGTTCCCAGTGGGATTGAGCTTGATCGTGTACTCGTATTCTTGTCCTGGCTCTATCGGCGTCGGATCGCCATACCCGTCCCGGTAACTCGCCCTCAAGATGCCGTATGTCAGGTTCACCGCCGTGCCGTCCGGTTGAACGTCTATCAGCTTTGCCGTCCAGTCGGTATCGGGCGCGTCAGAGGCAGCGAACAACTTCAAGACGACCGGCCCCGTGACCTCGATCGCCTCCTCCAGCACCGGCGTCTGGAACACCAGGATGTCTTTCCGGTGGGCGAGCGGCGCCTGGTCGCGGGCCGCGGCCTGGGCGTCCAACCCCATCATGCTCATCACGGGATCGTTCGGGTCGTAGTCGTATGTATCCGGCGGTGCGCCCCCGGGTGGCGTGTCCGTGGTCAGCGCGCCGTCTCCGAAAACGGTGTTGGCGGACCCTCCCGAGGCCAAAAAGTAGTCCGTGTACTGCGTCCGGGCGAGCGGCCATTCATTCTCCCAGCGCCAGCGGTTCTCGCCCATGACGAAAAGCCGGATCGGCGGTTCTTCCTCAAGCCCGTTGGACTGGCCCTTGAACTGCCAGTCATACCAGCGTGCGATCACCTCTTCGTAGGGCCAATCGGCATCCGGGCCGAGGTCCAGGGGACCCTGGATGCGCTCGAAACTGTCCGGGGAGTGGCCCCACGGCCCGATTACGAGCCGGTGCTGATCCCGCGTTTCCACAGGTCCCTTCTCCACCACGCCGGTAAAGTTGTCGATGGTCCCGATGATCCGGTCCCACCACCCCGTGACCTGGCAGGTCGGCACTGCGACTTTCGACCAGACGTTCTTGAATTCCCAGAAATCGATGTTCTGCTCCCGCAGGTAGCGCTTTAGCTGCGGTGTCAGTGTCGAGAACGCGTCGTCAGGTAGATCGTCGAACGGCGTAAACCATAGCCACTTGCCGCGCTCTACCTCGCGCCACCATGTGGCGGCCTCCAGCCAGCTCTGTGGCCCCGATTCGTCTCCGATACGAGACCGGGCATCGACCGCCATCTGGTAGGTCCACTCGAGCCTGCGGCCCGTCTCGAAGATCCCGAAGTTCATGTCCATCAGGTTGGACGACATGCCGCCGGCGAACACCGCGGTCAGCGAGGGCGGGGCTTCGCCAAGCAGCCGCCAGATGCACCACGACGGGTAGGAGTGCCCCCATGTGCCGATCTGTCCGTCACACCATTCTTGTGTGGCAACCCACTCGACCGTGTCGTAACCGTCCTCGGCGTCTTCCTGTATCGGCTCGGCGGAGAACTGCCACTCGAAATCACCGTCCGAGGCGTAACGGCCCCGAACGTCCTGCACGACGACGGTGTAGCCGCGAGGGGCAAGCGATTTCGCGACGCGGACGTACTGGTCACGGAGCTTGTCGTACGGCGTGCGGCAGAGGAGGACGGGGTACGCGACCCCATCGTCCGGCCGGTACACGTCCGAGCGGAGAATGGTGCCGTCGCGGGTGGTCATCTCGACGTTTTCGTCGACGGTGATGGGGAGGGAGTTTGTGGTGGTCATTTATAAGGGCGCCTGCGTGGTGGTGATTTCGTTGCGTGATCGGCGCATGGTACGCCGGAAGACATCACTCACGATTTTCGACGAGACGCACGGTCAGCCAGGAGACCCTTCAACTGGTACTTCAAATTTGTGCCGCGGTAAATCACACATTTCTGGCATATATGCCCAGGATGACAACCGTCTGTCGTGGCAGCTCCCCGAAGTTATCGTGGGGCCGGCACTTGCATTAGCTCTTCGCCCCACACGATCTCGCCGTCGTAGGCCGATTCCGCCTCTCGGGCGCGCGCTTCCGCCATCTCCGGGTTTCGCAGCCGCTCGCCGATGTGGACCATGACGAGCTGGTGGACGCCGGCCGCAGCAGCCGTCTCGGCGGCGCCCAGGATCGAGCAGGTCGCGATGTCGTGGTCCGAGCTGCCCACCCTCTCGTGCGACTCCCAGCACATCATCAGCAAGGAATCAGCGCCGCGCGCCAGCTCCGTCACCGTGTCGCAGGGCCGTGTGTCGCCGGTGATTACGACGCTGCCGCCGTCGGTATCGACCCGGTACGCCAGCGAGTCCAGGTAAGGCTGGACGTGCTCGGCGCGGGCGGCGGTGATCCTGTATTCGTCCGTTTCCAGAAAGACACCAGTGCCAATTTCATGGGGGATCAGCACCGGCTTCTTGCGCGGCAGAACGCCGCCGCGATCGGCGAAGGTCACCTGGCTTCCCGGGTGGTTGACGCGCGCGATCCAGTCATGGGCGAAAAGACCGTCCGGCTCGTCCAGGATGCCGCGGCAGAACTTCGCCGTCGGCGGTGGACCGTACACCTGGAGCGGAATATCCGTAGGTACAAGTTGATCCCAGCGCGAGAGCACGAAGGTCGGGAAGTCCGAGTCGTGGTCGAAGTGGTGATGCGTGAAGATCACCGTGTGGATGTCGGTGACGGACACCCCGGCTTTCGCCAGCTTGTGCGTGGCGGCGGGGCCACAGTCGAACAAGAGTTTCTCGCCCGACGGCATCTCGACCAGGTGTGAAGACCCGAACGCCTCCGGGGTCGGCGTCGGCGTTCCGCAGCCGATGATGGTTACCTGCGGGGCGGCGATATCAGGCATATTCATTGTTCTTTCTGTGTCGCTGGCGGGCCGACGTACAGAGGCCCGGCGGTCATGGCACGGTACATCAAGATCACCCCTTGCTGTTCCCGTGCGCCTTTCATCTTTGACGCCAGACCCCTGGATTCCAGAACCGAAACCATCTCCCGGGTGACGGCGTTGTCGGGCAGCTTCGGGTGATCGCGATAGAGGGCAAGCGCCTTCTCGGCGACGTCCCAGCGATCCGCCATGATCGACCAGCCATGTACGGCAGGCAAGGCGGCGTTGACAACGATCTCCCGCGCCCGGCCTTCACCGATGAGGGCGCGTGCGCCCGTCCCTGCCGCGGCGTTCGCTCCAACACGAAACACATCTATCAACTCTCTCGGCCCGGACGCTGTTCGTACCGTCTTGATGACGCTTCGAAGCGGGCCGTCCTCCCGCCAGCGGCCCGCCAGCGCGGTGGCCGCGGCCAGGCGGCGCCCGGGAGAGTTATCCGGTCTCCCGCCCGGAACCCATTCGGGAGCCGGCGCGACAACGCCCGGCGGATGACCTGCGGAACTCAGTCTTTTCAGTTCCAGCGGTTTGGGCCCGAACCCGCCGGCCCACATGAGCATCGACGACGCGTCCGCTCCGGAGTTCATGCCTGCGCGGAGCAGCCACCACGGGAGCCGTGCCGCCACGCCTCGAAACGCCCGGCGATTACGTGAGTAGCCGAGGCAATCCAGCACCGCCGCCCAGACGGCTTCATCACCGCCCTGCTTTCTCAGCGCTATGGATAGCCCCGCGGACTTCCCGAGAAAACGCTGATCCCCGGAGCGGGCGAGAACATCACGATCAACGGAAACAGCCACTCCCGCCACGGGATCCGGCGGCGGATCATGATGCTCTGAAGACCCCAGCACCAGAAGGTGCATCGGCCGTCCAGACTGCGTACGCGGCGCATCCGTCTCATCTGCCCCGGATACATCGGCCCGGGCGGTGATGTGGAAGGCCACGCCGTTGTAGCGGGGATCCATGTGGTGGCGATGGGCACGCCACCCGGACGGCCGGACGTGGATCTCCACATCACCGCGCATCACCTGACCATCCGGGCCTTTCAATACGGCGTCCCGGAAATCAGGACCCGGTCCGCCCGCCGGCCGCCCCGGATACAGCACCGAATACGTAGCGCCGTCGCGCCCCTTCACGACTCGTTCCGGGGTCAGCGCTCGCCACGCCGCCTGCAAGACGCGTTCGTTGCCACCCTGGCCGGTCTCCCGCATCCCCCACGACCGCGCCGTGCACGACGCGGAGGCGACGCGAAGACGATACACGGGCCGGATCTCTCGCACTCCCGTAACACGTGTTCCCGGGATAGTCCCATCCGGGACGGGAAGATCCAGCCTTTCATGTGACAGCGTCACGAGCATCAGCGCACCCCGGCGACCCTGCAATTCCGACTCGACATCATGAATCCCGGCGATCCCGATCTGCGGTCAACGGCCCCGGTTTCATCCTGAGCTGCGGGCGCATTCGGGCGGGATTGATATTGCCCGGACAACATCCGGCATTAAACTTACCGGCACAGATTACAGGTCCGCGCCTGTCCGGCCCAGAACTGGACGGCACGATGAGCCAGTTTCCGGATATCACCGGCCTCTTCAACCAGGGTCGACACAGGGGTTTGAGCGCCTCCGGAAACGGGCTCGAAGGAGAGTTATGGACACGGAACAGTTGGCCTCAACGGCTAAAACGCTCGTGGCGCCGGGACGGGGGATCCTCGCTGCGGACGAAAGCAATGGGACGATGTCACGCCGGCTGGAGAGCATCGGCGTCGAACCCACGGCCGAGAGCCGCCGTGACTGGCGTCAGCTTGTTTTCACGGCGGACGGATTCGCCGAGTACGTCAGCGGCGTGATCATGTTTGACGAGACGATACGACAGAGCGCCGACGACGGACGCAGACTGGCCGATATCCTCTCGGATGCCGGGGTGATCGCCGGGATCAAAGTCGACAGGGGGACGGTCGCACTGGCCGGAGCTCCCGGTGAACTCGTTACCGAGGGGCTGGACGGACTGAGGGGGCGTCTCGCCGAGTACCACGACATGGGCGCCCGCTTTACCAAGTGGCGCGCCGTCATCTCCATCGGCGACAGGACCCCATCCGACTATTGCATTAACGCCAACGCCCACGCCCTCGGCCGCTATGCGGCGCTCGCGCAGGAAGCCGGGCTGGTGCCGATCGTCGAACCCGAAGTCCTCATGGACGGATCGCACTCGATCGACAGTTGCTACAGGGCGACGGAGCGTACGCTGAATCGGGTGTTCGAGGAGCTGTCGGCGCAGGGTGTGGACCTTGAGGGCATCATCCTCAAGCCGAATATGGTGATCTCAGGGCATGAGTCGCCGGACCGCGCCAGCGCCGCCGAAGTAGCGGAACGCACACTCGCCTGCCTCAAGGAAAACGTTCCGGCCGCGGTGCCGGGCATCGCGTTCCTGTCCGGGGGACAGGGCGATGAAGAGGCCACCGTAAACCTGGACGCCATCAACCGCCTCGCCGCGGACGAGGGTGCGCCGTGGGAGGTCACATACTCTTACGGGCGCGCCCTGGTGGCGACGGCCCTCAGGACCTGGGGTGGATCCGGGGCGAATGTCGGCGAGGCGCAGAATGTGCTCCTGGAACGCTGCCGTTTGACGAGCGCAGCACGCCGCGGAACCTACAGCCCTGCTCCGGCCGGAGGGCTATCTTGAGCGGGGCGGAGCGGCTATTTCGATAATGCTCGCTCATACAACCCGGAATTTCGACCGGAAATCGTCGACCCGATCGGCGCGCAAGCCCGATCGTGAAAGCATTTGACAAGCCAATCCGGGCAGGTATGTTGACCACGCTTTTCAAGCGTTAGCAGAATACGCGCCACACATCGATCCCCGGATACCACCGCAGAACGGCGGAAATTCAATCAGAAGGACAGGAAAATGCCCCGAATCAACCGTGTCATCGAACTGTGGGAACAGGGACAACCCGTCTACCACGAAGGCACCGGCGAACTCACGTACGAGAACGGAAAGAAAATGTCCGGCACCTGGGCGGACTACCTCCTCGTGGATTTCGAACACGCGCCGTTTGACACGGTCGGCCTTCGGGCATTCATGCAGGGATTGGCGGACGCCGGGCCGACCCGCAGCGGGCACCGGACGCCTACGGTGATGACCACCCTTCCGTCAAACTGCCGAACCAAGGCCGAAATGTTCGCCAACTCATGGCAGGTGCGTCACGTCCTTTCCACCGGCGTTCACGGCCTTCTGCACACGCACACGCGACAGCCGGACGCCGTGCAGGCGTTCGTCGAATCGACTCGCTACCCGTTCCAGACGATCGGCGTCGGCAAGGGCCTGCTACAGGGTCAGCGCGGCGCAGGCGGACAGCAGTTCCCGGCCCAGATCTGGGGCGTCGACCCCGTCACGTACACAAAGATCGCGGACCCGTGGCCGCTCAACCCGGAGGGCGAGATCATCCTCGGCCTCAAGATCGAGGATCGTGAGTGCCTCGCCAACTGCGACGAACTGGCCGCCATCCCAGGCATCTCGTTCGGGGAGTGGGGCCCCGGCGACATGGGCATGTCCTTCGGCGACGGCGACGCCCACGACCCGCCATACGCCCCGGAGATGGAAGCGGCGCGTCAGCGGATCAAGGCGGCGTACGACCGGAACGGGGTCAAGTTTCTCTGTGGCTGGAACGACCCGAACCTGACGGTCGAAGAGTCCACGAAGAAGATGATCGACGAGGGCACGATGATCATCGGGGGGAACGAACAGGCGGCGAAGTACGGTCGTGAGTACTGTAATCGGACGATGACGGTTTAACCGGTCCACGCCCGTTGGGAGCGTAAAAACCCGTCGAATTTCGTCATTTTGTCCGGCGGCGGTACGTAGATACGGCCGCCGCCAGACTTTGACAAAAGTTTCACAATGTCTGATACTCGCCGCTTCGGTTGCAGGCGTGGAACAGATGTGGCGCGCGTCCGCGAGGGGGCTTCGTCACGGCATTTCGACGGCCAGTCGCCTGGATTCTAAATTGGGACGGCGAGCCACCGGCGCCGCCGGACCACAACACGTACGACGCGCAGCCCGGTACACCAGTCTCCGGCACAACGGGCTCCGCAACACACCACCACAGCACACGACGGTCCTGATGATCCCGACCCCAGACCAGGCCGCGACGAGCTACGTTTTGCACTCGGCAAACGAGCTCGACGTGAAGTTCATCCGACTCTGGTTCACCGACATACTTGGCACGCTGAAGGGCTTCGCCATCACTGTCGATGAACTGGAAGAGGTGCTCGATCGCGGGGCCACCATAGACGGCTCCTCGATCGCGGGGTTCGCGCGTTCGGACGAGTCTGACATGATCGCCATGCCGGACCCGACCACGTGGCAGTTGCTCCCATGGCGGCCGCGCGAGAACGCCGTCGCCCGCATGTTCTGTGACATCCTCCGGCCGGACGGAACGCCTTTCGACGGCGATCCACGGTACGTCCTGCGCAGCAACATCCAGCGAGCGTCGGACAAGGGTTACTCGTTTTACATCGGACCCGAGCTTGAGTACTTCTACCTGGAAAACTCTGACTCGGTCGTTCCGGTGGACCAGGGCGGCTACTTCGACCAGACGGCGGCAGACGCCGGGCCGGACCTGCGGCGAGAGACCGTCCTATCGCTCGAAGAACTCGGCATCCCGGTGGCCCACAGCCACCACGAGGTCGCGCCGGGGCAGCACGAGATAGATCTGCGCCACCAGAACGCCCTCGCCATGGCGGATACCGTGATCACCTACCGCGTGGTGGTGAAGGAGATCGCGTCGCAACACGGCGTTTATGCAAGCTTCATGCCGAGGCCGATGAACGGCGAGAACGGCAGCGGCATGCACTGCCACCTGTCGCTCGCCAAGGGCGAGAAGAACGCGTTCTTCGACGAAGATGACGAACTCCACCTCTCATCTGAAGGCCGCAGCTTCCTCGCGGGGTTGATCAAGCACTCCCCGGAGATCACGGCGGTCACCAACCAGTGGGTCAACTCCTACAAGCGACTGGTGCCGGGCATCGAGGCCCCGGCGTACAGCGTCTGGACGGGCGGCAACTGGGGCGATCTCGTTCGCGTACCCCCCTACCAGGGGCGCGCCGAGGCCGTCCGCATCGAGTACCGGGCGCCCGATTCCGCATGCAACCCCTACCTGGCGTTCAGCGTGATGCTCGCAGCAGGGATGAAGGGCGTGGAAGAGGGCTACGACCTGGGCGAACCCGTCACGAATGACGTAGAGGGCATGTCGCCGTCTGAACGGGCCGACGCCGGCGTATCACGGCTTCCGAGCAACCTGGGACAGGCGCTGGAATTGCTTCGCGCCAGCGAGCTGGTCCGCGAGGCCCTTGGCGATTCCGTTTTCGACAATTTCGTCCGTAACAAAGAGATCGAGTGGCGCGAGTTCGAGGCGACCGTGACCGGATACGAGGTCGACCGATACCTGAAAGTCCTTTGACCGGACCGGACCCCTTTGAGAACCCCAGACAAGCACTCCAGAAGAGAGACTGCACTTACATCCATGCAAGACCCCGCCACGACGACCGATACCTATCAGGACAATGGAACCAGGGACGACGCCCCGGTCACGACACCGCCGCGCGTCAAAAAGATGCGTAAGGCCGGGCTTTACGACCCGGGGCTGGAGCGCGACGCCTGCGGCGTGGGAATGGTCGCCAACGTGGATGGCTCGGACAGCCATCTCCTGATCGACCAGGCGCTCGAGGTGCTGGTGAACCTTGAACACCGGGGCGCCGCCGGCTCCGACCCGGATACAGGGGACGGCGCGGGCATCCTGTTCAAGATGCCGCATACATTCATCAAGCGGGTAACGCACGAGATCGGGTTCGATCTCCCGGACGCCGGACGTTACGGCGTCGGCATGGTTTTCCTTCCGGGGGATGCCGCTCTGCGGACAATGGTCGAAGCGGAAATTGAGGCGGTCCTGGCCGACGAGGGCCTGACGGTGCTCGGGTGGCGCGACGTCCCGACCGATCCGGCCGCCATCGGGTACCTCGCGCGCGAGGTCATGCCGGTCATCAGGCAGGTGTTCGTCGAGGAACCCGGAAGTTCATCAAACGGCGTCGATGCGGACGCATTCGAGCGACACCTTTACATCGCCCGCAAAGGGATCGAGCGGCGCGTCGTGGCCCTGACCGCGACGGTCCCGGAGCAGGAGCTGGACGAGTTCTACGTTTGCAGTCTGTCCAGCCGGACGATCCTGTACAAGGGCCTTCTCATGGCCTCCCAGATCGCGCGGTTCTACCCGGACCTCGGGCAACCGGATCTGACATCATCGTTCGCCATCATCCACCAGCGTTTCAGCACCAACACACTCGGCGAGTGGAAGCTGGCGCATCCGTACCGGTACCTGTGCCACAACGGTGAGATAAACACGGTACGCGGCAACCGTAACTGGATGTCCGCCCGCGAGCACTCCCTCTCCTCCGATCGGTTCGGCGACGACGTGTCGAAACTGGTCCCGGTTAACGCCGTGGCCGCGAGCGATACGGCTTCCCTGGACGAGGTGTTCGAGCTCCTCACCATCGGCGGCCGGAGCATCGAGCACGTTGCGGCGATGATGATCCCCGAGTCGTGGTACGGCCACGAGTCGATGAGCCAGTCCCGCAAGGATTTTTACGAATATCACGGCGGAATCATGGAGCCCTGGGACGGCCCCGCGCTGGTCGCCTTCACCGACGGCCGCAAGGTCGGCGCCGTCCTCGACAGGAACGGGCTGCGGCCTTTCCGCTATTACGTCACTAAAGACGGCCTCCTGGTCATGGCTTCCGAGGCCGGTGTGCTTGAAATCGAGCCGGAGCGGATCGCCGAGAAAAGGCGTTTGCAGCCGGGCCGCATGTTCCTGCTTGATCTCGAAGAGGGTCGCATCGTAGGCGACGACGAAATCAAGGACGGGCTGGCGGCGCGCAGACCTTACGGCGAGTGGCTGGCAGGGGAGCGCGTAGTTCTTGACGACCTGCCGGAACCGCCGGACGACGCCGTTCCCGGGATCGACCTCGACACGCTGGTAACGCGCCAGCAGGCGTTCGGATACACGCAGGAAGACCTGCGCATCCTGATCGGACCGATGGGGCGTGAAGGCGTCGAAGTGATCGGATCGATGGGCAACGACACACCGCTGGCCGTGCTCTCTGACCGGCCTCAGCCGCTGTTCACATACTTCAAACAGTTGTTCGCGCAGGTGTCCAATCCGCCGCTCGACGCCATTCGCGAAGAGCTCGTCACACAGATGTCGCTCCCCGCGGGCAAACGCGGCGGGCTTTTCGAGGAGTCGCCGGAGCACGCGCGACTTCTTCGGATCGACCGCACCGTACTGCTCAATTCGGACCTCGCCAGGATCAAGGCGCTGGACCGGCCGGGACTTCGGACCAAAACGATTTCGACCCTGTTCCCGGTGGCCGACGGCGCAGGGGGACTGCGCGCCGCACTGGACCGCATGCGCGACGAGACCGATCAGGCGCTGGCCGACGGTTACACGCTGATCGTGCTATCCGATCGCGGCGTTGATGCCGAGCACACGTACGTCCCGGCCTTGCTGGCCGTGGGCGGCGTGCACCACCACCTCATACGGCAGCAAACCCGGACAATGCTCGACATCATCGTCGAGTCCGGCGAACCGCGTGAGAACCACCACTTCGCAACGCTGTACGGGTACGGCGCATCGGCCGTGAACCCTTACCTGGCGTTCGAGACCCTGGCCGGTCTTCGGGCGCGCGACCTCGCCGATGAACGTGCGCTGCCCGACCAGGCGACGGCCGAGTACAACTTCGCCAAGGCCATCGAAAAGGGCGTCTTGAAGGTGATGTCTAAAATGGGCATCTCCACTTTGCAGGGCTACCAGGGCGCGCAGATATTTGAATCGCTCGGGCTGTCGCAAGAGCTGGTGGACGAGTTCTTCACGTGGACGCCGACCCGTATCGAGGGCATCGGTCTCGACGAGATCGCCGGGGACCTGCTGGACAACCACGCCCGTGCCTACCCTGAGTCCACACTGGGAGGCCGGCTGGCGCTGGAGATCGGCGGGCTTTACCTGTGGCGCGGCACCGGCGAGAAGCACCTGTACGACCCGGACTCCATTGCGCTGCTCCAGCACGCGTCGAAATCAAACAACCCCCACACATACTCCCTGTTCGAGAAGGCCGCCGACGACGAATCGGAACGGCTTGCCACGATCCGCGGCCTGCTTGATTTCAAGCTCGACGCCGATGGCGGGGTGCCGCTGAGCGAAGTTGAGACGGCGGAGTCGATCGTCACGCGGTTCGCGACCGGCGCCATTTCCCTGGGCTCCATCAGCCGCGAGGCGCACGAGACGCTGGCGATCGCCATGAACCGGATGGGCGCCCGCTCAAACACCGGCGAGGGCGGCGAAGATCGGGCGCGATTTACCCCGGACGCCAACGGCGACGATCGCTCCAGCCGAATGAAACAGGTCGCATCCGGCCGCTTCGGTGTGACGACCGAGTACCTGGTCAACGCCACCGATCTCCAGATCAAGATGGCGCAGGGATCCAAGCCGGGAGAGGGCGGCCAGATACCCGGCTCAAAAATCACCGAGTACATGTCCGGCATCCGCGGCACCACGCCCGGCGTCGGACTGATCTCGCCCCCGCCGCATCACGACATCTACTCCATCGAAGACCTGGCGCAACTGATTCACGATCTCAAGAACGTCAATCCCGATGCGCGGATCCACGTGAAGCTGGTGTCCGAGGTCGGCGTCGGCATCATCGCCGCCGGCGTGTCAAAGGGCCACGGGGACGTGGTGCTCATATCCGGCGACTCCGGGGGCACGGGCTCATCGCCCCTGTCGTCCATCAAGCACGCCGGCCTGCCCTGGGAACTCGGCGTCGCGGAGACGCAGCAGGTCCTGGTGCAAAACGGCCTGCGCGGCCGCATTGTCGTACAGACGGACGGCCAGATCAAAACGGGCAGAGACGTGGCCATCGCCACGCTGCTCGGGGCCGAAGAGTGGGGCGTCGCGACCGCTGCGCTGGTGGTGATGGGCTGCATCATGCTGCGCAAATGCCACCTGAACACCTGCTCGGTCGGCGTCGCCACCCAGGACCCGGAACTCCGCAAGAAATTCGCCGGTACTCCAGAGGCCGTCGTCAACTACTTCATGATGCTCGCCGAGAGTCTGCGTGAATACATGGCAAAGCTCGGCTTCCGGACGGTCAACGAGATGGTGGGCCGGGTGGACAAACTTGAGTCCCGGCGCGCGGTCGATCACTGGAAGGCCCGCGGGCTGAATCTTGATAACCTCCTGTACAAGCCGGAGCCCGCAGAGGGCGTTGCGATCTACCACCGTGAGGATCAGGAACACGGGCTGAAAAAGGCTCTGGATCACGTCTTGATCGAGCGGGCTGCGCCCGCCCTGGCAAATGAAACGCCGGTGGAAGCGGAGTTCCCGATCCGCAACTCGAACAGGGTTGTCGGGACTATGCTCAGCGGCCAGATCGCAAAAAAATACGGCGTGCGGGGATTGCCGGACGACACCCTCCGGTACACCTTCAAAGGTTCGGCCGGTCAGAGTTTTGGCGCCTTTCTCGCCTCCGGGGTTTCTTTCCGGCTCGAGGGCGACGCGAACGACTATTTCGCGAAGGGACTCGGCGGGGGGCGCATAGTCGTCGTGCCGCCGGAAGGCTCGTCCTTCGTTCCGGAAGAAAACATCATCGTCGGCAACGTCGCGCTCTACGGATCGACGGGCGGCGAGGCCTACATCCGCGGGATCGCGGGAGAGCGTTTCGCCGTGCGTAACAGCGCCGCTCGCGCAGTCGTCGAGGGAATCGGCGACCACGGGTGTGAGTACATGACGGGCGGAACGATCGTCGTGATCGGCCGCACCGGGCGCAACTTTGCGGCCGGCATGAGTGGAGGCGTGGCCTTCATTTACGACCCGGACGACACGTTCAAGAGACGCTTTAACCCGGAGATGGCCGCCCTGGAGGAAGTCATCGCCGGATCCAGGGACGAGGCGGAACTGCTGGGACTTCTCCAGAACCATCAACGTCATACAGGGAGTCCGGTGGCCGAACGCATACTCGGCGACTGGCACAGCTCACGCGGCCTGTTCAAGAAAGTGATGCCCGAGGCGTTCAAAATCGTGCTAAGTGAACGTGCAGAGCAGGCCGCGACGGCCGGAGACTAATAGACACCTATGGGCAAAGCCACCGGCTTCATGGAATGGGATCGCGAACTGCCAGACAGGCGGTCCGTGGCCGAGAGACTCAACGATTGGCGAGAGGTCTACGCAAACTGGTCCGAGAGCCAGGCGCGGACGCAGGCCGGGCGCTGCATGGACTGTGGCGTTCCGTTCTGCAACTCGTCAAACGGGTGCCCGCTTGGCAACCTGATCCCGGACTTCAACGATCTCGTTTATTCCGGCGACTGGAAGGCCGCGCTCGCAGAACTCCAGGCCACGAACAACTTCCCGGAGTTCACGGGGAGGGTCTGCCCCGCGCCGTGCGAGGCCGCATGCACGCTGAACATCAACCAGGATCCGGTAACGATCGAGATGATCGAGAAGTCGATCGCCGAGAAAGGCTGGTCCGAGGGATGGATGACGCCCCGCCCGCCCGAGAAACGAACCGGCAGGAAGGTCGCCGTCATCGGTTCCGGTCCCGCCGGGTTGGCCAGCGCCCAGCAACTGAATCGCGCCGGTCACAGCGTCACGGTATTTGAACGGGACGAGGTCATCGGTGGCCTGCTGTCCCTGGGCATCCCCCATTTCAAACTTGAGAAGACGGTCGTCCAGCGCCGTGTGCAACAGCTGGAAGCCGAGGGCATCGAGTTCCGGACCTCAACCTGGGTCGGACGCGATTACCCGACGGATCAGCTAAAGGCTGATTTCCACGCCATAGTCCTCTGCGGCGGGGCGACGGTCCCCCGGGATCTGCCGGTGCCCGGACGCGAGCTGAACGGCGTCCACTTCGCAATGGACTACCTCAAGCAGAGCAACCGACGAAACGAGGGCCAAGAGTTCGGCCCGGACGACACGATCACCGCCGAGGGCAAGACGGTCGTTATCCTGGGCGGCGGCGACACCGGAGCCGACTGTCTCGGTACCTCGCATCGACAGGGCGCAGTCGAAACTTATCAGTACGAGTTGCTCCCGATGCCCCCGTCTGAACGCGACGAAGACGCGAACCCGTGGCCGCAGTGGCCGATGACGTTCCGGACTTCCTCGGCGCACGAGGAGGGCGGTGTCCGGGATTACGACATCCTCACCAAGCAGTTGAACGGCGAGGACGGGGTGCTCAAAAGCCTGACCGCCGTCCGCGTTAACTGGGAGGCGGATCCCGACGGTGGACGACCCAGGATGGTCGAAGTCCCGGACTCTGAATTCACGGTCGAGACGGAGCTGGTTCTACTGGCGATGGGCTTCCTCCACGGCGAACAGAGCGGTCTGCTGGCGGATCTCGGCGTCGACCTGGATGAGCGCGGCAACGTCGCCACCGACAGCAACTTCATGACCTCCGTGGACGGCGTATTTGCCGGTGGCGACATGCAGCGCGGCCAGTCGCTCGTGGTGCATGCCATCGCGGGCGGACGGCGGACGGCGCGCGGCGTGGATACATGGCTTATGGGAGCGACGCAGCTTCCTCGTGTGACCGGGTACGTCCGGGGCGGCGTTTAGTACCCCGTCCGGGGTTTTATGTGATGAGTTCATCCCGGATTGGCTCACCCCAGGATGCTATTACCCCGAGACAGTGTTGCCGGGGTGGTGTAAGGAGGTCTGATACGTGCGGACTCTCCGCATAGCGCTGGCACAGGTGAACACCTCGGTCGGCGACATCGACGGCAACGCCGAGCTCATTATTGAGGGCATCAAGGCCGCTCGCGCCGCGGGCGCAGAACTTGTCGCGTTCCCGGAGCTCGCCATCACCGGCTACCCGCCGGAAGACCTCGTGCTGCATCGGCGTTTTGTTGCGGACAATAGACGCGCCCTGGAACGGGTCGCTGCCGAGGCGCACGGCATCTCGGCGATAGTCGGGTTCGTGGACGGATCCCCTGGACGCGACGAGTCCGTCTACAACGCCGCCGCCTTCCTGCATGAGGGCCGGGTCGCCGCCGTATACCGGAAGATCCACCTGCCCAACTACGGTGTCTTCGACGAGGAGCGCTACTTCGGGCGCGGGCTGGAGTGTCCGGTGATCGATTTCGGTGGCGTCCGAATCGGGATGAGCATCTGCGAGGACGTCTGGGAGCCCATCGGGTCGGCAGAAGTTGAGCGCGCCGCCGGCGCAGAGATCAATATCAACATCAACGCCTCGCCCTTCGAGCGCGGCAAAGACGGCGTGCGGCGGGAGCTGATCGGCGACATGGCGCGCCGCAACCAGGTTTACGCCTGCTACGTCAACCAGGTCGGCGGCCAGGACGAACTGGTGTTCGACGGCACGAGTCTCGTGTACGGCCCCGACGGGGTTCTGATAGCCGAGGGCGAGCGATTCGACGAAGATCTCCTGGTCCTCGATCTCGACCTGGAGAGGGTGGCCGATATGCGTTCTTCCGGGACGTGGGAAGGCCCGTCCGATGATGAACTCGCCGAGATTGGTTTTTCGACCGATCTCCCGGTGGCACGGTCCGGCGCGGTCGAATCGAGCACGGTGGAGAACTCCACTCTCTCAGAGCCCCTGAGCGAAGAGGCCGAGGTGTACCGGGCGCTCGTGCTCGGCACCCGGGACTACGCCCGCAAGACCGGGTTCGAGAAGGCCGTCATCGCGCTGTCCGGCGGTATCGATTCCACCCTCACGGCGGTGATCGCCGTGGACGCGCTGGGCGCCGAGAACGTGCTCTGCGTCGCCCTGCCCTCCCGCTATTCATCGGACGGTTCGGTGACCGATGCCGAAGCTCTGGCGCAACGGCTGGGCATAAAGCTCTGGAATCTGCCAATCGAGCCGGCGCACGCCGCCTTCGAGGAGATCCTGGAGGAGGAGTTCCGGGGCACGGCGGCAGGGTTAGCCGAGGAGAACGTGCAGTCACGTGTCCGCGGCAACGTGATCATGACGATCTCAAACAAGTTCGGGTATCTCGTGCTCACCACCGGCAACAAGTCCGAGTTCGCCACCGGCTATGCCACCCTGTACGGCGACATGGCGGGCGGGTACGCCGTCATCAAGGACGTGCCGAAGACGCTGGTGTTCCGGCTGTGCGAATACCGGAACGACGCCGGACCCGGCTCGCCAATTCCGCGATCCGTGATCGACAAGCCGCCAAGCGCGGAGCTGCGTCCGGACCAGCTGGACAGCGACTCGCTCCCGCCTTACGAGGTACTCGACCGGATTCTCGAGCGCTACATCGAGGATCGTTGGGACGCCGGCGAGATCATCGCCGAGGAGGTCGGGCTGGGCGGCGGCGACGAGGAGACGGTGCGGGGTGTGCTGAGACTCGTGGACCGTAACGAGTACAAGCGACGGCAAGCGCCACCCGGCGTCAAGATCACGCAACTGGCCTTCGGACGTGACCGCCGGATGCCGATAGCCTCACGCTACCGGCCGCACTGACCCCTTCCATTTCCGCGTCATCCCGATCTTTCCGAAGCTGGAAGGACGAGGGATCTTCACCGGATGGCCGTCGGGCGATCCAACCACGGTCTGGACGAACCTTTATCCTCCCTCACCCCGGCCCTCTCCCATCGGAAGAGGCGGTTGTTGGCCCCTCCTGAATCAGGAGGGCGTCAGGGGGTGGTTTAGGTAATGCGACAACGTGATACCGACCTGCGATCGCACTTTCGCGCGACCCACCTCCAAACCTCCTCCCTCCCGGGGAGGAGACCAAAAGATCCCCCTACTCGAATCCCCGGTCGTAGGCACTCCCGGCCGATTCCAGGATTTCTTCCACGTCTTCCGGGTGACCGCGCTGAATACGATGTATCGCTTCGCCAAGTGCTGCCCGAAGGTGGTCAGCACGGGCTCTGAGCGTTTCGTAGCCGGACGGTGACTCCTCTTCGGGCTCGCCGTTCAGGGTGACGACATCGGACGGGACCGATTGAAGCGCGGCTGCTCCGTCCGGTAGCCGATCAGGGAAGTGCCCCAGTTCATCCAGGGTCGGGCGCTCGTAATACGGATGGTCGACGCAGTTTCCGTAGCGGTTGCAATCGCCGATGTGGTCGTAGCGCCACGCCAGGACTTTGACGGCCATGTGTCCCTCCCAGGTGAACTAAAAATAGCGCTCTCGACTCATTGTTGGACAGCAATCCGCCCACTTACGGTTTGCACTATTATCCCGAGCGTTAAACCGTCATCCCGATCCTTTCGGTGCCGGAAGGACGAGGGATCTTCACCGGAGCACCGTACTGCGAAAAATACTCGTTTCGTGAAGACTTCAAACCTCCCTCGCTCCAGCCCTCTCCCGCAGGAAGAGGGGGCGCGCGTCAACGCCGTTTGGATCCTCGCGGGAGGGCCGCTGCCCAACCTTTACGCCTGTCACCCGGTTCTTTAAGGCCGCACCACCACTTGCAGTTGATTGGTGGGGCTCGTCAGTCCCTCGAAGGCTTCCTGCATACCTTCCAGCGGAATGGATTCCACATCGCCTATGAGTGGTTTAACGGTCAGTTTTCCGGAGGCCATTAACCCCATCGCCCGATGCCAGTCGCCGGGCAGCGATCCCCAGCTCGCCTTGAAGCTGATCTCGCGCGCCATCCAGTCGACCGGGCGGAGGGGCAGTTCCTCCCACGGGACAGCGACAAGCACGACCTGTCCCGTGTGTCGAACAACGTTGAACGCCAGGTCCAGGGTGGACGGGAATCCGGCGCAGTCGAACACGATGTCCGGGCCACGGCCGTCCGTGAGCGCGTCGATCTCAGTCTGGAGGTCCTGTTCCAGAGGATTGATGACAGCGTCGGCGCCCAGTTCCCGGGCGACGCGTGCCCGCTCCGGGGCCGGCTCCGAGATGTAGACGGCGCTGGCTCCGGCGGCCTTCGCTGATTGGAGAGTGAGGAGTCCGATGGGACCCGCACCGATGATGCCAACGCTGTCGCCCAGCTTCAGATCGGAGTTTCGTACGGCATGTACGGCGACCGCGGTCGGTTCGCACATAGCAGCCTCTTCATCGCTGATCCCCTCCGGAATCAGGATGGGCTGCCACTCCTCCATGAGGACGAACTCGGCGTAGCCGCGGATGCTGCCCTCGGGGAAGCCCATCGTCCTGTAGTTGTATCTCGGGTGTGTGCGCGTCGGGGAATCCTGTCCGGGCGGTGGATCGCCGCCGCCGCCGATCACGCGGTCGCCGATATTCCAGGCCGTTACAGCAGAACCCACCTCGACGACCGTCCCGGCGAACTCGTGGCCCAGCACAGACCCGGGCGGAGCGATGTCGTAGAGAAAGGCGTGAACGTCGGTGCCGCAAATGGCGCAGAAGTGGACTTTGACCAGCAGCTGCTCGGGGCCCGGCGAGGGAGTCGGAATCTCTTTGATCTCGAAGCGTTGTTTGCCCTGGTAGACGGCTGCTTTCATCTGGATGTCTCCCCGATGTCACATGTGAGCGTTCAGATGTGTGACTGGACGCGGGTCGGCAGGATAACCCATACGCGCTGAAGGAGAGGCCGGATCGGCCGTCAAGACATGCCGGGTGCTGCCCCGCTTACCAGTCGAAGATTTCGTCCTCGGGGTAGGCATAGCCACCGCGGTAGAACACGGCCACGCTCAGGTAGTAACTGCCCCCGTCCAGTAATGGGACATCGGGCAACGTGGCGGACTCGGCGTCCCATTCGAACACCTGTGACACGAACGCTTCCGGCGTGTCGCCCTCGCTACCGATGATGACCTTGTACCACATGCCCTTTTCCACACCCGCGGGCGCATCCCACTGCACCGCTACGTCGTTCCCGACGCGTTGCCATTTGACCCCGGTCGGATAACCGATATGGCTCTGGGTGTAGTCGATCGTGTGAGATCGAACCACCTCGTCCGCCTTCAGATATTCAAAGGTGTACGCGCCTGTTGCCGGAGGGTCTCCTTCCCGGGGGCCGTAAAGCACCCAGCGACGGGTCACTTCACCCGAGTAGTCGTTGATATTGAAGTCCTTCTCCAACTCGGTAAGCGACCCATCCGGGGCGATCACGCGGACTGCGCTGAGGTCGCTCAAAAAGCACGGCTCCAGCGTGGGAGGATCGCCCGAGCAGTTGACCTTGTACTCCCAGCTGGTGCCGACGGGCGATGTCTGCGACCAGACTTCCTCGTACACGTCCGGCCCTTTAAGGAAGCCCGGAACAGGCGGTCCGTGGCCCGACGACGAACACGCCAGCAACAGCAAAACAGCGACCGATGCCAGCGCGGATAACGCGAGGCGGTCCAGATGGGTACGCAAAGCAGGGAGCTTCGTCATGAAGATCACGTTAGCTGGACCTGAGATACCGGCGCATCGGTGGGAACCGCAAACGGGATACGTCCGTGACCGGCCAGAGTGGCTACGCCCCGCCATGCCTCCGCATCAACCCCGCTACGTCCTCAGCAGCCTGATCACCGATCGCATCCAGGTGGTCCGCAACCGCGAGCCGATCGGCGGCGCTACGGTTCTGGTTGAGCTTGAACTTGGCCTCTACTGACGCGACCTTCATCTGTACGCCGACGATGCCACCAAGTCTGCCCACCTTGTAATCACGGTCGGTTGGTGTGGAGTGGCCGAGCGTTTTCATCTCGTGATGCTCCGTCAGCTTATCGACGTGTTCCGAAAGCCAGTCCGACTCATCTATCGCCCGTGCCGGACCCCTCATGTGGACCACGGCGAAGTTCCACGTCGGAGCGGCTGGCCCTTCTTCATACCACTCAGGCGAGACGTAAGCGTCAGGTCCATGGAAGATCGCCAGCGACTCGGACTCTCCGTCGAGCGCCGTCCAGTGATCGTTCCCGCGGGACATGTGTCCCGTGATGAATCCGTTACCGGCAGCCGAATCAGATGGCGCGTACAAAAGCGGCAGGTGAGAAACCTTCAAACCTTCCGAAGAGGCCGTGATCAGAGTCGCAAGCCCGTTTTCACGGACGACCCGCTCGATCGCCTCGGGGTCTTCGATCTTGAAGTACGGGGGAATGTACATGTTTGACCTTTAACTTTCAGGATCGCAGAGCTTCAAGCAGTC
>JASLLE010000047.1 GCA_030747175.1 Dehalococcoidia bacterium | reverse complement strand
ATATCCCAGCGCCTCAAGGACCTCCTCGGTGTGCTGGCCCAGTGTCGGCGGCGCGGTCCTGACCTGCGCCGGGGTTTTCGACAGCTTGTAAGGGATGCCGGGCATCCTGAGTTCGCCGATGGGGCTGTCGACGCTTGCGACCATGTTGTTGTGTAACACCTGGGGATCAGTGAACACGTCCGGCAGGCTCTTGACCGGCGCCACCCACAGATCTTCCTCGGCCATGAGTGGCAACCACTCCTCGGTGGTCCTCCCGCTCAGGGCCGCTTCGATAAGTTCTTCGAACTCACGCCGGTTGCTGTCGCGCTTCAAGACGGTGTCGAAGCGCGGGTCTTCTTCGAGGTTGTCGATACCCAGCGCTCGACATAGTCCCTCGAGTTTGTGTCCGCCAGAGATCGAAATGTAACCATCCTTCGTCGCGTAGGCGCCGTAAGGAGGGGCGATGTAGGGGCAGCCATGCATCGGCGTGCCGCGCTCAGGTTCGATTCCCGTGTTGAGGAAATGCACTCCCACGTCAGATAGCGCGGCGACGCTGGCATCCAAAAGGTTGATGTGGACTTCCTGTCCCTCCCCGGTCAGCTCGCGGTGGTACAGCGCGCCCATCACCCCGAATGCGCCGTACATCGCCCCGAGCAGGTCCGATATCGACAGGCCGATCGGCGTGGGGCGGCCGCCCGCAGCGGCGTTCACGGCCGAGAAACCTCCAAGCCCCTGGGCCAGCATGTCCTGGCCCGGACGCCCCAGGTATGGACCGTCCTCGCCAAAGCCGGAGGCGGAGGCGTAAACGATCGAGGGATTGATCTTGATGCAGTCCTCATACCCGAAGCCGAGACGGGACATGACGCCGGGGCGAAAGTTCTGATACACGACATCCGACTTCCGCAGGAGCCGGCGGATTATCTCGCGACCCGTTTCGGTTTTTAGATCCACGGTGATGCTTTTCTTGTTGCGATTGTTGGCGAGAAACGTGGGCGGAGTGAAAGTGTTCTCGTCGGGATTCTTGCCGTATCCACCTGTCGCTCCGTAGCGCTCGTCGGCGCGGCCCGCCGGCATACCGGGCCGCTCTACCTTGACGACCTCGGCGCCCATATCGGCGAGCATCTGCGTCGCGTGCGGCCCCTGCATCATGATGGTGAAGTCCAACACCTTGATGCTTTCCAGCGCCATCGTCATGAGAATCCTCGCTTGAGTGTCCGGAAAAACGTTTGCCCGGGCCCCGTTAATTCAGGTCGTGTGATACCCGCTGCAACATCCCGTAAGTCGGGGGCGATGCAGAGACCCCATCCCCTCTTCTTTCAATCTGCTGCGGCATCTCTGTCACGTTCAAGGTTCTCGGACCCGACCACGCCGGCGGATTGCAGCTCGCGAATCCGGGCGCTGGTGTAGCCCAGCTCACCGAGCACTTCCTCGTTGTGCTCCCCTACCACCGGAGGTGATCGACGGAGCGTGGCTGGCGTGTCCGATAGCTTGAACGGGAAACCCGTCAACTTCACCGTGCCGTAGGCCGGGTGTTCAACCTCGATCACCATGTCGTTGTGACGCACCTGGCGGTCTCGAAACACCTCTTCGAGTTCGTAAACGGAACCGGGAGGCAGCTCGGCCCGCTCGAAACGCTCTTCAACCTCCGCCCGTGTAAAGCGCATGAACGCCTCTTCGAGCACGGGCCGCATGGTCCAGGCCTCTTCGTTACCCGGGTTGAGGTCTTTGAAACGAGGGTCCTCGGTAAGTGGCGGCTGGATGTCCAGGGCCCGGCAGACCCGCTCAAGGCCATCGTCTATAAGGCCGCCCATCAGGGCGAAATACTTGTCGTCCTTGCACCGGTAGATCGCGTAAAGCGGGCCGGAGCCCGAGTGACCACTGCCCCTCTCGGGACGGGGATATTCCTGCCCCAGATTCAGCACGCCAGCGTTCTCCTGGAGATGGCTGGCGATCATCGTATTGAGCAGGTTGGACTCGACTACCTGGCCGCGTCCCGTCTTCTCGCGGGCGGCGAGCGCGATCATCATGCCCTGGGCGAACAGCATGGCCGCCATGTAGTCCGCTATCCAGGTGCCGGTGGGCGTCGGGGGACCGTCTCGCTCTCCCGTCATCGACATGAGGCCGCTCATGGCCTGGGCCAGCAGGTCCTGCCCGATACGTTTTTCGTACGGTCCGGAGAGTCCGTACCCGGAAGCCGCAGCCCAGATAATCCGGGGGTTGATCTCGCTGAGTCTGTCATACCCGAAGCCGAGTCGGTCCATGACCCCGGGGCGGAAGTTGGAGGCGACGATATCGGCTCCTTCAACCAGCCGGTAAACGATCTCCTTCGCCTCCTCCGTGCGGACATCCATGCTCAGGCTCCGCTTGTTGCGGTTGTTGGCCATGTAATACAGGCTCACGCCGTTAATCTGTGGAACCTGCTTCCGGCCAATCTCCCCGACATCCATCCGCTCAACCTTGATGACATCCACCCCGTAGTCCGCCAGGACCTGCGTGCCGGAAGGTCCTTGTTCGAGCTGCGTGAAGTCAATCATGCGAATGCCTTCGTAGGGCAACGTCATGCGAAATTCCTTGAACACCCTCAGATGGAACTCGGCCGACCTGCACCCGCAGGATCACGTCCCTCATCCCGGGTCGGACCATGAAACCATCTCGACTTTTGCCGGCAGCATTACAGCGGATTATCCGGACGGCCCTCACGCCATCGTTTTTGAACCTCCTACCGGTTGTGATACTCCGGAGCGCGCTTCTCAAGCCAGGCGCGCCGTGACTCTTCCCCGTCTTCCGAGTCACGCATCCTTGCGGCGATGCCATCCCACTGGAGTTGCCAGGCCGATTGGCCGTAATCAAGCGGCATGTCAAGACTCCGCAGGGCGATCTCTTTGGCCGTCTGAACCCCGATCGGCGGGTTCTTGCACAGGATCTGCGCGTATTTCTCGGCGGTCTTCATCAACCTGTCCGACGACACAACTTCGTTCACGTAACCGATGCTGTGCATGTAATCCGCCGACATGAATTGGCCGCTGAGCAGCATCCACATCGCCACTTTGTACGGAACCTGCCTGGGAAGCCGGTAGATACCGCCGCCGCCCGGAAAGGCCCCGACGTTGCGGATCTCCGGGACACCGAACTGCGCCGTCTCCGAGGCGATCACCACGTCGCACTGGAGGGTGATTTCCATCCCGCCACCGACCGCAAAACCTTCGACGGCCGCTATGATCGGCTTCCACATCTCGGTCGGAAGAGAGCCAACCGGTCCCGGCCGGGAGCGATCAGACGAATAGTTCTGGCCCCAGGGCATGTCCACGCCCGGATTCTCGTCCCGCCACTTCAGGTCCATCCCGGCGCAAAACGCCTTGCCGCCAGCGCCTGAGATGATCACGACCCAGACATCGTTATCGTCCCGGAGCTCGTCAAACGTCGCGAATAGCTCCACCTGCATGGGTGGATTTATGGCGTTGAGCCTTTCCGGCCGGTTCAGGGTGACGTAAGCGACGTGGTTCTTCTTCTCACACAGAATGAGCTCGGGAGCCATGCTTCCTCCGATGGTTCCGCAACCGGGCGGATCACTCCCCGCGACGTGGCAGGCTGGCGACTGCTGTGCCGATCGTGATCTTTCGGCCGTCCTGGTTTTCCGCCCACACGTCACACTTCACCAGGTTCTGCCCGTTCTCCTGGCTCTTGCCGGTAACTTCCCCCGTGGCCGTGAGGACGTCGCCCCGGAAACTGTAGTGCCTGTACTGAAGCCTGAGATTGCTCAAGAAACCGTTGGGGGAACACCAGTTGGTCAGCATGTTTGCGACGTAACCGGAACTGAGAGCGCCCTGCCCTACAACGTCGGGCATGCCACGATCCAGCATGAGCTTGAGGTCGTAGTGGATGTCCGACAGATCGTTGCTGGCCTGGGCGTACCTGACGAACCGTTTCTGCGTCTGGTATCTGGTTAGAGACGGCAACACGTCGCCCACGGACACGTCATCGAAATAGACCGGCGTTACCCACTGGTCGTCCCACTGCTCGACCCTGGGCTCTTCACCTTCAGGGATGGGTTTCGGGGTCTCGGGCTCGGGAGCCTGGGGCACGGGTTCGCCCTCGGCGGGGCCTTCGTACGCGACCGACGTCCACCGGCATATGCTTGCGATCTCGCTCCGCTGGTTGCGATACGTTTTGTCGTACCGGATGAACAACATCCGCCCGATTCCCGGCCTGCTCTGCTTCTCAAACATATCGGCGACGGTCGTCGTCGCGGTGATGACATCTCCCGGACGCACCGGCCTGACGCTTTCATATTCGTCCCCGGCGCTGAAGCCGTGCCTGAAGATTCGCGGTACAGGCGTTGATCCGCCAAGGTAACCCTGTTCGTTGTCGTCGCCCAACACGTAAAAAGGCGTGAAACGGTCTACGAAGGTCGGCGGCGCAATCACCCCACCCCATCTCGTGTTTGAGGCGTGATCGACATCGCTCCACAGCGGGTTGTTGTCACCCACGGCTTTGGCGAACTTCCGGATGTCCTCAAGATGAACCTCTCCACCGATGTGCGGCTCACCCTGCCACACGCCCACCAGGCTCCTCATCTCATCGGTGATTACTGAACCCTGCATCGAACTCGCTCCTTCTTTCGAGTTTCCGGACCTGCAAAGTCCGGACGCCCGGCGTGATCACATGGTCAGTCCGTCAGGTGAGCCTGCTTGCTGATGCAGAACTACTCCCTGCCGGGCAAGCTGGCTCCTGACCTCGGCCGTGTCCACGTCCCGCACAGCCACCCCGGCGTTTATTGCCGTCGTGGCAGCAACCGCAGCGGCCTGACCCATCACCCAGCACTGGGGAACCAGCCGCAAAAAGCTGTGGGTTGCCGGATCGCACGCCAGGTTGCGTCCCGCCGCCATGAGGCCGTCGACGCCGATCGGCAGCATACTTCCCAGAGGGATCGAGACGTTGGGGCTGCGCGGGTTGGGCGGCGGCGAGACGCCGATTTCGTCATCGTGCAACTTGCCCTGTGTCCAATCCTCTCGAACGACCTTCTTAACGCCAACAAGCCTGCGGCTGTGGCGGGTCCCCATCTGTGGCGCGGTGGATAGCAACCACGCCTTGTCGAAACCTGGCAGATTGTCCTTGTAGAACTTCAGGACTTCCTGCATGCGGTCTCGCGATTCGATCTCGACCTGTGTCAGATCCTCCACGTCAGTAGCGCTGTATCCGGAGAGCCGAGGCCCCATGAACAGGGCGACATCGTTCCGCGGCATTGCGTGGGGGACGGCGTCGCTGCCCAGGCCGCCATCGAAGCCCTGGTTCATTATTTGCCGGAACTCCTCCGAATCCTCTCGCCGGAAGTCGTAAAAGCGCTGCATGTCCACCCCACCCAGCATGAACGCGACGTTGATCTTGTGGTGGATATCGTCGGACTCGATATCACCCTCAAACGGCGCTCCGGCCATTGCGAATATATCGCCGTCGCCCGTGGCATCGATAACGACATCGGCGAGGATCGCCTGGCGCCCGGATTTGCTCTCGAAGATCACACCCTTGACTTCGTTTCCGTCCATGATCGGGGCGACGGCCCAGGAGTGGAGAAGTTGCTTCACCCCGCGTTCGCGGAGCAAATTGCTGGAGACGATTTTGAGGCTCTCCGGGTCCACGGTCGGCGACCATGTGACGACGCCGTGATGGGCATTAGACCTGTCACCCCAGTACTCGACAAGTTCCGGGTCCCTGGAGCCCCAGAGCTCGTCCGGCGGTCCCAGCACGTCCTCGCGCGGCAGCCGGTCCAGGATCTCGTCGGCCATCCCGGCAATTACCTGGCGGCCCTCCCAGTCGGTCATGCGTTCGATGTAAACCACGAATCCGCCCGTGGACATGCCTCCCAGGTGGCCGTAACGCTCCAAAACGACGGTGTCCGCGCCCATTCGCGCCGCAGTAGCCGCCGCCGCGGTTCCGGCCGGGCCTCCGCCCACCACCAGCACATCACACGTCCGGAATACCGGCACCTGCCTTGACGGTTCGGTGATCATTCTCTGGTCAGCCATTTGTCAATCCCCTGCTCGCTGAGTCCCGGCCAGGATTTCCTCGACGTGCAGCACTAAAACACACGGCCGTAGATTTGGTGTGAGAAAACCGTGAACTCGTGCGTGGCGAGTCGCGTAGCAGAATCGTGAACAGCTACGTCCGGGATCTCTCATGGGGAGTGCCTGACTGGATCAAGCCAGTCCATCTCTAACCGTGGCCAGGGCGAGTTCCGGCCAGTCGGTGATTACCCCGTCAAGACCCGTGGCGAGACGGGATGCCGGGTCCCCGGCATCCCGCGTCATGGAGTAGACCCTGAGTCCCATGGCGTGAGCATCGGCGACGAATCCCGGCGTAATCCGGTTCCAGTGGGCCGAGACGGCGTCCGCGTCGCAGTCTGTTGCGTCCTCCAGGAATCGCCGGTTCGCCCTCGCGCTCCAGGTATCCCGCAGAAGAGCTCGTTCGGTGTGGGGAAGCTCGCGAGCAAACACCCTCACGGCCTGCGCGGATTTGGCCCAGAGAAGCACCCTCCCCTCGACGCCATGCCGGCGAATCTCGGCGATGGCGGGCACAGCGGCCCTGGGATCCTTCACCTCGATAGCCATGACAACGCCGTCTGGGAGGGCCGATAGCGCCTCGTCGAGCGTCGGAATCTGCAATCCATTGTCGCGACGCTTTATGCGGCGCAGGCGGTCGAACGATAACCAGCGTGGCGGCAAGGGCAAACGGCAATACCGCCACAGTGTGCGGTCGTGGACGAGAACCGGGATGCCGTCGCGCGTAATACGAACGTCGATCTCGACCCCATCCACGCCGAGGACGCCCGCCCGCTTGATCCCCGCGAGGCTGTTCTCGGCTTCATGCAACGGGCAAGTGCGGTGAGCTATGACCATGGCCGCTTGCGACGATTTCTTCACGATGCGCAACGTTAACAAGCCGGGCTATCGGATGTCACCCGTCGGCGATGTCTCACGGAGATGCCCCGGATGAGATTCCGGCGACCGACGGAATGTGTTTTTACGTAGTGGGCTGACCGTCTGCGATGCGACCAGTATGGTTATGCGGGGTGCCCCGCTCCCCCGGACGGACGGTCGACCTCCGGGCCAGCGTCAGCCGCTCAGAGCGCGACAGTCCACGCACAACTCGCGCATCCAGCCGGTGGACACTTCGTCGCCGAGCATGCTCGCCAATCGCGAGAGAACCCGTTCTGAAGCGATCGGTTCTCCGCAGCGTCTGCACCGGATCATATCGGACTCGATCAAGACGCGAGAGCCTTCCCGAAGTGCGGCCAGGTCTGTCACGCGGCGCATCGTTATCGCTCCCTGCTCAATTTCCGGACAGACTTTTGTGCATTCGTCACAGGCGACGCAGAGCGACGGATCGAAGCGAAGCAACCATCTCCCATCCGATTCTTCAGCCCGCAAAGCACCGGCCGGACAGGCAACCACGCAGGTTCCGCATGCGGTGCAAGAATCCCGATCCACGGACACCAGCCCGAGCGGAGAACTCTCGTGTTCCAGGGCCACCGGTCCGATGGCGGTCGAATCGGCAATGGCGACGACGGCCCGGGCGGTCGATTCGGCTCCGAACAATTTCGGGACTGCATCCTGCCCGCTCTCCTTCCGGGAGCGTGCAATTCGTTCCACGGACGCGTCCGTCGTCGCCGGAGCAGTCGTGGACCCATCGGTGTTCAACACTATTCGTCCCGGGTCATCACCGACAACGTTTAACAGGGACCGGCAGTAGTCGACTCGCTGCCCGGCCAGATCACCGCCGCCGTTAGTGCAACGGTCTCCACAGGGCCGCAGTGAAACCGCTCCAGCTCCCCCGGCCACCGCCCCGAGCAACGCCGAGGCCGGGATCATCCCGGCACACGCCACGCTCACCCTCCCGGCATTATCCCCGGGGCCGATCCCGGAGATATTTTGGCAAACGAAATCAATGACCGGGGAGTCGGTCTCGTTTCCGCCGGCCAGATACGCGCCCGTTGCGGCCTCAATCTCGCCGGCGGAGTTGCCCGGGAACTCGAAAGCCCGCTCCGGGCAGGCAGCGATGCATATCCCGCAACTGTTACAGCGTTCACGGTCAACCACGACGTTATCGCCATCGACCGCCAGCGCATCATGCGGGCACGCTCTGATACAAAAGTCGCATCCGTCACCGGCAGCGCACAGGAAACGATCGACCGTGGGCGTGGCGATGTACCTGACCGGCGGAAGCGTGAACAGCGCCCGGCGGCTCACGAGACCGTCCATCCCGGCAAACACCGTTTTCGAGTTGGCCGGGCGCGATCCGTGAAACGCCGTTGCCCGTGCCGCGGCGACGCGCAGCTTCCTTGCCGCCCGCCGTCCGTCAACGGGTGAGTCTCCGAGGGAGATTACCTGGACACCAAACGGGTCCAGTCCGGCTCGCCGGGCGTGCATCGCGTACTCGCGGTCACCGGCGCCGGCGCCGCATATACCGATCACTACACCCATCGGGCGACCGGCCGGGACACTCGCATCGGCGATAGCATCTGGTCGCTGGCAAAGTTCCCCGGCAGGGGTGAAACAGACATCAGAAGGCAGGACCGCGGTCATACCTGCCGAACCGATGGCCGAGCGCACATGATCACAGACCAGCACGGTAGCCGTTGACACGGGGTCCTCCCGATCCGATGCCGTCAATCCGGCGCTCCGCCGCGAGCCAGTTGAGCATGCTTGAGATGGGTCCGTGCAGCGGCGAGAAAATCGATATCGTGGGTCAACAGAGCTTCCGCGGCCGCGGCCGCCCGGGCGTACAACCCGTCCCGGTGAATTATCCCGGCCGCCACCATTGGCGCCCATTTTGACGGGTGCTTTTCGATAAACCTGCGCTGCCGTCCCATGGCGATGCGCGCGTCTTTCAACTCACCGGAGTCCCAGGCGTCCACCTCTTTTCCGCATAAATACGAAATGAACTCAAGCTCGACCGAAAGGTGGTCGAACGGCTCGGCCGTTGTGGTACGTGGCGCCAGTCCCGCGGATGCGTAATGCTGCCGGACGCTCGCAACAATCTGGCCTGACTCCAGCGAACCCGGTTCCAGATACCCGGTTTCAGTCAACGGGATCGAAGACCTTGCCGAGTCCGCGCCGAACAGGGCCATATGTTCGTCACGCAGATCCGTTACTTGAGACGGGTCCGTGTTGCTCAGGACCTCCGCAAATTCCCTCCACGAACCATAAAACGCGAATTCGGCGGCCCATGACTCCCCATCCCTGAGGGAACGCGCCGCGTCGGCGGATTCCTGGATCAGGTCCGGCTCCGGAAACAGAAACGAGCACGCCAGCAGACGGTACGCCGCCTGCCTCAGGCGCGCCAGTTCCGCCATCATCGGACGGGGCGCCGCCGACTCTTCCACGCCAGGGATCAAAACGAGGTTACCTCCCGGCCAGTCTCAGTCGTCACCAATCCGTGGCATCAATTCGTAAACGATCGCCGCCGAAAACACCAGCGCCACCCCGATTACGGCCAGGGTCGGCGCATAAACCAGCCGCGGATTTGAGAAGCTCTCATCGAACGGCGCCCCTCCCAGGGGCGCGGCCAGCAACAGCGCGCTAACGAGAGCGAGAACGATTCCGCCGACGGCCACGAGTGCGGTAATGGCAATTCGCATCGGTTACACGTTCTCCTCTCGGTCGTTAAGTCCCAGTATCGGGAACAACTTCATGAAGATCATGAAGAACAGGACGCCAAGCGAAATCAGTCCTCCTACCACCGCGTACTCCACCCATGTCGGGGAGTACGAGCCATCCGCGTACGGAAGCAAACGTCCGGTCGTGAGCGGAGGCACGACGAGCAAGTAGCGCTTGAGAAGCGCGCCGATGATGATCGCTATCGCCGCCACCACCACAAGCCAAATCGAAGATCGGCTGGCCGTAGCCCGGAATATCGACAGCGCAGCGCCGACGATAAACAACGCAGCAGATAGCCAGAACATCCAGGCGTACTCACCCGTGAGCAACGCGTCCGTGACGCGCTGATCAGCCAGGCTGCTCGAGTAGCTGGACGTGATGATCTCCACGACGATGAAGTAGATGTACACGAGGGATGCCACAAGCATCACCGTGTTCAGCAACGTGAAGACCCGCGATCCCAATGCCTCCTTCTCGCCCAGGCCTGAGCGCAGAGATGCGGCCACTATCACCGTCGCGGCCGTGCCGGTCAACATCGCAAGCACGACGAACCCGGGAGCCTGCAATGCGCCGAACCAGCCGGGCCGCCCCTGCTGAATGCCGAACACGAATCCAGAGGTGGAAGCGGCAACTATCGCCACCACCAGCAGCGCGCCCGCCAGTAGAGCGCTGGAGCGGCGCCTCCGGTGTTTCTCGACCTCCGTATCGGTATAGCCGGACGCTGCGAGACGATGCAACCAGCTCCAGCGAGAAGGCCGCCTCGCAAGGATCGCCGCGTCGCGCCGCCCGTCCAGGAACAGGTACACAAGCGTCGCAGCGAATGCAGCGACCAGGCCGATGGTGAACGTCCCGAAGAACGGCGACATCGGACGAGCGTACTTGATGATGTTCACGACAGCGCGGACGGGCTGGCCCAGGTCAACGATGATGCTCCAGCCGCCGATGAACAAGGTCGCAAGGGCGATGACACACATCGTCCTCACGAGCGGCTTCAGCAGGTCGATATGCGCGAGGCGAGCCGCCGCTACCAGCATCATCGCCCCGAACCCGATTCCCACGAACCATAACTCGAATGCGATGTACAAGCCCCAGGGCGCTCCGCCCATCGTCCCGACATCACGCAGACCGGTAACGCCCTCGCCCTCTATGAGCTGGCGCGAGTAGCCGTACAGCCCGACCGCCAGCAAGACGAGGAACAGGAGGAAAACGACACCCCAGCCGGCTCCAAACCGGCCAACTCCGTAAGGCAGCAGCGGCGATTGTGTCTGAGTGCTTGTCGCCATCGGTTAATTCCTCACCTTCGGCCGCTCGATCTCGCGTGCCGTTGACGATACCGGCGCCCCGATATACCGGACTTTTGGCCTCGTATCCCTCTCTTCAAGCAACCGGTAAGCCGGTTTGTCCGCGATCGCTCGCGACGCCGGGCTTTCCGGGTCTTCAAGATCGCCAAAGATCAGCGCGCCGACCGGGCAGTTAACTACACAGGCCGGATCCAATCCCGAGTCCACGCGGTGCACGCAGAAGGTGCACTTTTCCATCACGCCCTTGGTGTGTCCGCCGCCCGCCACCTTGCGTTGTTCCGGCCCGAACTTTCCGGCCAGGACCGGGTTCTTGTACGGGGGGACCTCGCCCTGCGAATGGACCTCAACGTCCGGGTTTTCCCAGTTCAGGTACTGGAGCTCTTTCGGCTTCTTGTAGTTGAAGTAGTTGACCCCATACGGGCAGGCAACTTCGCAGTACCGGCAACCAATGCACCGATCCCAGTCCGTCACCACTATCCCGTGGTCGCGCGTGTAGCGAGCGCCCACCGGGCAGACCTTCACGCACGGTGCGTTGTCGCAGTGCTGGCATGGCCGCGGCAGGAAGCTAACCCGGCTTTCCGGGTACTCGCCGTCTTCGAGCCGGAACACGTACATCCAGAAGGCGCTCTCCGGCGTGTTGTTCTCGACCTTGCAGGCGACCATGCAGGCCCGGCAGCCGACACACTTCTCAAGGTCGATCACCATTCCTAATCGAGTCATGGTTTTCTATCCCCTCAAGCTTTCTCAACACGAACTTTGACGTGGAAAGACTGGTCGCCCGTATTGGCCGTGTAGCCTTCCCCTGTAAAGAACAGCACGTTTGGTGTCGGACCCTGGCCCTCCGTGACCGGGGACCGGGCTATCTCGCCGTAGTGGTGCGGCATTGCCACGGTGTCCGGCCTGATGGAGGAGGTTATGTGGACCACCGTCTTCAACTGGCGGGTGAAGCCGGTTACGGCGTTCTGGGACTCGACCAGGACGGCGTCTCCGTCTTCGAGACCCCTGGCACGCGCGGTCTCCGGGTTGATGTCCAGGCGTTGTTTTGGCGCAAGCTCCGCCAGCAAGGGAGACTGGGTCGCACGGCCCTGTTTGAACTCGATCATCTTGTAGCTGACGAGATACAGGTCGTACTCAGCCGGCGAGGTGTCCATGATCGGCTTCTGCCAGGTCGGCAGGGCCGTGTAGTGCTTCCAGTAGTTCTCGCTGACGCCCAGCTTCTTCATCTCCTCCTGGTATCCCTGCAATGACTCGCCGTACAGCCGGTGAATGGCGCCGCCAAAGGGCTCATCCATCGCGTAGCCGTAACGCTTCGTTGCCGAGACCGGGCCTTTAACGAGCACGCCCTCTCGCTCGAAGAACGAGACTCCCTCATCGATCCCCTGGTCTTTTGACCAGTTGTCGAAGATCTCCCGTTCCGTCGGCTTGCGATCGAGCGGCAGCGCGTATTCATCGCTGAGCTTCAGGGCTTTATTGACCTCATCCAGGTAGCCGCCCTCACCGAACAGGATTCCGGCCGCCTCGCAAAGATCCAGGTAGATCTGGATATCCCCGCGAGACTGCCCTAACGGTTCCTGTATCGGGACCCTCAGCGCCACCGCGTCCGTGTACTGATCCGTGCCGGACGGCGGGCCCTCGTATTTTTCGAGGGTAGCCGCCGGGAGGATCACGTCGGCAAACATGTCGGCCGTCCGGGAAATCCAGGGATCAATCACGGCGACAAACTTGAACTTCTTGTACGCCTCAACAAGGTCTTCCTCAGACAGGAAGGACGAGAGGGGGTTCACCATGTGAAGGATGGCGACCTCCGGGACGTAGTCCACGCCAAACGCCTCCGGGTCATTCATCACCTGCGCCACGATCGAAGAGTTGTTGCTGTTGATCGGGTAGAACTTGCTCTTGTTCAGGTAGATGTTGGGCGTGTCGGTAATCTCGATGTCGTCCAGGCCGGCATAGTTCTTGTGAACCTTCCAGGTCCAGTCGACCATCGTCCCACCGGACGCGCCCATCGCTCCGAGCAGCATCATCAACATCACCTGTGCACGGACCTGCTGGAACCCGAGCTCCTGCTGCGATACGTGGTAGGTCATGATCGAGACCGGCCGATGTGGAACATCGACGCCATCGAAGGACCTGATGCTGCCGATACTGGCCTTGCTTCCAAGGTCCGCCGCCACCTCTCGGATATCGTCGGCGTTCAGACCACAGGTTTCGGCCGCCCACTCCGCCGTGTACCCGGCAACGTGTTCTTTGAACACCTGGAAGCCGGGCCGGACCGTCTGATCGCCGACCGTGAACTCCCCCTCGAGCGCCGGAGTCACACCATCCGCGTCGTGAGGCATCGGCCCGCCGGTCGTCTCGTCCCACACCTGTTCCACGTCATCTATCCGGAGGAACTTGCCGTCCTCCTGCACAAGGTACCCGGCGTTGGAGTACTTCCGCAGATAATCGCGATCCAGGGTGTCCTGCCCGATGACAAGGTTGCAGAGCGCCAGGGCCAGGGCGAGGTCGGTGCCGGGTTTGATCGGAAGCCACTTGTCCGCATACGCCCCGGCGGCGCGAACCCTCGGGTCCACGACGACCACTTTTACGCCGCGCGCTCGGGCCTCGATCAACTGCTGGTTCCAGGTCAGCCAGCAGGTTTTGTTGCCACCACCTGCAGTTATGTTCCAGCCCCATGCAAGGACATAGTCGGTGTTCCGGAAGTCCGGGTGGAGAACGCCGTGCGGCCCGACCGTGTATTCACAGGCGCGGTAGCCAGCGTCCGAGCAGTAGGCGCCGTGATGTAGCTTGGTTGCGCCTGACGCATTGACGAACGCTTTGTCGTAGAAGGACTTCGCTTTGCTACGGCCCTTCTGCCATATCAACTTGCGCGGATCGTCCTCACGGGCCGCGTTCATCTTCTCGGCGACAAGCGAAAGCGCCTCGTCCCAGCCGGCGGCGCGGAATTCTCCCTTGACGCCCTTGCCGTTCGTCCTGATCAGAGGTGTCATAACCCGGTTCGGGTCGTACAGGGCAGTGATCTGGCCCACGCCTTTGGGACAGAGCGTTCCCATGTTGCGCGGGTGGGACGGATGTCCCTCAAGCTTGACGACACGCCCATCTATGCGGTGGGCGAGCATCCCGCAATCCTGCTTGCCGATCCAACAGGTCGTGGGGACCCACTCGTCAACCGTGCCGGTGTGATCCCCGGAATCGGACTCTTCCGCCGCCCCGAGGGTTGTAAGAGGGCCGAACAGGAATCGGCTCGCCGCCACTGTCGCCCCGGGTCGCCGCCGAAGCCTTGAGGAAGGTGCGTCGTGTAAGTTGCATCCAGCGCCTCCAACGTATTGCGCGATAACAGGCATCGACGACCATGTGCGGCAGAGTTCCGGTCCACGCCAACCCGTGCTATTCCTGGGTATGTTACGCGTATTTTCATGCGACGACATCCACCGTGAGAGGTGCGTGAAAAATCACACGTACTTCTATGAGGGTCCTGTGTTTTTCGTCAGAAGATTGCCCGCAGATCACGCTGTGAAACTGCTCGAAGAAGAGCCCGTTGCCTGACTTTGAACGGTGCGAAACGGCATTCCCACACAACCGGAAGAGTCCACAGGAAGTTCAAACCTTGTTCTTGGCTGTGAGACGAGCCACTCCCATAGAATGTTGCCCTCAAGAGGATCGACAGATCGTCTGCCGCGTATGAGTCCGCGCTAGACCATGGACTAAACGGAGATACACGTTTGAACAGGAGCCTCTTGCGCCCGAGACCGGCTCTGTTGACGACCGTCTCAGTGCTGATGATGGCACTGGCGATGGCGTGTGCCGGCGACGACGGCAGTGAGGTCGGTGGCGGTGGCGACGACGCCAGCGGCAACGATGTGTCACTCGACCAGATCACGGACGTTGTGTATGGCGCGTTTGTGGTCGACCTCGAAGCATCCGGGGGCGCCGGCGCGGCCGAGCCGTTTGAGCTGTCTGACCCGGAATTCCTGGATCAGATCGGCATTTCTGAAAACGGCCTGACCGGTATCGCCCTCGCCTCGGGTGACGAGGGTCCGCTGGTCATCCTGTACGGGAAGTTTGTTCAAGACGACCTCGACGACGCAGCGGGGGACATCGACTTCGATGACCGCACCGTGAATGACTCGATCATGTGGTCAGGCCGGTGGCTGGAGAAGAACCATGCGTTTGGCCTGTCGGTGGATGGCTGGGTCGTCACCGGCGCCGAGGACGATGTGAGACGGGTCTTGCGAACCCCGAACTCTGAAAATCTCCGACATAAGAACCGTGTCCAACGAAGCCGGACGGGGCGCTCTGGAAGGCGCTTCCCGCCGATGCCCATTTTCCGGATGCGAGGCCGCGGCGATCAGCATCAACGCGGCCGAAGGCGACTTCAAAATGAAGGCCGCCTACCTGTTCCGTGAGCAAGAGGACGCCAACGCCTTTGAGTCGATCGCCAACGTGCTGTTGGGGTACGCGTTGAACGGCCCGATCGACGGCGTGTCTCTGGACGGCGCGGTAGTGAGCGTCCACGCAACCGTGCGCAACATTGAGGACATGTTGCCGGCCGCGGGCCAGATGGGAGTCGTGTGGCGTCAGGACGGCGGGCGTCTGGCTCCCGGGCAGAGTGTGGTCAGTTACGTGGGTGACGACGCACAGAACTACTCCCTGGGGCTCGGTGAGGAGCAACAAGTCGAACTGTTGATGGACGCGTTCGATTCAGATCGGCTGGACCCCTACCTGTATCTCTACGACCCCGCCGGCCGTTACATCGATGAAAACGACGATTACGGCGGTAGCTATTCCGCGGGCCTGGTGTTTCAGGCGTCAGTTTCGGGCGATCATCGGATTGAAGCGAGTCGCAACCGCGGAGAAGGTCTGTTCTTGCTTCGGGTCATCCCCCTCGGCGACAGTCCGGGGACGTCGGTCAGCACATTCGAATCGCAGCCTGGCGTTCCGGCGCCGCTCGCTGCATCGAACGCTACCGCTGCACCGGCCATCACTCCGACCCCGGCTCCCTTCCCGGCACCGACTTCGGCACCGGTTGAGGGTCTGCTCGGCCCCGGCGACACTCCGGCGCCACCCGGGGGATTCCTTGACCAACGCCAGGACTATTTCGCCACTATCGAACTGGAGAAAGGCGGCGAGATCCAGATCTACCTGTACGACGATCTCGTGCCGATGGTAGTCGAGAATTTCATCAACCTGGCTCGCATCGGGTTTTACGATGGCGTGACCTTCCACCGCGTTATCGCCGATTTCATGGCCCAGGGAGGTGACCCAACGGGCGGGGGCACGGGCGGTCCGGGCTACCGGTTTGACGATCAATTCCATGTCAACGCCCGCCATTCCGGTCCCGGGATCATCTCGATGGCGAATGCCGGGGCAAATACCAACGGCAGCCAGTTCTTCATCACCTTCGTGGAAACCAGTTTCCTGGACGCGTTCGACGAGAACGACCGACTCAAGGATTGCACGTCACCGGCCCAGTCGTGCCACGCCGTATTCGGAGAGGTGATCTCCGGCATGGATGCCTTGAACAACATCAGGGTCAGGGATCCCGGTTCAGATCCAAATCCCGGAGATGCCATTCGGACCATCCGGATTTCCAACGAACCGAACATCAGCGCGGCGGCTACCGCTACGCCGACACCGGCCCCCATTCCCACCGTCGCTCCGACGCCTACAGTCGCCCCGACGATCCTCCCGACCCCGACTCCAACCAGCACGCCGCGTCCCACCAGTACGCCGACGCCAGCACCCAGGCCGACGAGCACGCCGACTCCAACTCCAGGGCGCGCGCCGACGAGCACGCCGACACCGGCGCCAACTCCAACTCCGGGCCCACCGGTAATCTCCGCGCCGCCAACAATCAACGGCGTGGAAGGAGAATTGATCAACCTGGAGTCCGTGGCATTCTCAGATTCAGATAACACCTCGGGCCATTTCGCGACAGTGGATTGGGGAAGTGGAATCGGGGGAGCGAAGCTGGTGTACCAGCCAACGAAGGACCGATCCGGGTCCGGCTATTTCAACGCGACACACACGTTCCTGGACGATGGAATATTCCCCGTAACGGTCAGAATTACCGACCCGACTAATCGGCAGGACGACGCGACCATTCAGTTCTTGATCAGCAATGCGGAACCGGAAATTATTCCGGAATCACCGACGGCCGTCGGATCGGCCGGCTCCTCCGTTTTCCTCGGCGGTCGCATTTTCGACAAGGGAATTGATACCGTCACGCTTACCATCGACTGGGGTGACGCATCCGGGACCACTTCGGCTGTATTGACGCTTGGCGAATGTCTGTCTACTGAGACGAATTGCATGAGGGCCTGGACATACAACGAGGCGCATATCTACCGGGAAACCGGGACGTTCATCGCTGAATTGGATGTCGTGGACAGTGATGGAGGCGACGTGCACTCAACGGTTACCGTCCAGGTCAACCCCCTGTAAACACTTCAACCGTTCATTGAAGTGACCGTTGGCGGCTAAGGGCTAAACCTTCTCCTGCCCTCGCGTCTTCGCCAGCGCCTCCAGAATCCGACTCGGCTTCATCGGTATCTGTGTGAGCCTCAGGCCCAGCGCGTTGTGGATGGCGTTGCCTATCGTTGCCAGCGGCGGCCCGATCGGGATTTCGCCGACGCCTCGCACGCCAAATGGATGAGCCGGGTTCGGTACTTCCACGATCACCGTCTCAATCGGCGGGACATCCATCATGGTCGGCATCCGGTAGTCGAGGAAGGACGAATTCTCCATCACACCGTCGTCGTTTATGACGTACTCCTCGTTCAGCGCCCAGCCGATTCCCTGCACCGCACCGCCCTGCATCTGCCCCTCGACTGCCTGGGGATGGATCGCCGTGCCGGCATCCTGGATCACGGTGTAGCGGATCACGTTCGTCTTGCCGGTCTCGGGGTCGATCTCCACGTCGGCTATGTGCGTACCGAAAATCCCGCCGCCGCCATCGGCGAGATCGACAGAACCGGACGCCATGATCGGGCCGGCTGTGCCGTCGAGCCGCCCGGCCAGATCCTTGAAGCCGACGCGTAGCTCCGGGTCTGCCACCGAGAAGAACTCGCCACCGGCGAACTCCACATCCTTCGCGTCAACCTCCCAGGAAATAGCGACGCCCGTCTTCATCTTCTCCAGAAGGTTCTCGGCCGCCTGCACCGCCGCCATCCCGGTAGCGTTCGCCACCCGGCTCCCGCCGGTCGTGCCCGTGTAGCCGATGCTCCCCGTGTCCGGGATCAGCGGCTGCACGTCCTCGGCGGCAATACCGAGAACCTCCGCCACCTCCATCGCCACGATGGCCCGGCTGCCGGAAAGATCGGCCGAGCCCTCGACAAGCGCCACCGAACCGTCGGCGTTCAGGCTCAACACAACCGCCGACTTCCCCCCGGCGTTACCGCAGTAAGCAGAGGCGAGGCCCCGGCCGCGCAACACCCCGCCAGGACCTTCGCGTTCCAGCGGCGCATTCCAGTGATCGGACTCCCGGGTCGCTCGCAATACCTCTTCATGACCCACGCGTGGGAACCGCGGTCCGTCGCTTCTCCGGGTGCCTTCCCGGGACGCGTTCGCCAGCCGGAATTCGATCGGATCCCAGCCTTTCGTCTCGCAAATCTCGTCTACGACCGACTCCGTGGCGAACACCACCTGAGGGACGCAGGGCGCACGGTATGCGGCGGCCCGTGGCTTGTTCACAACGATGTCGTATCCGTCGATACGCGTGTTGGCGATGTTGTAGCAGGCGAAGACAGATCGGGCGCCAACAGCAACCCATGCGCCGGGATACGCGCCCGCCTCGTAGCGCATCTCGGCCGTTGCGGCATTGATCAGTCCTTCATCGGTGACGCCCATCTTGACCCGGACTTTCGCCGCGCCCGTAGGTCCCGTCGCCTCCAGAACCGTGCGCATGTCCATAACGAGTCGCACCGGACGCCCGGCCTCCCGGGACAGCAACGCCGCGATGGGAGGCAGGTAGACGGCGCCCTTGCCGCCGAATCCGCCGCCGATCTCCACCGGCATAACCCGGATCCGGGACTCGTCGATGCCCAGGTACGCCGCCATGTGATCCCGGACGCCGAACATCCCCTGCGTGCTGGACCAGATCATGATGCGGCCGTCCTCGCCCCACAGCGCCGTGGCAACGTGCGGCTCGATGTAGCCCTGGTGGGCCATCCCGACCGAGACCTCCCGCTCGATCACGAACGAGGATTCCTCAAACGCGCCGTCGGGATCGCCGAACTCGATCCGGGAGTGACTCGCGATGTTGGTGTCCGGGACATCCACACCCAGGTGATCGCCGATTAACTCTTCGATCAGGATCGGTGCGCCGGGGGCGGTGGCTTCGTCATCACTCATGACCGCGAGGAGCGGCTCGTACTCAACATCTATGAGGTCCAACGCTGCACGGGCCGTCTCACGATCTACCGCGGCGACCGCGGCGACCGGGTGTCCGATAAACATGACTTTATGGGTCGCCATTAAGTTTGCCGAGACATCAGGGAGATGCGTGACGCCGCCCCGGACATCGATCTCGCGCCGCCCTTCCCGGGGCGCATCCGGGCCCGACAGGACGGCCAGTACGCCGGGCATGGCGGCGGCCCGGGACGTATCGACACTGATGATCCGGGCGTGAGCGTGCGGGCTGCGAAGGATGTCGCCCCAGATCATTCCCGGCAGCGATACATCAGCCCCGTACTCGGCTCGACCGGTCACCTTATCGTGGCCGTCGTGTCGTATCGGCTGCGTGCCAATGACTTTGTACGGGCGTCTGGATTCTCGGGAGACCGTCAATGAGTTGTCCTTCTGCTGGCTTGCCGGGGTAGTGCGGCGTTACGTGGAAGCGATCTTAATGCAGCCAGCACCCGGTCGTTACGGCCAATCAAAACTGACACGGCGTTCAGCTCATTTTGAGGAAAGGCGTAGAAACACACCTGCAACTTCGCCCAATGCACCGGTTCACAGACGATCCAGCGCTGGCTCCTCCCCTGCCGACAGGTACGTGTTCGCGTCATCTGCACGCCCCACTTCATGTAGGCTCTTTTGACGACAAAACATGCTCGAAAGCTGAGAGTACCCGATGCGAATTGGATTGATGGTTGAAGGTCAGGCCAACCTGACCTGGGAGCGCTGGATTCACATCCTCCACACGGCGGAAAGGCTCGGACTTCCCTCGGTCTTCAGGTCAGACCATTACGTCATCGGGACGCCGAAGAGCGCGCTCGACGCGTATCTGTCTTTTGCGGTGGCCGCGATAGAAACCAGCAACATCCGATTCGGCCCTCTGGTCACCCCCATCACGTTCCGTTCGCCGCAGGATGTCGGACGGATGGCGGCGCAGATCAACCAGTTGAGCAACGGTCGTTTCCTGCTCGGACTCGGCACCGGCTGGCACGAGCCGGAACACGTCCAGTTTGGGATGCCCTTCCCGCCGCTACGGGAACGGTTCGACCGGCTGGAGGAAGGTATCAACATCATCAAGACCCTCTGGGGAGAAGGCCCGGCTTCCTACGAGGGAAGGTTCTACAACGTCAAAGATGTGGACATGCTGCCCAAGCCGGTTTACGGCGCCGACACCCCCATTCTTATCGGCGGCAAAGGCGAGCGGCGGACGATCCCGCTCGTGGCCCGGTATGCCGACGAATGGAACGCCGTGAACATCCTCGTCGATGAGTACCGACAGAAAGTGAACGTGCTTGCGGATCGTTGCGCCGATCTCGACCGCGATCCGGCGACCGTCCATCGTTCGGTGATGTGCTTCCCCCTGGTCGCCGGCGACGAAAGGTCGCTCGACCGCATGACGCGATGGCACATGTCCATGAGCGGCGCAACCGGCTCACCATCTGCGTACCGGGAAGACAAAATAGTGAATTCGAACATGATCATCGGGCTGACCAATGAGGTGGTGGATCTCATCGGGGAATTCGCAGAGTTGGGGGCCGAAGAGATGCAATTTGAGCACTTCAACTTCGGCTCCGACGAGTGGCCGGAGTACCTTGCCAGCGAGATCGCGCCACAGGTGGCGGAATTGTAGCTATCCACGGGCGTCTCGAGTCTGGCGAGACGAAGATCCACATCACCGGAACCAACGCATGTTCTGGAGGGAATCGAATAAATGGACTACAAGCCCTTTGGCCGCACCGGCGTAAACGTCAGCCCGCTCGTGCTTGGCTGCATGATGTTCGGCCAGAAGACGGAACTCGACGAGACAAAGCGCATCGTGGATTGTGCGCTTGATGCCGGGATCAACTTCCTGGACACCGCCAACGTGTACGGGGCCGGCCGGAGCGAAGAGTTCACCGGAGAGGCGCTGTCCAGGGACGGCAAACGTGATCGGGTCTTCCTCGCCACCAAAGTTCACCAGCGCATGTCGCCCGACCCCAACGGACTAGGCAACACCCGTCTCCACATGATCCAGGAGTGCGAGGCCAGCCTCCGACGCCTGAAGACCGATCACATCGACCTGTACCAGCTGCATCGGCCGGACCCGCACATCGCCATCGACGAAACACTACGGGCCTTCGACGATCTCGTTCGAGACGGCAAGGTCCGCTATTTCGGAACCTCCAACTTCGGCGCGTGGCAGGTGGTCGAGGGGCTGTGGGCCTCCAAGGAACTGGGCCTGAATCGTTTCGTCTCGGAGCAGTCACCCTTCAGCCTGGCCGACCGGCGTGCGGAGCGAGAACAGATCCCGATGGCCCGCACCTTTTCCCTCGCGTTCATCCCGTGGTCGCCGCTTGGTGGCGGAGGACTGACCGGCAAGTACAGGAGGGGTCAGCCGCTGCCTCCCGGCACGCGCTTCGGCGACGAGACGGACCCTGAAAAGCAGAAACGTTTCTCTGAAGATGTCGCAGAGATCGTGGAGGTGATCGTCCCGCTGGCCGAGGCAAAAGGCTGCACAATCGCCCAGTACGCGCTGGCATGGGTGATGGCCCAGCCCGGCGTAACGGCGCCCATCGTGGGACCACGCACGCTGGAGCAGTTCGAGGACAACCTGGGTGCGATGGACGTGGATCTCGGCCCGGACGATTTCGTCGCGATGGACGCGGCAATCGCTCCCGGCGAGTACGCAGCAGACTTCTTCGAGGCAAGCTTCACCCCAAACCAGCACCGCATCTGGTAGCCCGGCAGGGGCCTGGCAGGGCGGCTATTGGGATGGCCTTTCGCACGGAAAAGCTATGCGGACTCAAGGGAGCGGAGGCACAATCCGGCCCTTCGAGATCCTCAGGCACGCGCCCTGTGACTTGCCCCCCTCTCCCGGTCGGGAGAGGGTTGGGGTGAGGAGACTCCTTCGGTTGGGAAGGACGCCGTTAGCGCGTAATTCCCTCATACAACTCCGAACACACCACGACCACAACCGTTCATGTAACGTTCAATCAAACGGGCAGTAGACCAGATCGCAAAAGGACAACCCACATGTCTCGATTTTCCGGCAAAGTCGCACTTATCACCGGGGCCGCCAGCGCGGTCGAGGGCGAGCTGATGGGGTTCGGCGGACGGTCCGCCTGGCGTATGTTGCGCGAGGGCGGTCGTGTCGTCATAGCCGATATCGCGGACGAGCGCGGCGAGAAGGCCGTGACGCAGATGCGCGATGCCGGGTTGGACGCGGCCTACCTACATCTGGACGTCACGAGCGAAAGCGACTGGTCGGCCGCCGTCGGCAATACAGTTTCACGATTCGGTCGACTGGATATTCTGGTCAACGTCCCCGGGACGTCCGATCGGGGATCCATCATCGATACGGATACCGACACCTGGCAGGGGGTGATGGACGTGTCGAACCGCGGGATGTTCCTGGGCGCCAGATCGGTTGCGCCTGCCATGAGAGACAGCGGAGGCGGCGCAATCGTCAACGTCGCATCGATGGCAGCGCGCTACGGCTCCGAATACGGCGCCGCCTATTCCGCATCCCGTTCGGCCATCATCGCATTCGGCGGTTCCGCCGCGGTCCAATTCGCGCCGATGGGAATTCGAGTTAACTCCGTCCTCCCCGGCTGGACCCACACGCCGTTCACCGACCAGATCTTCAACGACGCCGACGCCAGCGCGATGCGCATCAACCGAACGCCCTTGAAGCGCTGGGGACAGCCAGAAGAGATCGCAGCCGGAATCCTGTTCTTGTGCTCCGACGATGCCTCGTTCATCACCGGTACGGAGCTGGTGATCGACGGCGGAGTGACCGCGGCGCTCCAGTAGATCCGGTTAGATCAGGTCGCGCTTTTCAGAATCCGCTCGAACACCTCTAGCGTCTTTTCCGTAAACAGGTCCATGTTCTCCGCGCGATCGGACAGCCCGGTTTCCAGCGTCTCGGCGTGCTCCGCTGGCCCTGTGACGGCGATGCAGGTGTGCCCGGCGTCGTCTCCGTAGCGGTTACCAGTCGGCCCCGCCGCGCCCGTCTCCGCCAGTCCCCATGTCGTGTCCAGGCGTTCACGCGCCGCCTTCGCACACAGGAGTGCGAACGGCTCGCTGCTGGAGCGCACGCCGGGATGATCATCCAGATCGATGTTCGCGAAAGCATCACGTGCCGCGCCGGTGTAGATCACCATGCCGCCCATGAAGTAGGCCGACGCCCCCGGCACCGCAAGCAACGCCGCCGACACCAACCCGCCGGAGGACGATTCAGACACTCCGACCGTCTCCCCTCGTTCCTTGAGCAGCGTGCTGATTGATCCAGCAAGTTCAGCAATTCGTGTCATATCGCCCTCCTGATATTCCGTATCCCGGGCATCCTACCGGCTCCGGTTGATGATCGCGACCCCGCCATGATCGCCGGTACGGATGTATCATCCCGCCGTACGCAAGCAACTTGCCTTCCTGTTCCGGCAAAACCCAGCCTCGCGACGTATGCACAAGGAGAGAAAAACGATGCCCACACGCCCGATCACAGCCAACGCCTCCCGGGTGATGGTCGAACAACTTGTCGCATCCGGCGTGGACTACGTCTTCTACAACTCCGGTTCCCGCGAGGCGCGGTTCTTTGACTCACTCCACGCCAACCCGGACATCCAGGGCATCCTCTCCCTCCATGAAGGCATCGTCACCGCCGCGGCCGGCGGTTACAGCCAGGTCAAGGGCGACCCGGCGGTGATGGTCGTCCACCTGGGAGCCGGCCTCGCTCAGTGCCTCGGACAGCTCATTAACGTCTGGGCCGCCCAGCTTCCGGTCGTAGTGATCACCTTCGCCGGCGACACCGGGAGCTTCTCCGACCGCGTCTCGCTTGACCTCGGTCATTCGTTTGGCCCCACCTCGATCGCAGCGCCGTTCGTGAAAGCAAGCTGGGCTGTGATCGAGCCCGAGGGATTGCCGCAGGTGTTTGAACGG
>JASLLE010000046.1 GCA_030747175.1 Dehalococcoidia bacterium | reverse complement strand
GCGTTGCGCGCCACGTTTGGAGAGGGATCGAGAAATACCTTCAACATCGTGACACCGTAGCCGGACGAGGAGCGCGTTCCGGTGAGGGTCGCGTGAGAGAAACGACGGCCCGTAACGCGGGGTCGAGCGTCCAGGTCGTCCGGCCTGCCGGCGGTTCCTTTATCGGGCGAAAACGTCAGTCAGACTTCCGGTACACGGCATCTCCCGGGCGTGTCCGGCCGTTTACCTTGATGGCCACATCGTCGCCGGCATAGGCGATGTCGACGCGCTTGCGATCGATCTCTATCGATTCGACTTCCTGCTCCAGGTTTGTGCTGTGTCCAACTACCTGAATCCTGTCACCCTGTCGGATCGGTTCTTCGAGTTGTAGCGCAGCTACGCCGAGGTGGGTGTAGTAGTGAGTCACCTGTCCGACTAGGGTTGCCGCTCTGGCGCGATGCGCGGTGCTGCTGCCGAAGAGGACGTTGTGGATCGGTTGTTCCAACGATTGCGCGATGTCGGTGAACGACACGATCCCGACGAGGCTTCCCCGCTGCACTATGGGGAGGCGTTTGATGCGCATCTCGCGCATCAGCCCGGCTGCTTCCAGCGTATCGGTTTCCGGTGAGCTGGTGATGGCGGGGGTGGACATGTGACCGGCGATCCGGCAGCCGACCGATGGATGGCCCGCCGCAACGCATCCGACGAGGAGGTCCCTGTCGGTGATAACGCCCTCGACCGACTGTTCGTTGCCGACGACCAGCATGCCCACATCCTGGTCGCGCATGAGTTTCGCCGCTTCAGCGACGTCGGCGTCTGGATCGAGCGTCGCAACGCCCATCACCATGATGTCTTTAATTTGCACGGCGTCCCTCCGTAACTCGCTGGGGTGAGGGCTCCGAACGGTTGTGCCCTTCAGGGGCGCAACGCACGGATGCTCCCAACGGGATTGGCGCGCCGTCTACGCCGGTGGCGGGGCGCTCGCAAGCGGATATAGTCGCGAAACGCTTCCTCCCGGGCGCTAGTTCATTAAATCGCGGCCGGGCCACGTAAGGCCTGAAGAAGTTATGAGACTCGGCGAGTTCCGATGAAGATAGCGTGAGAGAAGTTTCGGAGTCCGGAGCTAACTACAGCCCCAGCTTCGGGAGCACCTCTGGATTCACGACGACATTTGGCCTCTCTCCGCGCAGCGCCCGGGCGGCCTCTTCTCCGGCGCGTCGGCAGATAGTGGTCCAGCCGATCTCGGACGATCCAGCGATGTGAGGCGTGACGATCACGTTCTCCATGTGCAGCAGCGGATTGGCCGGGTCCGGCGGTTCTTGCTCGAACACGTCAAGGGCGGCGCCGGCGATCTTTTTGTCCTCGAGCGCCGCCAGCAGGGCATCCTCGTCCACCACCGGGCCGCGCGCGGTGTTTATGACGTAGGCGTCGGGCTTCATGAGCGCCAGGGTGTCCGAATTGACGATGTGGTGCGTCTCCGGATTGAGCGGAGTATGCAGCGAGATGTAGTCGGACTCGGAGAAGATCGTCTCCACGTCATCGACGAACTCGACCTTGTACTCCGTTGCCAGCCACGGTCCTACATAGGGGTCGTACACCAGCACATTCATACCGAGCGCCACGCCCTTGCGCGCCGTGGCCCGTCCGATATTGCCCATGCCGATCACGCCCAGCGTTTCGCCGTATATGCGCCGGGCCACGGATCGCGAATCGTTGCCGATCCAGTTGCCTTCCGTCATCGCGCGATCCTTTCGCTTGATGTCGCGTGCGCAGGCGAGGATCAGCGCCAGTGCGTGATTGGACACCTCCTCGCTGGTCGCTCCGGCGATGTTGGTCACCATCACGCCGTTATCGGTAGCGGCCTTCAGGTCCACCGTGTCGTAGCCGTGCCCGTAACGGATCATCAGCTTGCAGTTATCCATCTGGTCCAACATCTCGCGCGGGATATCGAACTGGTAGTTGAGGACCACGGTCGCCTCTTTAATGGCCTCAAAGATCTCGCCCTGTGAAGATACCGGCGCGCAGACGAGATCACAGTCGATCCCTTCGAGCGCTGCTCGCTCCTCGACCATGGGGTCGTCATACGATGAGATCAGGACGACCTGTGGGCGGTCGGGCATCGGATACTCCTGTGACTTGTTTTGCCTGTGCGACGATCCAAAGCACGCGGACGCATGATAGCGGTGGATGTGGCGGGAATGTTTGATGTCCGGCCAGATATCATTCTCCGCGTGAATACCCGGAATAGTGACGGCAACGACCCCCGCGATGGCGACGGTGAGCGCGCGCTGCGTGCAGACATCCGGTTGCTCGGCGACGTGCTTGGGCACGTGCTTCGTTCACAGTTTGGCGACGAACTTTACGAGCTGGAGGAGAGCGTTCGCGCTCGCACGCGATCGTTGCGGGAGACCCCTGATCCTCAGCTTCAGAGTGACCTTTTCAAGGAGTTAGACGGAACCCCGCTCTACTCCGCCGTCAGGCTGGTCCGGGCGTTCACGATCTACTTCCACCTTGCCAATACGGCCGAGCAGATTCACCGCGTAGACACGATGAGCCAGGGACCGGGCGGGGATGACCCTCTTGGCGACGCGTTTGAGCGAGTTGCTGCCGCTCGTCTGACCACTGACGAGATCGAGTCCTTTGCGCGACGACTCGACGTCCGTCCGGTTTTCACGGCACATCCCACGGAGGCGGCGCGTCGCTCGATCCTGGACAAGCTCAGGACGATCCACCAGCTTCTTGAAGAACGCTCCCATTCCAGTACCACTGAGCGACGCCGGGGGCGCATAGACCGCCGTATCACCGAACTGGTGGAGGCGATAGTCCAGACCGACGAGTTGCACCAGGATCGGCCGGAGCCGATCGACGAGGCTCGCAATATCATCTATTACCTCGAAGCCCTGTTTGACGAGGTTGTTCCCGATGTTATGGAGTCGCTTGAAGAGGGTCTCGCAGCGGCGGGCGCGGAGCCGGGACCGGGTACGACTCCGTTACGGTTCGGCTCCTGGGTGGGAGGCGATCGCGACGGCAATCCCAACGTCACGGCCGAGACCACCTCAGAGGTGTTACGGCTGCAGAACCAGCGCGCGCTTCGGCTGCTTCGGGATGCCATCCGGGGCATGGCGCGAGAACTGAGCCAGTCGACACACATCATCGATGTATCGGATGACTTGCTGGCGTCGCTGGAGCGTGACCGCGTGGCCATGCCCTCGGTCTACGAGCAGTTCAAACGCCTGAACGCCGACGAGCCGTACCGGATGAAGTGCGCCTATATGTATGAGCGGGTGATCAACGCACTGGCGGTCGCTCGCACCGATGACCCGCCTCGCGGCCCGGTGTACGTCAGCGGCGGGGAACTGGTCGATGATCTGACACTCATGTCCGACTCCATGCGTGCGAACAGCGGAGGGAACGTGGCCGCAGGTCGGCTGGGTCGGCTGACCCGTTCTGCGAGGGTCTTCGGACTCACACTCGCCGCCCTGGATGTACGGCAGGACTCATCCGTGACGAACGCAGCCGTGGGCGAGTTGTTTGACCTGGTTTCGGGCGACGCGAACGGGGCATTCGCTGGTCTGTCACGCCAGGAACGCGTGGATCGTCTGACCGACGAACTGGACGGCAGCCGTACGCTGCGGACTCCGACCGCGACGTACACACCGGAAACCCGGGAGACGCTGGACGTGCTGCGGGTGGTGCGCGGCGCACAGGACCGGTACGGGGGCGAATCTGTCGACACCTGGATCGTGTCCATGACCAACGAGGTGGACGACCTGCTCGCGCCGATAGTGATGGCTCGGGAGGCAGGGCTCATAGACCTGCGGTCAGACCTCGCGCGTATCGACGTGGTGCCACTGTTCGAGACGATTGGCGCGCTGCGGGCCTCTGCGGATGTGATGGACAGGTACTGGTCCATTCCATCGGTACGGCGACTGGTCGAGTTGCGTGGTGGCGTCGCCGAGGTGATGGTCGGCTACTCGGACTCCAACAAGGATGGCGGCATCGCCACGTCGCAATGGGAGCTTTACCGGGCCCAGCGTGCGCTCCGTGCGGTGGCGGCGAAGCACGGGCTGGCGGTGCGCCTGTTTCATGGCCGGGGCGGCAGCACGGGACGCGGCGGGGGGCCGACGCGCGACGCCATACTGTCACAGCCGGCGAGAACCGTTGACGGACGCATCAAGACCACCGAGCAGGGCGAAGTGATCGCCGACAACTACGGCACACCCGAGCTGGCGCGACGGCACCTGGAAATGATGACCGCCGCCGTGGCCGAAGCATCGCTCCTTCACACGGAGCCGCGTCATGACGAGGCGACCGTGAGCCGGTGGACCGACACGATGGCGGTGATATCGGACACCGCTTTCAAGAAGTATCGATCGCTACTGGACACCGAAGGGCTCGTTGACTATTTCCTCGCCGCCACGCCCGTCGAAGAACTGGCCGAGATGAACATCGGCTCACGCCCGGCTCGCCGTGGCGGCGCTATCTCAGGCATTGGAAGCCTGCGGGCCATCCCGTGGGTATTTGGCTGGACCCAGTCACGGCAAATCGTGCCCGGCTGGTACGGCGTCGGCGCAGCCCTGGCGGAGGCGCGATCGAGCGGGATGGCGGACCTGGTGGACGAGATGTTCCGGGAGTGGAGTTTCTTCCGGGCGTTTGTGTCCAACGTGGAGATGACGCTCGCCAAAACCGATATGGATATCGCATCGCTGTACGTTTCGGAACTGGTGCCACAGGAGTTCCGTCACATATTCGACGACATCCGATCCGAGCACGAGCGCGCGCTGGCCGGGGTGTTGGATGTGACGCAGCAGGACAACCTGCTGGACGCCTTCCCGGTCTTGCAGAGAACGTTGGCGGTTCGAGAGGCCTACATCGCACCGCTCAGCTATCTGCAGGTGTCCTTGCTGGGACGCCGCAGGCGAGAAGCGGCTGAAGAACGGGACCCCCTCTTACGCCGAGCGCTCTTGTTGAGTATCAACGGCATCGCCGCGGGCCTGAAGAACACGGGGTAATCTATTGCGCGAAATAGCTCCGGAGCAGCGCCATGTACTGAATGCCCTGTTCGCTAATTTCAAACCTTTCCCGGCGTTGGCCGAGATGGTGCTGGAAGGCCTGCCCGGTAAGGCCATTGCTGATGATTCGGACCCGCCACGATGCGCCGGCGCGGTGACAGGTCATTACGCGGCATTTGCCGGAGATGCATCCGCACCGGGAGCGGCAGAACTCGTCGGGTCGATTTCGCATCTGGACTGGGGAGCGCTAATCGGAGATTCAGAGTGGATGGCGCTTGGCCGCCAGATTTTGAGCTCTGCCAGATCCTCAAAGAGAAACGCCTTCAGTTCCGATGATCTCGATGTCGGTCGCCTGATGGCGCTACGCGATGGGGTGGATGCCGGGGCTGAAATCAAAGCGGTTGACGTTGAGCTTGCGGACCGAATGGTCGACGAAGTGTCCCCGTACTGCCTCGGCGTATTCGACTCATCGGAAGAGTTCTTGCAGTTCGGGTTCGGCTACTGTGCATTGATCGACGGGCGGGTCGCCGCGGCTGCAACATCGGCCTTTGCCTCGTCAAAGAGTGTGGAGATCCAGATCACCACGGCACCGGAGTTTCGGAATCGAGGGCTTGCGACATCGGTGTCGGCCGCGGTAATTCTTCACTCACTCGACGCCGGGTTGGACCCTCAATGGTCGACCTCGAACCCAGTTTCGTACCGGCTGGCTGAACGATTGGGATACGTACCGGCTGAACCTTACGAGTGGCTCAGTTTCGGGGGCTAACGCGCTGCGTTAAGTTCTCGACGTGTTCGCCGGTCCTTCGAGTGCCTCAGGACGCTGCGTTCCGGAACCTCAGGAGGTTGCGTTTGAGAGCCTCAGGATGCACGCGCGAAGAGATCCAGTCTGCTGGCGCGATCAGTCACGCCAGGTCGGCCTTACCCGGATTTACATCGAGCGGAAGAACCAGGCCGCGGCGGCGATTGGCGTCGTGGCGATCTACCTGCCGCTGCCCGTTTGGAGCGGGTTGATGTGCCAGTTGCGGCCCTTCATCCGGGTTCTCATATGGCTCACGTTGATGGGCCAGGGCTGGACTCCGCAGCGTTCCGCCCATTCATCGTACTGGCGTGACATATATGCCAGTCGCTCCGGCTCGGAGACCGAGCGATCGTTTAGTTCCGTGCGATCGACGCGCACGTTGTACAGCTCCCAGCGGCCGGGGGCGTCTTGTGGCGCCCAGCGCGGGAACTCGCTCACCAGCTTCCAGTCACCCATCCGCATACCGCGGTTGCCCTCGTGCTCCCAGAACATCGGCGCTTCCCGTTGCCACTGGCCGCCCTTCAGCAGATCGAGAAAACTCTCACCCTCCAGCGGCGTGATGTCGTAATCGGCTCGCTCTGCCGGGTAAGACGCGCCCGCCGCGGCGATACATGTTGCCGTGATGTCAGTGATGTGGACCGGCTCGTGGACGCTATCTGCCCCCTTTATATTTGAAGGCCAGCGCACGATGAAGGGCGTCGATATCCCGCCCACGTGGATCCAGTTCTTGTAGAAGCGGAAGGGTGCGTTGCTGGCGTTCGCCCATGGCAGGTCGTAGCTCATGAAGGTCTCTGCGCCGCCGGGCCTCATGCCGGTGATGTTGCCGACGGTGATCTGCTCACCGCTGGCTGTCTGGCCCTCAAACAATGTCGGGTTTGGCTCGGGGGAGTCCTCGCCGAGGAACACCTCACATGCGCCGTTGTCCGAGAGGAACATAACCAGCGTGTCGTCCTCGACCCCGGTGGATTTCAGTGCGTCCAGCACCCGGCCGATGCCACGGTCCATCTGCTCGATCTGTGCCGCGTAGACGGCCATTCTGAGGTCTTCCCACACCTGTTCTGGTTCGTCCTCCCAGGGGTGCGCATCCTCGTCCCGGGGGGAAATCGTCCACGTTTCGTCGAGTATGCCCCGTGAATTGAGTTCCTCGTGCCGGGCCGTTCGGACGGCGTCCCAGCCATTCCTGTACTCGCCCTCGTACCCGGCGATGTCTTCTTCCAGCGCATGGAGCGGCCAGTGGGGCGCGGTGTAGGCGACGTACAGGAAGAAGGGCCTGTCGTCGTCCGCCGCCTCCTCGACCATGCGGACGGCCTCGTCCGAGATGGCGTCGGTGTAGTGAAAATCGTCCGTCTCAACCTCGATGAACGAGTCGCCTCGCATGAGCGTTGCCGGGTCGTAATAGTTGCCGGAGCCGGTGAGGGTGCCGAAAAACTTGTCGAACCCGCGCTGGGTCGGGGTTGGGTGTGATTCATCCCCGGCGGTCCAGCTACCGGGATTTCGCAGCGAATAGCCGCCGCCTACGTGCCACTTGCCGGACATGTATGTGGCGTACCCGGAGTCTCTGAGCACCTCGGCCACCGTGACGCTGGTCTGATTCAGGTAACCCCGGTATGAAGGCTGGCCGAGGTCGTCCGTCATGTAGCCGATGCCCGCCTGGTGGGGGTAGAGGCCGGTCATGAGGCTGGCGCGCGAGGGGCAGCACTTGGCGTTGTTGTACATCTGGCTGAACGACAGACCCTGCTCGGCCATTCCATCCAGGCTGGGCGTGCGTATCTCTGCGCCGTATGCGCCGATGTCGGAGAAGCCCATGTCGTCCGCCATGATGATGACGATGTTTGGGCGTTTCGCGTCTGGCATGTGGGTCTCCGGATATGTTGTCGTTGCAGGGGAACTGACCGTGCACATCGTAGGGGTGGATTGGTATCGAGCCGAGGGCGGAAACCGATCCGACTCTACGGCGATTCAAGGCACGTCGGTCATTGTGCCGGATTCGTTTGTAATGTCCTTCAGAGGAGTTTGCGGGGAAGAATCTCGTCGATGGAAATCCGGGAGATGCTTCTCCTTTCCCGGAAGGATCAGCATGACAATTGTGTGTTCACGTGGCGAGACAACGCGGGGTGAGACGCCGTCGAAGCCGATCCCGCCCCCTGGCGTGGTAACGCTATCTTGCGTGGGAAGACGGCATCATGGGTGGCGCCGCACGTAAATCCCTGTTCAAGTTGGAGAGTATGGAAGAGTTCGCTCTGGCAAGGGTTATCCATGTTTTAGCGGTTGTGTTGTGGATCGGCGGAGTCGCCATGGTCACTACGGTCTTGCTTCCGGCCTTGCGACGGATGGATTCGCCGGACGAGGCCATCAGGTTGTTCGAGAGGTTGGAATCGCGATTTGCGTTGCAGGCGAAGTTCGCGGTCCTGCTGACCGGGCTGTCGGGTTTCTACATGCTCGACTACATGGACGGATGGGACCGGTACACCGATCCGAGTTACTGGTGGATCCACGCCATGACGGCGGTATGGGCGCTTTTCACCGTCGTGCTGTTTGTGCTGGAGCCCCTTTTTTTGCATCGCTGGTTTGCAGAGCGCGGGACGTCGAATCCCACGAGAACGTTTGCCGTGGTGATTCGCTTCCACCGGTTGCTGCTGACCGTGAGCCTCGTGACCATCGCGGGGGCCGTTGCGGGCAGTCACGGATGGCTGTTCGTTTAGGGAGCATTTCGTCCAACGATGTCGCGCGACTGAACATGTCCTTCACGGGAAGTTCAGGACCCGGACCTCCCGGGCGGCGGTTCGGCTTGCTTGTTTCGTGTCACCACGCGCCATGCCGCCAGGATCCCCACCACCGCGACGATTGCGAGGGCGATGTATACGGCCCGGGCTCCGTCCAGGAACGCATCCGCCATCGCGCCGGTCGAATCGTTGCCGACGAGGGAGAGATCCGGTTCAAGGCCGCGCGCAACCAGCACGCCGGTCACTATGGATGACGATATGGCGATGCTGGTGATGTTGCCCGCGTTCCGTGTCACGTTCACGAGCGCTCCGGTGGTATCGGTAGAAGCGTTACCCCCCACGTCCAGGGCGGAGGTTGTGTTTGGAACCTCCCACATACCCAGCCCCATGCCGGTTATGAACAGGACGGCGACGATGATGGCGATCGGAGTCGTCTCGTCCAGGGTCGAGTAAAACAGCGAGACGCCAACGATTATTGCAAGCCCGAAGATCACCCATCGTCGGGTACCGAATCGGTCCGCAAGACGCCCCGAAACATAAGAGAAAATCGCCATCCCGACGGCGGATGAGAACACCAGCAAGCCGACCTGACTCGGTTGAAATCCACGCACTTCCTGCAGATAAAACGGCATCAAGAAACGCCATCCCGACCCGCTCAGGAATCCCAGGAATCGTGTCGTCATCGACCACGAGTAGGGAGCGTTTGCGAAGACGCGAAGGTCCAGCATCGGGCGATCCGTGTCGAGTTCCCGCCAGACGAACAGCGCGGCCAGCAAGACGGCGAAGGGGAACGCGCCGATGATCCACGGCGAGTCCCAACCGATGCGGCTGCCGGTGTTGATGGCGGCGATCAGGACGGCGAGCATCGTTCCCGAAAGGACTGCGCCGAACCAGTCGAAACTCGGACCTCCCGGCGTTTTGCGGGACGCGTTGACCCGGGAGGCGTGCAGGAGACGGAACCCTGCGACCACGGCGATGGCCGCGAGACCGGCCGCGATGATGAAGAAGAAGCGCCAGCCCAGCGCCTCCACCACGACGCCGCCTACGATCGGCCCGGTGATGGCCGCCAGTCCCACCACGGAGGTGTAGGCGCCAATGCCTTTGCCTCTCTGATCGTCCGGGAACACGGTAGCGATGATGGCGTAGGAGTTGGTCTGGATGATCCCGATACCGGCGGACTGGACGATTCTGGCCGCGATAAGAAGCTCGAACGAGGGCGAGACCGCGACCCCGATCGCACCGCCGCCAAAAAGGACCAGTCCGAGAATGTAGGAGAGTTTCCGGCCAAACCTGTCCGAGAGGCTGGCTGCGGGGACCAGGACGGCGATTATCGTGAGCGTAGACGCAAGGATGATCCACGACGCCGCCGGTAGCGACAGGTCGAGGTCGTCCGCGATCGTCGGCAGCGCCACGGTGATGCCGCTGAAATCCATGACGGTCGTGAAGACGCTGAGCGAGATGGCGAAGAGCGCCACCCACTGGTAGTTATCGCCGCGGGTGTTGGTCAAAGAGTTGGCCCGGGTCTCATTACGGATGTAGGGGCGGGCAGTGGCCAGCTCGCGAGCGAATCGCTATCCGCCCCAACGGTGTTACCGCAAATCCCGCCCGATGTCTCGCTGCCGGTTGAAGGGCCTAGAACCACAGTGATTTGTCGACCACGTTCAGTAGTTCTTCTCCGGCGGCGAAGCGGCGGGCGTTGTCGAGGAGCAGGTCTGAGCGTCGCTGGTTGAGGTTGGCTCCGCCCTCGTCTTCCTTGGCGGCGACGTGCGGCGTCAGGATGACGTTGGGCAGATCCCAGAGTCTGTGGTCGGGATCGAGAGGCTCCACCTCGTAGACGTCCAGCCCTGCGCCGGATATCACGCCGTTCTCGATGGCGTCCGCAAGATCGTCCAGTTTCGTAGTTGGACCCCGTCCGATGTTGACGAAGTAGGCGGTCCGCTTCATCCGGGCGAACATCTCGGCGTTGAAAAGCCCCCTGTTTTCCGGCGTGTGCGGCATCGTGACCAGTACGAAATCAGCGCGGCCGATAACGTTGCTCAACTGGTCCGTGGGGAATAGCTCATCCACCCCGGCCGGCGGTTCGCCGACCCGGGGATCGACGCCGATGACGTGCATGCCGAAGCCCTTGCAGTGCAACGCCGTGTCCCCGCCGATTCCGCCGACGCCGACGATGACTGCGGTGGAGTCAGGCAGGAAGACGAAGGGCGCGTCGTTGGCGTCCTTATCGTAGTCGTGCCTCGCCCTGGCGCGCATGTAGCCGGGCAGCCCCCGGGATAGAGCCAGCACCATCATCATGATGTGGGCGCTTATGTGATCGTTGTAGATGCCACGGAAGTTTGTGACCGTAACCGGGTGCGCGATCAGCTCGTCGTAGTAGTACCCGGGTGGGGGAGCGGCCTGTGGCGATTGAAGCCAGCGCAGTTTTGTGGCTCCCGCCAGCGCGTCAGCCGGGAGGTTACCGAAGGCGGCGTCTGCGTCAACGATCTCGCGCTTGGCCTCTTCGGCGTCAGCCGGGAGGACGACGTTATAGTCCGACAGCGTGTCAGAGATGCGTGCCGCCCATGATTTCTGGTGATCCGTCTGCGGCGGCATGATTACGAACTTGGGCAAGTGGTTTCTTTCTGGTGGTGGGTGGGCTGAGTGATGATTTCTCGCGTGTATGTATGGGTCAATGTCGGAGCAGGGTTTGAGAAAGGAGAAACCTCTCCCTCACCCTGGCCCTCTCCCGCCGGGAGAGGGGATCTGTGGCCCGGGGTTACAACCTGAACTCTACCCCGAGCTCGCCGCAAGCGGAACGGAACCAGTCGATCACTTCAGGGTGCAGGGGGATCCCGTGTTCGCGCCGCTCGGCCGCCTCCTCGTGCTCCGGCAACCCGGCGTAGTAGACGCGATCGTGTCCCGGCGCCGTTTTGAGGTCACGCAGCGAGCGCAGGTACTCATCCATACCTTTCTTGAAGTCCTGGATGTCGATGAAGGCCTCGATGTCGTAGGCGGCGACGAAGTGGTTGTTATTGCCCTTTGGCGCCATCGGCCCGGCCGGGCTGCCGTTCAGGAGACCGCCCAGGATATCGACCACGACGCCGAGCGAGTAACTCTTGTGTGATCCCATTTCACGGGTGCTTCCGGCGGGCAACAACACGTACTCGTCCGGGACGGGCACCGACTCCATGATCGGCGTGCCATCCGGGTCTGCGATCCACCCGGGTTCGAGGTCGACTCCGAGTCGTCTTGCGAGCGTGATCTTGTTGGCTGCGAGTATGGACATGGCGGCGTCGAACACGAAGGGCGGTTCTTCGCCGGCTGGCGCGGCGATGGCGATCGGGTTCGTGCCGATGGCCGCTTCCGCCGCAAAGGTCGGGGCGAAGCTGGGCCCGCACGCCGTCATGCACTGGCCGATCATGTCGTGCTCCAGCGCCATCATGGCGTGGTAACCGGCCATGCCCAGGTGGCGGCCGTTGGCGATCGAGACCAGTCCAGCGCCGGTGGTCTTGCCCTTCTCTATGGCGATCTCCATGGCTCTGGGAGCGATCACGACGCCCATCCCGCCGTCGGAATCGATGGTGGCGCAGGCCGGCGTCTCCCGGATGATGCGCATGTTGGGATTGGGGTTGAGGTGGCCGTTGCCGAGCCCGGTGATGTAGTTGCGCATCAGGTTGGATACGCCGTGGGTTTCGACACCGCGGAGATCGGACGCTACGAGTACGTCTGCGGCAAGCCGGGCGTCGGCCTCCGGCAGCCCGGCGGTCTCCAGCAACTCGGCGCAGGTGTCCCTGAGGTCGTCGTGCTGGACGGGGTGTGCGATATCTGCCGGGACGTGGAACTGCTCAAGCATGGTGTCGCTCTCTTTGGGGTGGACGTGAGGGTGTTTGCGGGGGCGAGTGTAATACCGCCGGTGATCGAGTGCTTACCCGCCAATCCCTCGAAGGTGGGAATCCAGTTCGGCCAGTGTCCCGAGGCTCTCGAAGCCTGTACTGAGCCTGTCGAATGTGGGCCGGGTTGCGCGATGACGTGTTCGGGCATGTCCTTCCCTGGGAAGGACGCCCCCCAACCCTCTCCCGCGTGGGGGTGAGGGGGCAAAGCTGGTACCTCAGGTGTGACCTGCACCGGATCGATCAGAAGTCGTCCGGTGGCTTCTTTCTGTCATCCCGGGCATACATGCCCATCCCGGTCCCTCCGGGCCCGGAAGGGCCAGGAACTTTCACCGACTGGACTCAGGTCCGGAAACGCTTATCAGGACTAATCGTGGTCCGACGTTCGCCCGGTCGAAATCGGCCGAGTCGCCGGGGAGTGACGCTTCGACCTCCCTCACCCCAACCCGCTCCCACCGGGAGAGGGAGCGCGCTGTTGCGTGACGGCCCTTCGAGAGCATTTCAATGGGACAAACGCGACAAGGCCCCGCCGGTTGGCGAGGCCTCTCGTTCGGGCGTTTCCCGGGTCCCGGAGGTCCGGGACTAGGAAATTCCGGTCGCCTCCAAAGCGGCGTCGATGTCCTTCGGCTTGTAGCCGACGATGACCTCTTCGCCGATGGTCGTGACCGGGGTTGTGTTCCGTCCCAGGGCGAGCAGGCGCATTACGCCTTCACGGTTGCCGGAAACGTTCACTTCCTCAAACGGGATGTCTTTTCGTGAAAGATACACTTTCACCATGTGGCAGGGGCCTCAGCCGTTTGAGGTGAAGACCGTAATCTGGTTGTCCGTGTTCAACCCGTACTCCTGGATGTTTTGAAAACCTGGTCGCGCTCGTATGAGCGTGAGCGATAAATACCTTATGGGAGTTTAACCCTTCAGGTATTAGATGCGTTATCCCTGAGATCGGTGTTCGACTCCGATTTGGACCTGTAGTCCCCTCCGAACAACTCTTCCCCCGAAGCTACCGCCTCGTCAATGGTCTGGGTGATCTCGTCCGCACCCTGGTACTCACGAAGAAACTCTTCGCTAACGAAAAACATTCATATACAGAAACCATCGCGGGCGATGTCCTCATGATGCCTGTCGCACGGGCAGATCTTCTTGCGATCCTCCACGGGATCGCCGCTCAGGGGCATTCAAGGACAGTAGCGGTAGCCGTGCTCGACCTGGTTTTCCGCAAGACCGCGCTGAACCTCCGCGACTACTTCCGGCTCGGGAAAGAACTCGTACGCTCGCCGCTCTACGTAGCGCTCGGAGAACTTGATCGTTCCCTCTAACGCCTCTTCCTGTGTCAGCTTTCGCCTGGGCATTCGGGCCTTTCAATTCACGGCCGGGGAGGTTGTTTCATCGACTGTAATTGATTCTAGGCCGTGTCAGCGTGCTCGGATACCTCTGGTCTTAGCGGGAGGTTCCCAGGTTCTGGACTCGCATCTGAAGGTGCGAGTCGCAATCCATCCGCCGGAATCCGACCGCCTGCAGTTTCAATTTCCCAAGAAGAGCGGGCAATGCCTCTTGAAACTGCTCCCTGGTTTTGTCCGCCGCAGCCTCCACGCTCAGCACGGCCGCCGTAGAACACTCACAACTGATGCCGTAGTAGATCTTGATGAATTCGGCGCGGCCGGTGACATCCGTGTTGAACCGGTTCAGAGGTCTGAGCCTGAGCTTGACCAGTTCCGGGTCTGATGCGATCGCTTCGTTTGTACGTTCGTACAGCCACGATTGATCGGGCGCCTGTGCGGGCGTGCCCGGCTCTTCGCTGCTGGCGGATCGTATGTTCGTGTTGTCGGTCATGGTGTGGGGCGCCGAGTATATGTTTGCTCAACTGGCCGGTCAAAAGGCATGGACGCTCGTGCGGGCAGCCCCCGGCGAGGCGTTCAGGGTGCCGTGAATAACCCGGCCACGATGAAAACTCACGACGAGGACACAAGAAATTGCGCTTGCGGCGTTCGATGGGGGTTTGCTAGGGTACGCGTGGTATGGAAATTGGATGGTTTGACTTTGACCCGCCGGAAGTGCGGCTCCGTAATCCCCATGCGATCGTGATGCTCCGGCCGTGGATCAACGTCGGCAATGTTGGGACTATCGTCCTCTCCCGCCTGGCGTCGATCTACCAGGCCGAAGAAATCGCACGCCTCAAACGGCCCGGGCATTTCTACGATTTCACGCGTTACCGGCCCGAGATGAAGTGGGTGGACGGGGAGCGCGAGATCACGAGTCCGAACTCGAAGATCGAGATCGTGCGCCGCGATGAAGAACCCGACCTCGTGCTGGTTCATTTACTTGAACCGCATTCCAACTCCGAGGACTTCAATGAGTCCGTCCTCCAGATGCTCGAGGCACTCGGCGTGACCACGTACATCACCGTCGGCGGCATGTACGACTCCGTTCCGCATTCAAGACCCCTGCTCGTGACCGGGTCGTCCCGGGGCTGGGAGATCGAGCCGGACCTGGGCGGCGTCACGCTGTCTCGCAGCCGCTACGAAGGCCCGACTTCTGCCACCAACGGGATTGGTGTGGGCGCGACCGCGCGCGGGCTGGCGACGCTGACGGTGATGGTGCATCTGCCGATGTACCTGCAGCTCGATAACGATTACGCCGGCGCAGCGCGCGCCCTGCAAGCCCTGGCGCCGCTCTACGACTTCAAGGACATCAAACTTCCGGAGATCGAACTCGGGGAGCAGCAGTACTCGCAGGTGACGCCTGCCATGACCAACAACCCGCGTCTCGCCGAAATGGTGAAGCGGTTTGAAGAGGAGTACGACTCCACGGACGACGATGATCAATCCCCCGGGTCCGTAGAGCTGTCGGCCGAGATCGAAGCCTTCTTGGACGAGGTCCGCGGCGGAGATTCCGAGGACGGCCCGACCTCCGGCGGGATTTAACCCATCCGTTGCATGGGGGCTTATCTGTAGGTTGCGCCCCTGGCTCGCGATTAGTCCCGAGTACAGGTGAGGACTGCAACCACGATCGACGGTCGTTCCGCCGAAACCGTGTCCTGAGGCGCTCGAAGGACCGGGTCCAGGGGAGCGCGCTTCATTTGGGCGCCAGGATTGCCAGAGGAGCGAGCGACCCCCATTCCCAACCGCCTCCGACAGCATGTTTTCCGGTTATGCTGCCTCCACCTTCGGCGTCCTCTTAGAAGGGCGCCGGTGGTTCGTGCTTTCCGCAGCCGGAGGTGAACCCTTTGAAAGCTATCGTGGGCGGCAACATGATTGACGGAACCGGGGCGTCGGCACTGGCCGACAGCACGGTTCTGATCGAAGGCGAACGCATATGCGAGGCCGGCCCTCGAGCCGCCGTCACCGTCCCGCCGGACGCAGAGGTGATCGATGCCACCGGCATGACCGTGATGCCGGGGTTGATCGACTGCCACGATCACCTGATGTCCGAGAACTACGACATCCTCAGTCGCTGGGGGCTCGACGATCCCGCCTCGCTGAGATTCCTCCGCACGGCGAAAGTGCTGGAAGACACGCTGGCCTCCGGCTACACATCAGTCCGGGACGGCAGTGGGCTTGACGCCGGGTTCAAGATGGCGATCGAGGATGGTGTTATCTCGGGCCCCCGTCTGATGCTCACCGTGAACGTCATCTCACCAACCGGCGGATTGGCGGACCGGGTCAGCCCATCGGGCCACCGTAATCTCCTGTACGCCGACCCCCGTATGCCATCGGGCGTGGCAAACGGGCCTGACGCAGTTCGAGAAAAGGTGCGAGAGATGGTGACGGCCGGCGCGGATGTGATCAAGTTCGCCACCACCGGCGGCGCAAGCTCACGACCGGGACATGGGCCACGTGACGCCGCTTTTGAGAAGGAGGAGGTAGAAGCGCTTGTGTCACAGGCGGCAGCGATGGGCCGCAAGACCATGTGCCACGCACTCGGCGGGCCGGGGCTTCGGATGGCTATCGAGGCGGATGTGGGATCGATCGAGCACGGTTGCTTTCTGTCTGAGACGCCAGATCTGGTCCGGCTCATGGCGGACAGCAACACGTTCCTCGTCCCAACGCTAATGGTGTACGAGTTCCATTCGACGGTCAGCCCGCCGCACGTGAAGGAGCGGGCGTTAGAACTGGCGGATGCGCACAGGCTGAGCATCGAGATGGCGCTGTCGATGGGCGTGAAGGTGGTTGCCGGTACGGACGCCGGTGGCTTTTCGCACGGCGACAACGCTCGTGAAATAGAACTGCTGGTCGAAAAGGGTCTGACGCCGATGCAGGCGATCCAGGCCGCGACCGGCTGGGCGGCCGAGTGCATCGCCCTGGATGCGGATGTCGGGACGCTCGAAGCCGGGAAATACGCCGACTTGCTGGTGCTCGATGGCGATCCGCTGGCCGAAATCGGAGTGCTGAGGGACAGGAGTCGGCTGAAATTGGGGCTGAAGGGCGGGAAGGCGTTTGTTGACCGGATTGGGGATGGGTAGGGCGGCGCGATAAGTGTGGATTGGTTAAATATCTTCTCCCTCACCCCAGCACTCTCCCGCTGGGAGAGGGGGAGCGCGTAACGAGTGGACCGCGCGAAATGTCACGTGGCAGGGATAGATTTGTCGTTCCCCTCTCCCGGCGGGAGAGGATCAAGGTGAGGGAGAAGTCCTGATTATCGGCACGTTCTGAACTGGAATGTATGCGGACAACTACTGGCTGTGACCACAAGCTCCTGAAGGAATACGAATGAAGGCGATTGTTGGCGGAAACCTGATAGATGGGACCGGCGCCGCTCCGGTGGCCGACAGGACAGTCCTGGTGGACGGCGAGGAGATCCGCGAGGTAGGCCCGAGTGCCGCCGTCACGGTACCGGCCGACGCAGAGGTCATCGACGCGTCAGGGATGACGGTGATGCCGGGGATGATCGACTGCCACGATCATCTGTCGGAGATGCACTACGACATCCTGACCCGATGGCGTATGGCGATGCCGAACTCACTGCAACACCTCCGCACGGCGAAACATCTGGAGGATACGCTCGCCGGAGGGTTCACCTGCGTCCGGGACGGCTGGGGGCTGGACGCCGGGTTCAAGATGGCGGTCGAGGAGGGGCTCTACCCGGGGCCCAGGCTCATGTTGACGATCAGCTTCATGTCCGGGACCGGAGGTCACGCCGACCGGGTGACGCTATCGGGCCACCAGAACCCGTTCAACAATGATCCACGACTACCGGACGGCGTTGTCGATGGCGTTGACGCTGTCCGGGCGAAAGTCCGGGAACTGTGGCGGGCAGGGGCGGACGTGATCAAGTTCGCTACCACCGGAGGTGGGGCGTCACGGCCTGGGCATGGTCCGTTCGATCCATCATTCGGGCGCGATGAAGTAGCGACCATCGTCGCTGAGGCCGCTGAAAAAGGGCTGCGGACTATGTGCCACGCGCTGGCCGGCGATGGGCTCAAGTACGCGGTGGAGGAAGGCGCGGGGTCGATCGAGCACGGCGGGTACCTGGTTGAGCAACCGGACCTGCTGAAGATGATGGCCGATAACGACCAGTTCTACGTTCCCACGTTCGCCGTTTATGAATACCACGCCGAGAACTCGCCTCCGCACATGGCTGAGCGGGCAAAGGCGTTGAAGGGCATCCACCAGCGCAGCCTGCACGCGGCGATGGAGGCCGGGGTGAAGGTGGCAGCCGGGACGGACATGGGCGGGTTTGTGCACGGCAAGAACTACCGGGAGATCGAGGTGCTTGTGGAGCGCGGCATGACGCCGTTACAGGCGATTAAGGCGGGCACCGGCACGGCCGCCGAGTGCGTTGGCCTGGGCGATCAGATCGGGACTATTGAAGCGGGCAAGCTGGCGGACGTGGTGGTCGTGGACGGCGACGTGGCGAAGAACGTATCGCTGCTCGGCGACCGCGACAAGATCAAGATGGTGATGAAGGGCGGGGACGCGTTCGTGGATAAGCTCTCGGATGGGGTGGTTGTTTTGTGACCCGTCGTTCCCGTGCAAACGGGAATCCAGTGCGGTCGTGGGTGGACGTGCTGGTGCATTGCTCTTCCTCGGAAGGACCCCCTCACCCAGCCCTCTCCTGTTTAGGAGAGGGGGTAGGAAGGCGATATGACTCTTGAAGGCAAGGCAGCCATCGTTACAGGTGGAGCTCACGGGCTCGGGCGGGCTATAGCGTTGCGGCTGGCTGATGACGGCGCTGACGTGATGGTGGCCGATCTGCTTGGATCGGATGCGGAGGTTGTGGCTGAAGGAATCCGTGCCGGGGGTCGCCGTGCGGCCTCTTTTGAGGTCGATGTGAGTGAATCGGGCGCTGTTGGCGCGATGGTGAAGTCGGCCATCGCGTCGTTCGGCCACGTAGATATCCTGGTGAATGACGCCGGTGTCAGCGGCGAGTCCGGGATCCTTGAGATGGAGGAGTCGTTCTGGGATCGCGTCATGGCCGTGAACCTGAAGGGCAACTTTCTTTGCAGCCAGGCTGTTGCTCGGCAGATGGTGGCGCGGGGCGAAGGCGGCCGTATCGTGAACATCACATCCACCGCCGGGGCGAACGCTCGGCCGGGCGCGAGCGCGTACGCATCTTCCAAGGCGGGGATAATCCAGTTCACAAAGACGCTGGCGCTTGAGCTGGGGCAGCATGGGATCACGGTGAACGCGGTTGGCCCGGGGATGACACTTACCGGGTCAGAGGTGAAACCCGCGCCGACGGATGAGTACCAGAAGGCTTTCGTCGGGCAGGTGCCGATGGGACGACCGGGCGCGCCGACCGACATCGCCGCGGCCGTGGCGTTCCTGGCATCTGAGGACGCTGCGTATATCAACGGACAGGTGATCTTCGTGGATGGCGGCTATTCGGCGGGCAAGCTGTCGGTCAACGGATAATTTTTCAGGAGGGCGATATGTCTTTTGAGGGCAAAACGGCGATCGTCACGGGAGCGGCGCAGGGGATCGGTCGTGCCGTCGCATTTGACCTGTCGAGCAAAGGCGTTTCGCTGTTGCTGGCGGACATCCAGGGCGCAAAGGTGGAGAGTGTCGCCGCGGAGATACGCGGTTCAGGCGGCAGGGCGAGCGCCACGACCGTGGATGTGACCGACTCGGCGTCTGTCGCCGCTATGGTTGAACTTGCGATCAACGAGCTGGGCGAAATCGACATCCTGGTGAACGACGCCGGCGGCAGCGGGACAGAGGGCGTGCTGCGGATCGAGGAAGTGACTGAAGACCGCTGGGACGCGCAGGTGGACCTGAACCTGAAGGGCGCATTCCTGTGCTGCAAGGCGATCGTGCCTCATATGCGGAAGCGTCGATATGGACGGATCGTCAACCTGTCGTCGTCCAACGCGAAAGGCCACTTCGGGCCGCTCAACACGTCTGGAATACGGCTGCCGTACGCCGCTGCAAAGGCCGGGATTATCGGGCTGACGGCGCAACTTGCACGCGACCTCGGTCGCTCCGGCATCTACGTGAACGCCGTGCTGCCGGGCTTCATCCTGACGGAGGAGGGCGCACGCGTGCGGGGTCGGTACGAGGAGATGCAGCGAGCGTCGCAGGAGGCGATGGCGGAGGCGGTGCCGCTGGGACGCCCGGGTCGTGCCGAAGAGGTGGCGAAAGCGGTAGCGTTCCTGGCGTCGGACGACGCGAGCTATATCACGGGAACGGTGGTCGAGGTGACAGGCGGACGCTAACCCCCATGCCGGGGGGCTTATTTTGAGGGTGTGTTGGGGTGAATGGGTGCTATTCCTGCATCTCCCGCGTTGGGGGAGACAGGGGACACCTGTCATCTCGAGCGTAGGCGAGGGGTCTCAACGGAATCGGTGTTTCACGATTGGTTTCTCAGGGACTGAGACTCACTTCTCGTTCGCCTGTCAGCGGATTAGTGTGGCGGCCGGGTGATCAGTCACGTCGCGGTAAAGTCCCGGGTGATCTCCCTCACCCCTGGTGTGGTTGGACCTCTCCCTCCGGGAGAGGGGCAGCGTAAGACGCCGTAGCGGCGGGGCTTGCCCCGCCCGGGCGATTGCCATACACCCCTACATTGGTCGACCGTATCGCGGCCTAGTCGTCCAGAATCAGATCCGCGTCTATCGATACCCCCAGCCCCGGCCCGTGCGGCAGGTCGATGTAGCCGTCTTTGACGACGGGGTGGTCGGCCATGATGGAGAAGCCAATTGTGTATGCGCCGATCGGCGGGTCGTTTAGCAGCTCCATGAAGGGGGCGTGCGGCCACGTGGCGATCAGGTGCATGTGCGCGATGACGCCGATATTGCCGCCGCCGTGGTGAGGGACGATCTGCTTGTTGTAGGCCTGAGCCAGTACGCCGATCTTCTTGAGCGTTGTTAAGCCCAGGACCTGGCCTTCAGGTTGCAAGAGGTCGAACACGTTTTGCTCGACCATATCCACAAACTCGTGAAGGCCGACGTTGTTTTCGCCCCCGGCGATTGGCATCGCCACGGCGTTATTGAGAGCGGCCAGCTCTTTGTAGGCGTAACGCAGGCGCGGCTCCTCAAGCCAGAAGCATCCCATCGCATCGAGAGCCATTGCGGTATCCATGGCTCGCTGGAAATCCCACTGGATCCCGGGTTGCCATGTTCCTGAAGACTGCGCCTGGTTTCCGTCAACCATCACGGTCATCCGGTCGCCCACCGCGTCCTGGACCACTTCAAAGGTTCGGAGGTCTTCTTCGATAGTTTGATGGTGCAGGCGGAGCTTGATCGCCTTCCAGCCTTCATCGGCGAGCGATGTGGCCATCTCTGCTCGCTCTTCCGGCGTAGAGAGTACGTACATGCTGGCGTACGGAGCAATCCTGTCCTTGCCGCCGCCCCAGAGCTTGTAAAGGGGTTGGCCGGCCGCCTTTCCGATGATGTCCCAGAGTGCGATGTCGACCCCGGCGGTTCCCTGGTATCCGATGCCGCCCCTGATGTAGTAGCGCATTTCTACATCGTGCTGCTCGACCTCAAAGGGGTCTTTCCCGACCAGCAGTTCCTTGATGGATGGAATCAGGGCAGGATTGACCGCCGAGCCGATTCCGGTAATCCCCTGGTCGGTCTCTATCTCGACGAAGGACCCGCCGCCGATCCGGAACTGCGACATGCTCCCTACGCTCCACGCCGGCTCAAGTTCGCCGACTTCTCTGACGACCCTGAGGTTTCGGGATCGGACATCGGTGATCTTCATGCGCGGGTTGGTCATTTTGGAACGGTCTCCAGTGGTGAGCACGTTGGATGATTGGCCAGGCGGGACCACATTGTAGGGGCGTATGGCAAATACGCCCGCGCGGGCACCATCGGCCCGTAACCTGAGGCTTTCGAAGGTCGGGCGTATTGCCATACGCCCCTACGCGCGACGCGAAACCGCCGCCGTGTTGACGGCGGCGGACAGCGCTCGCGTGGATCAAATCTTCTCCCTCACCCTGTCCCTCTCCCGCTGGGAGAGGCGACCACGTGGCGGAGCTTATTTTTTGACTTCGACCTTTGCCAGTCCCTCGACGTACTTGAGCATTCCGGCATGGTCGTCCGTGCCGTTGCCATCGTTGTACAACGCCTGGAGCACCTGCTGAAGCTGTGCACTCAACTGAAGAGGCACACCCATCTCCTGCGCCGTGTCCATCACGTTGTTGATGTCCTTCAGGTGCAGCTCGATGCGGAACCCGGCCTGGAAGTTGCGTTCAAACATCATCGGCGCCTTGGCGTTCATAACGTTTGAACCGGCGAGTCCGCCTTTGATGGCATCAAACACCGTCTCCGGGTCCAGCCCGGCCTTGGTGGTCAGGACGAGCGCCTCTGCGAGGCCGTTGATGTTGGCGGCGACGCAGATCTGGTTGGCGAGCTTGGTGAAGCCGCCTGCGCCCACGTCTCCACACAGGACCGCGGATGCGCCCGTCGCCTCGAACACCGGAGCCGCCCGGTCAAATGCCGCCTGCGTTCCGCCGACCATGATGGCCAGCGTTCCGGCGATCGCGCCAGGTTCACCGCCGGATACCGGGGCGTCCAGGAAATCGATGCCGGCGTCGGCCAACTCTTCACCGATCTTCTGCGAGACGAGCGGGGCGATCGAGCTCATGTCCACTACTAGCTGGCCCCTGTCAGCGGCCTCGATGATTCCGTTTTCGCCCAGGGCGACGGTCGTTGATTGCGGTGAGTTCTGGACCATCACCACGGTCACGTCTGATTTGGAAGCAACATCAGCCGGTGAGGTGCCGAGGATCGCTCCGTCGGTGACCAGCTCCTCCACCGGTTCCGGGACCAGGTCGTATACGGCCACCTCGTGTCCGGCGGCCATGAGGTTCCGGGCCATCGGCTTGCCCATGATGCCGAGGCCGATAACGCCAATTCGTTCCTTGTCAGCCATTTGCTTCTCCAGACAGGTATTCCACTACTTGATGGGTTGGCCGCATGTGTTCTAGTCGTCGTCTTTCCAGAATCGTTCTTCTTCCACCTGGTAGCCGGCGCCGCCGAGCCGAGCCTTCACGTCCTCGATCATCTGCGGATTGCCGCACGCGTAGACGATGGTGTCGTCGGGCGACAGACCGTACTTGTCTATGTATTTCTCGGTCAATGTATTGACCCGGCCCGTTTCGCCGGTCCACCCGGCATTTTTCTCCTCGTCCGGCCTGCTGACGGTCGGAACGAAGTGGATGTTGTCGTGCTCACTTGCCAGCTTCGTTAACTCTTCGTCGTACCCGAACTCATCCTGGTAACTGGCGCCTTCCAGGATGTAAAAATTGAAGTCGCCGGGTGACTGTTGTTCCGATTCGTCATCCTGTCCCGCCAGTGTCTCCAGGTGATACCGAAGGATACTCACGTATGGGACTACGCCGGTGACGGTCGCGATGAACAGGTGATTCTTTGCCGTCGGTTTGAGGACGAATACTCCCTTGGCCCGGGGGCGGAGGGTGACCGTATCGCCGACCTTGAGATCATTCAAGAGTGGGGTCAGAACGCCGTCCGGCGGTGGCACGAGTTCGATAAACAGTTCCATCTCGTCCTCGCGCGGAGAGGAAACGATTGAATAAGCCCGTTCGATTCCATCCACCCCGATCGTGCAGTACTGGCCGGGTTTGAACATGAAACCCTGTTCGGGCTTGATCCAGAGACGCCACAACTCCTCGGTGAGGTCTTCCCTGCGAGTGATGGTCGCCGTCGTGAAGCGGCCGCGAGGCGTGGCGGGTGATTCGGTTCGCTGGGTCATCAGTCCTCCCAATTCATGTGGAGATGTGTGCAGAACGGTCTTATCCAGTTACTTCCGGAGTGGTTCCGGCACTCCCGTCGCGCTCACGAGAGCCCCGGGATCTGCGCTGGGAGTGCATATCCTACCGCCTGCCGGGACGAATGCGCCCGACACAGGTCTCGAAACACACACGGAACACTCACAATCCGTATCGCTGAAACGTGCCGCGAGAGCCGGGAGCGAGTGTAAGATCGAGCCGGTCTTTAGCGGATAAACACAGGAATATCGAAATCACGACGACCATCATGGCCGCCGTATCTCGCCCCTCAGCACCGGCAGCCGAATAGCCGGGATGGCCCGGGTGTGCAGGGGACAGTTCGACCGAGGTAGTCCAGATGGTGAGTACAGGCCCCGCCTATAGCGTGACGATCCGAGCCGAGTACCAGAATTCGCCCGGCATGCTGGGCAAGATCACGACCTGCATCGGAGAGTGCGGGGGAGACATGGCGGGGATTGACGTGATCTCCGCGACGGACTCAAGAATGGTCCGTGACCTCACCGTCTACGCTTCAGGGATCGAGCATGGCCAGAAGATCATCGATTCGGTGGGCAGCATCGACGGGGTCGAGATTCGCAACGTTTCGGACGCCACCTTTCTGTTCCATTTAGGCGGCAAGATCGAGATGCGGAGCAAGGTCCCGGCAAAAACTCGCGAAGATATGTCCAAGGCGTACACGCCGGGCGTGGCACGGGTCTGCATGGCGATCCACGATGACCC
>JASLLE010000045.1 GCA_030747175.1 Dehalococcoidia bacterium | reverse complement strand
TCGCTTCCCGCCAGTTGCTGACCAACAGCGGCCCCGACTGCGACGGGTATCTGTGATCCGACCATCGCAGTCGTGAGCAGGATGCCGAGTTCCGGGTAGCCGGTGTGGTGAAACGACTCCTTGCCGCCGGAGGGACTGCCGGAGTTGCCGTACACTGCGTTCAGCATCTGGAGCATCGTGACGCCGCGCGTCCAGAACGCCTCGGTCGTTCGCAGCGCGGGAACGACGCGATCCCCTTCGCGAAGTCCGTAACAGACGCCGACGCCGACGGCCTCCTGCCCGGCGCTCGGGTGCAGGCCGGTCGGCAGACGGCCCTCGTCGTACAACTTCAGCGCTCGATGTGTGAACTTCCGACCCAGAACCATGAGCCGGTACATCTCGCGCAGATCTTCAGGGGTCAAACTCGGCGATGCGGTATCGGTCATCTGTATCTCCTGCTTCAGTCGCCGGGGAGCATACATCTACCGAGACCGCATCTTGTGCGTGTTACGTGAGGACTTTCAACGGCTCACGACGGCTTTTGTCCCACGTAGATCGTTATGCCCTGTATGAAATGGAGGTCCGGGCGGTCGAAGACGTACTCGGTGTCGTCCGGATCGATCAGGCGTTTGAGGGCTGAACGATCTTTTTCTGAGAGGTAACCCTCCCGACTCTCGTCCGTGGCCCAACGCGTTAGCCCGCCTATCAGGAACTGCTGTTGTTCATCACTGAACGGCGGCAGGAACTCGTGGATGAAGGTCCTGGCGGTGACATCGGCCATTCCCGCATCCCGAAGCAGCTGGGTCCAACCGTACGGATACGGAACCGCGTCGCCTTCGAAATGGACGTGGCTGGCGAACCACCTCTCCATCGCAGCGGACAGCCGTTCATTCAGCCCCGTTCCGGTCAGCTCCATCGTCGTCGGCATGAACCGTGCGCCGATGCCGCCCTCGCGAATCGCCAGCCGGCCCCCCGGGGTGACGACCCGGACCAGCTCCCGGACTCCTGAAAGCCGATCCGCGAGGTGATGCAACGCGAGGCTGGTCCACACCAGGTCGAATGTCTCGTCCTCAAACGGCAGATCCTGGATTGGCGCTTCGTGAAACTGGATGCGCTTGCCGATCGGGTCGTCAGCAAAACGCGATCGGTTGAACTCAAGCAGATGCTCGCTCGTATCGGCCGCGTCCACGTGATCATCATCGCCGAGCGGCTCCGCCAGCAACTGTGTGAATCCGGCGGTGCCGCATCCGGCGTCCAGGATGCGATTTCCGGGTACTGGCGATAACCACCTGACCATCTCGCGATGAGTCGATTCGTAAAAACGGTCAGACCTGCCAAGCCGTTCCTCAGAACCGGGGCCAAAGGTGGTGGGGTCTGGCGCCTGTTGCTGGTGGCTACCATCGCCTCCGTGTTGGTGCGTAATAGTGGTGTCCTTTTGTTCACGTGGATTCGGAGCAGTTACGTGTGGTGCGCACGACCGTATCCGTGATTGGAACTTCTCCCTCACCCTAACCCTCTCCCGCTGGGAGAGGGAAGTATCCCGGCAAGCACCCCTCCCGGTGTGATCAGCTCGGAAACCGCAGATAAGGAACCGGCGATGACACCCGGTAGCGCGCGACGCACAACAGACCATCTCGATCCTCTCCCACCGGGAGAGAGCGCCAAATAATGCCGGTCACTGACCGGGAGACGGCTACAATCGATCCGTGACTACACAGATCGATATATTTGCCGAGCTCAGCGGCCGCCAGAAAGAGGCTGTGCAGCACGCCGAAGGCCCTCTCCTCATCGTGGCCGGGCCCGGTTCCGGCAAAACGCGCGTCATGGCACACCGCATCGCTTACCTGACCTCCGTTGAGGGCGTCGCACCGTGGCGGGTGTTGGCGGTCACGTTCACCAACAAGGCGGCGCGAGAACTTCGCGAGCGGGCTGAGGGACTTGTGGGCGGCGCAAACTCCGGCCTGCAGGTTCGGACGTTCCACTCCTTCTGCGCCTATGTCCTCAGGCAGGACGGCGGGCAGATTGGCCTCGATCCCGCCTTCTCTATCTACGACGGAGACGACCAGCAACGGCTCGTGCGCAGCATCCTGGAAGAGCTCGAGCTGGACCCCAAGCAGTTCGCCCCGCGAGCCATCCTGTCCGGCATTTCAGACGCCAAAAACAAGATGATCGACGACTCCCGGCTCTCAAAGCTGTCGAAGAGCTACTTCGAGGAGGTCGTCGCACGCGTGTACGTGCGCTACACGGAGTTGCTGGCCACAGCCAACGCCGTCGACTTCGACGACCTCCTGTTACGCGCTCACACCCTGTTCGAGGACAACCCGGAGGTCCTGGAGAAGTACCAGGATCGGTACCGCCACGTGCTGGTGGACGAGTTCCAGGACACCAATGCAATCCAGTTCTCGCTCGCCCGATTGCTGGTGGCGAAACACAAGAATATCTGCGTCGTGGGCGATCCCGACCAGTCGATCTACTCCTGGCGTCACGCCGATATCCGGAACCTGACCGACTTCCAGACGGTGTACCCGGACGCCACGACCGTCACCCTGGACCAGAGCTACCGCTCTACCCAGACCATCCTGGACGCGGCCTCGGGCGTGATTGCAAACAACAACGAGCGCCTGAAGAAGGAACTGTGGACGGACAACGACAGGGGCGCCCCGGTCACCGTCGGCGAGGCGTACGACGAGGACGAAGAGGCGAGAGTGGTCCTGCAGGAGATCAACCGGCTCGTCGATGAAGACGGCTTCGACCGCCCGGAGATCGCCGTGATGTACCGCACAAACGCGCAGTCACGCGCCATGGAAGCGGCCTGCAACCGGCACGGTATCAGCTACCAGCTTGTCGGCGGTACCAAGTTCTACGAGCGCAAAGAGATCCGGGACAGCGTCGCCTATCTGCGCCTCACAGTGAATCCCTCCGACGACGCAGCGTTGGAGCGGATCGTCAACGTGCCCGCCCGCGGAATAAGCCCCCGCAGCGTCGATGCCATACGCGCCGTCGCTCGCTCGCGCGGGACATCCATGCTCAACGTCATCCTCCAGGTTGACGACGAAGAGATGGGACTGGCGGACGCCCTCAACGCAAGAGCGGTCAGATCTGTCCGGGCCTTCGCCGATCTGATGGAGCGGCTGATCGAGCAAAGCATTGTCCTATCCGCGGTAGAGCTTCTCGACCTGACCCTCGAGCGCAGCGGCTACAAGCGGCTCGTCCAGGAGGACAAGGAACGGGGTGAGGAGCGCTGGGACAACATCCTTGAGCTCCGTGGATCGGCCTCGAACTTTGAAGGTCCGGAGCCGCGTGAACGCCTCATCGAGTTTCTGGAGAACGTAGCTCTCGTCTCGGACATCGATTCGCTGGAAGAAGGCGAAGACGCCATCACCCTCATCACGCTTCACCAGGCCAAGGGGCTTGAGTACGACGCCGTCTTCATGATCGGTATGGAAGAGGGGCTGCTCCCACACTCCCGGTCCCTGGAGAGTGTGGCGGACACCGAAGAGGAACGTCGGCTCTGTTACGTGGGCATGACGCGAGCACGCAAGCGGCTTTACATGTTCCACGCTTTTCAGCGGGGATTCCGGGGATCGCGCGGCGCAATGATGCCGTCACGCTTCCTTGACGAGATCCCGCTTGCCTGCGTCGAGACCGTTTCGATACGCCGCAACTCAAATACCGTTCGGAAGGTCGCATCTGCGCGTAGCTCGGCAGGAAGCTCGCGCCCCTATGATCCGACCGCCATCAAACGGCGCGCGGCAACGACCGCAGCGGTTCGAGCCGCGCAGCGGGGTGACTTCCGGGTCGCCGATCGCGTGGCGCATGAAACGTTCGGGGACGGCATCGTGATCGAGGCCGTAGAGACAGGCGGCGACACCGAGGTGACCGTAGCATTCGGCAACGGGAACGGCCTCAAGAAACTGATGGCGGGTTTCAGCGGGTTGAAAAAGGTCACGCCGAGCGACTCCACAAAGGCCAAACGCGAGGACCCTGAACTGGGCGACGCGTTCCTTGACGCACCCTAGGCGCTCTCCTACACTCCGCCACACTTGAAATATACGTAACGCGCCCCCGCCAACCCAGAGGTTAATTGGAGTTAAACGCGTGCCTGACGAGTCCGTCATTACCGATGAGATGCGTTCGCATCTTGATGTGGAGTCCGATCCGATTACGTATGACGTCGAAAAGGGCGCCGTCATCAAGTTTGCCCAGGCGATCGGGGACTCCAATCCGCTGTTCCAGGACGACGAAGCCGCCCGCAAAGGGCCGTACGGCGGGATCATCGCTCCCCCGACCTTCCTTCGATCGCTCATAGCAGGCGAGGCGCAAAGCGAGTTCCCGAGGCCGTTTCCTAACAACCTGGACGGCGGCAGTGAGTACGAGTTCTTCGAGCCCGTCAGGGTCGGCGACAGGATCACGGTGACTAAAGCCATCGTGGAACTTTCTGAACGGCAGGGACGTCTCGGCACGATGCTGTTCACGACCGCCGAAACCCGATACGTAAACCAGCTCGGCCAACTGGCCGCCACCCAGCGCACTACCGGCATCAGCTACGCAACGCCGGAGGAAGAGGAATAGCCGTGGCACAGCTTTATTACGAGGACGTGAACGTCGGGGACGAGGTCACGCCGCTCAATAAGAACGCAAGCTCCCAGCAGCTGGTCAAGTACGCCGGAGCGTCTGGCGACTACTACCAGATCCACTACGACGACGGGTTCGCACGAAACAACGGCCTCCCCGGCATCATCATCCACGGGGCGTTAAAAAACGCATTCCTCGGCCAGCTAGTGACCGACTGGATGGGACCGGAGGGGCGACTCAAAAAATTGTCCGTTTCGTATCGGCAGATGGACCTCCCGAACGACGACCTGGTCTGCAAGGGCACGGTGACAGACAAACGGGTTGAGGACGGCGCGGGGATCGTCGAGTGCGAAATCGCGCTGCACAACGGTGAGGGCAAGGCCACCACACCGGGCAAGGCAGTAGTGGCGCTGCCCATGCGAGGAAATTAACTACAACCAGCTGCTCCCGATCGGAGCGCCAGGAACGTAAACCAGATCCCGTCCGGGACCAGCGATCGCTGGGGCTGCCGGACTCTGAGGAGAGAGCAATCTTGTTGCCAGATGACGAACGCGTATTAGAAGGCAAAGTTGCGGTGGTTACCGGCGCCGGACGTGGCATCGGCAAGGCCGTTGCGGAGTCGCTCGCCGAACACGGCGCATCGGTGGTCGTCAACGACCTCGGCGTCAATGTAGACGGCACGACACCGGACGAGGGACCGGCGGGCGAAGTCGCCGCAGGCATCAGGGCCGCAGGCGGGCAGGCGTCCGCCAACACCGACTCGGTGACCGACATGGCAGGCGGAGAGCGGATGGTGCAGCAGGCGGTAGACGAGTTCGGCAGGCTCGACATCGTCGTGACCCCGGCCGGCATCCTCCGGGACCGCATGATCTTCAACATGACCGAGGCCGAGTGGGACGCCGTTATCGACGTCCACCTCAAGGGCACTTTCACGGTCGTCAAGCACGCCGGAATCCTGTTCCGGCAGCAGCGATCGGGCCGCGTGATCACCTTCTCATCCGGCAGCGGACTGACCGGCAGCCCGGGTCAGGCGAACTACGGCGCGGCCAAGGCGGGAATCGCCGGGTTCACCAAGGTCGTCGCCCGGGACCTCGGTCGCTACGGTGCTACGGCCAACGCGATCTCGCCCGCGGCCCAGACCCGCATGATCGCTACCATTCCGGACGCCCGGCCGGACCGAGCATCCCTCAACCTCGGGATGGACAACCACCTGGCGCGAGGGGCGGGCGAGGCCGAGGACATCGCTCCCTTCGTCTCCTACCTGGCCTCTGACTACGCCGCCGATGTCAACGGACAGCACTTCTACGTGTCCGGCGGCACTGTCGCCCTGTGGTCTCAGCCGCGCCCGGCGCGCACGATCTTCAACCCGGGAGGCGAGTGGCAGACCGAGCAACTGCAGGAACTCGTCCCACAGCACATCGTCCAGGGCCTCACCCTGGAGCCAGCGAAGTTCTAAGCATCCAGATCATCTGAATTTCACAGGCACTTAAAACAGAGGAACTGAAACATGACAGAAGAAAACAACGCGAGGCTTGACGGCAAGGTCGCTATCGTTACCGGCGGCGGCCGTGGTATCGGACGAGGAGTCGTCCTGAAGCTCGCCAGCCTGGGCGCAAAGGTCGTTGTCAACGACATCGGCGCGTCCCTGGATGGAGAAGGTCTCGACAACACGCCCGCGCAACAGGTCGTGAACGAGGTCGGCGAAAATGGTGGCGAAGCCGTCCCCAACTACGGCGACGTGACCAAGTTCGAGACCGGAGACGAACTGGTCCAGCAGGCGCTGGACACCTACGGCCGGTTGGACATCGTGGTCACACCGGCCGGCATCCTGCGGGACCGCATGGTGTTCAACATGACCGAAGAGGAATGGGACGCCGTTATAGCGGTCCACCTCAAGGGCACGTTCAACGTCGTTCGACCGGCGAGCATCCTGTTCCGCCAGCAGAAGAGCGGACGAATCATCACGTTCAGCTCCGTTTCGGGATTGTTCGGCTCGTCCGGCCAGGCGAACTACGGCGCGGCCAAAGACGGCCTCGCCGGGTTCACCCGGGTGGTCGCCCGTGACCTCGCCAAGTACGGCGTCACGGCAAACTCGATCTCACCCGGCGGAGACACCCGAATGACGGCCAGCGTGCCCGACACCACACGGGCCATGCGACAGGAAGGCAAGATGCAGCCGCCGACCGGCGTGCTGACCCGTGCGCCTGAGCACGTGGCGCCGATGGTGGCGTGGCTGGCTTCCGATGCCGCCCAACACGTCTCCGGACACGTGTTCCACTGCACCGGCAACATCATCAGCCTGTTCACGGACCCGTACCCGGTGAAATCGATCCACAAGGACGGCAGGTGGTCGGTCAAAGAGATCGCCGCCGTCTTCCCGAGCACGCTCGGCATGGACCTGATCAACCCGCAGCGAGCGACCCCGCCGAGGGACCGCTCAGCCTCCTGACCCCGCAAGTTGTCTCAAGTTGTCTCAGGATAAACTCCGATAAGGAGACGCCGCCGGGTAATTCCGGCGGCGTCTCTTTTTACGGCTGCGCGGGCGACTCCCGGCCGATCAATCACGGACCGTTGGGCGAAATGGTCCGGGACGCGCAGCGACGCCAGGTCGGGTCGGGTCGGCAGCGCCGGATGCTCCGCCGGAACCCCCTTCGGTACTTTTCAAAACCGGGGACTCGTCCGGAACGGCAGATTCCTCCTGATCCAAGCCCCTCTCGTCTTCAGAAGGACCGCCAAATCTCTCGAACCAGACCTCGCTGAACACTTCCATTTTGAGGAAATCCCGGCGGTCACGATGGACCGGCTCGAGATCCTCAAATCCGGCCTTTTTGAACGACTTCTGGGCGCGCTCGTTGTAGGCAAGCGTGTGGAGGTAAACCCGTTCGAGCGCCGCTTCCTCGAAGATCGCCCGAAGCAAGGTCATCACGGCGTCCGTGCCGTACCCCCGCCCCCAGTAATCACGATCCCCGATCATTATCCCCAGTTCGCACTGGCTTTTGGACCGATCAATGTCGTAATACATCGCGTTACCGATGTGAGTCCCGTCGTGCGTCTCGATGGCGTATCTGACCGACCATGGGGACGGATAGTTGATTTCGTCCCGGTAATAGCGGCCGTACTCGTCTAGCGAGAGACGGATAGGCGTGGTCGCGTCAAGCTCGGCCAGCTCCGGATCCGAGCGCCACGAATAGTCGCGATCCACGTCGCTGAACTGCTTGGCCCGCAGCACGACCAGCTCACCCTCAAGCCGTTCACTCGGGGGTCTGGCCGGGATGCTGCTCTTCCGCCATGGGAAGAGCTTTTTCCACGATTCGTGACTCATTCTTGAAAGTAAGCTGCTCTATCGCCTGGTCTACCGGGATCCACTCGACAAGGTCAAATTCTTTATCGTGGAGCCTCATGTCGCCGCCGATGGCCGACATCAAGTAAAAGTAGACCACTTTCTCGTAAAGATAGCCGTCTCGCACGAAAGAGTACCGGGTTTCTCCCACGGATGCGCCGGATTCAACCTCTAATCCGGATTCCTCCCTGACCTCACGCCGTGCCGTTTCCTCCCGGGTTTCATTCGGCTCTGGTGTTCCTTTTGGAAGCGCCCAGAGACCCTCGGACTCGCGGAAACACAGCACGACCTGGAGCCCTGACGAGGTGCGCCTCAGGACTACCCCTCCCGCAGATACGGCCTGTCTGGAGGCGGATTTCTCCTGGGATTCTGGAAATTCTGAAGTAATGGGTCGTGTTCCCCTGTCGTCTGCCCCTGTACCAGCGACCGGGATAGACGGTCCGTTTGTCCCCGGGAATTTTTGGGGATAGAGAAACGGGGCGCGGGCGTTTGTGGCACAACACGCGACCGAACACGCTGGCGAACCCTCGTTCTCCCTTGTAGATGGCTCTCGCAAAAACATACACGTATTGAAGTACGGGTTGCTCACATGATGGCGCCACGGCCCAAAACTTCGTGCCATGTTTCACGTACGAAAAGGGGCTAAAATACCTTCGGTCGATTTTGGTGGCGCCATTTTCTGGCCACGTCGATAACTTACGGTAACCGGCTCACGCGGTCGCGGAATCACCACGGTGACAACGAATGAAAGGTAGAGGCTGTGGGCGAGCGGGTGTTTGCGCGCGTCTGGGAATAATTGGTTTACGAATTTCGTAACATGGCATCTTTCGGGCAGGCGCCCCGAATCGGCTCTCAGGACAAAACAAAGCAATAACTCTCAGAGGTAAATAACCTCACCGGCGTTCAATTTCGATCACTCGAATGGAGATCGCCATGGCCCCGGACTCCTTGGGACCGGGGACGATGGAGGAACACTTGGGCAAAACCGATCTGGTCGTACGATTCGCCGGTGAAGCCGGCGTAGTGACCTCGGCCGAGTCGCTCGCAGCTACGGCGGCGCAGGCTGGGTATCACGTCCAAACGTACGCCACGTTTCCATCGCAGATCCTGGGGGGGCCGGTCCACACGCAGGTCCACATATCGACCTCCCCGACCCTGAGCGATGGCGACGATGTAGATGTCCTGGTCGCCTTCAGCGAAGAGGCGTTCAACAGCCACAAGGACGCCCTGGTTACGGACGGAGTCATCATCTACAACTCCGGTGAATTCGATCCGCCGGGGGACTCTCATAGCTTCGGACTCCCGTTTGATGAGATCGCCAAAGAGGTCGGCAATGCCAGGGCCTCCAACATGGTGGTCCTCGGCGCAATCGCACCCCTCGCCAACTTCCCGCTCGAGGCTCTGAAGGACTATGTCACCAGGCGCTTCACCCGCGGGAGACCGGGTGACGAGCAGATCGTGAATGCGAACAGCCAGGCTCTTGATCGCGGAGCCACCGCAGCGCACAACAGCGGATTCCACCTTACCGAGCTGGACCCGCCGATCCGCCCTGATTATGAACAGATCATGATCTCCGGTAATGCCGCGATAGCGGTCGGCGCCGTCCAGGGCGGGCTCGACTTCTACGCCGGGTACCCGATCTCGCCCGCAACGACCATCCTCGTCTGGATGGAGCATAACCTCGTGGGGGAAGGCCGCTTCACATACCAGGTCGCTTCCGAGATTGAAGCGATCGGCGCGATTATCGGCGCCGGCTATAACGGCAGTAAGTCCATGACCGCCACCTCCGGCCCCGGCGTCGCACTGATGAGCGAGGGCCTCGGTTTCGCATGGATGGCTGAAATCCCGTGCGTGGTCGTTGACGTTCAGCGCGGTGGACCGGCCACCGGACTGCCGACCAAGACAGAGCAATCTGACCTGTTCGCCTGCATGTACCCGGCTCACGGCGACGCCAGAATGCCGGTGATCGCCCCCGGAACCGTAGAGGAATGTTTCTACGCTGGAGCCCTCGCCGTTAACTGGGCGGAGCGTTACCAGGGCCCGGTGATGCTGATGACCGAGATGCAGCAGGCCGAGCGCTCCCAGAACATCCCGAAGCCCGATCTCTCAAAGGTCATTGCAACTCCCCGTGAAGTCTACAAAGGCGCTAACGGGTACCAGCGTTACGAATCGGACGAACTTGGCCCGATGCCCCTCCCGGGCGGACCGGGGGCATACGTCGCAAACGCTAGCGAGCACGATGGCATGGGCGACTCAACACACCTGCCCATCCGCCACGTTCGGGGCATGGAACGCAGGTTCGGCAAACTGAAGTTGCTGAACGACGGCCCCTACGAGATTGAGAACGCAGACGCCGGGATCGCCGTTATGCCATGGGGCGGCTCCAAGGGAACGGTCCGGGAGGCATATCTGCGACTCCGGGATGAAGGCGTGGACCTTGGCTGGCTTTACGCTATGACACTCCATCCTTTGCCGGACGCCATCAGCAAAGAGCTCGCTGGCAAAGAACTGGTGATCGTCCCGGAACTCAACTACCAGGGACAGTGGAGCAGGCTGCTGCGGTCAGATGGATACAGGGCCACCTCGATAACCCAGTACACCGGTCTACCCTTCAAGGTCAGGGACCTTGTTGACCAGATCAAGCAGGCCATCGAAATCCACAGGGGAGGTAAGGTTCTCGTATGAGCGCGCGGAATCCTGAATATGACTTCAAGTGGTGCCCCGGCTGTGGCGACTTCGGCGTGCGACGAGCGCTGGAATGGGCCATGCAGGAGCATGCCGAAAAGACCGAAACCCCGATGTCCAACAGCGTCATCATCGCGGGGATCGGTTGTTCCGGTAACCTCGTTCACCTCGTTGAGGGAGATCAGCCATTCGGTGTACACGGGATCCACGGCCGCTCCCTGCCGGTCGCATTCGGCGTCAAACAGGCCCGTCCGGAGACCAACACCATCGTCGTGGCCGGTGATGGTGACTTCCTCAGCATCGGCGCAGAGCACATCGGCCCGGCGGCGCAGCGCAACGTGGATATCACCTGCGTCATCATGGACAACGGCGTTTATGGACTGACCAAGGGTCAGGCGTCGCCGACAACGATATTCGGCACGCTGACGAGCTCCACGCCGTTCGGCAAGCTGGAAGCGTCCGTAAAACCCTTTGAACAGTACCTGGCGCACGGCGTGTCGTTCATCGGTTCCCACTACTCGAGCCGGCCCCGTGACCTCGCCAGACTCATCGGAGAAGCGATGGACCATAAGGGCTTCTCGATCGTCCACGTACAGTCGCCCTGTACGACTTACAACGACACCTTCGATCTGCTGAAGGGCAACAAGAAGGCCGGCATCGCACCCCTCGTGTATGACGTTCCGGAAGATCACGACCCGTCGGACAAAAACGCTGCCGAGGCAGTGGCCCGGGCGCCCGGCGTGCCGCTCGGTGTCATCTACAGGGAAGAGCGCCCGACGCTTGAGGACCTTCAAGAAGACCTTCGTAAGAAGGCGCGTTCCCGTACGGCAGAGGAGATGATCGCCACCTACTCGATATAGGTGACTACAATCCCGCCCTTTTCCTGCGTCGGGGAATCGCCGGTTCAGGAAAACAGTAAGCGGGGGTGGTCCGAGACCGCCCTTCTTTCAATTCCGTCTGATCGCGGTCCCGGTCAGTTAGATCGTTGCTTGACGTAATCGTTAAGCATGTCTCGCAGCGCCACGCGACCGCGATGCAGCCGGGCCTTCAGAGCGGAGATAGAGATATCCAGGATCTCGGACGCCTCGGTATTCGACATGCCCTGCACGTCCCGGAGTACGACGGCGGTCCGCAGGTCTTCCGGGAGCAGGGCGATCTTGGATGTGATCTCCCGGCTCAACTCTGAGTTCAGAGCCGCCCTGTCCGGCGTGTCTTCCCAGTTTGCGACGTTGTGTTCCTGGTACGAATCCTCGGGCGCGGTCATCTGTACGCGACGCTTATCTTTACGAATTCGCATGAGCGCAGCGTTGACCGTGATTCGGTACAGCCACGTTGTTATCTGGGCGTCGCCGCGAAACCGATCCTTCGCCCGGTAGGCGGAAATGAACGCGTCCTGCACGACATCGTCCGCATCTTCCGGGGAGTTCATCATCCGATACGCGACGTTGTAAACGAAACTCGTGTAGTTTTCGACTACATCCGCAAATTGTTGTTCGTTCATGCGCCGGGCAACAACGTATTCAAGTCTCTCGTGATCCGGTTAGGCCGGCGATAACGGGCCTCGTCAGGTAGTAGTATCCGTAAATGAGTTTAGCTTGCCGTGTCAGGGTTGTACCATGCTGGTGAATCTTTCTGGCCGGTCGTGGCATCATATTGTCTGAATGGTCGACCACGCTGCCTGCATCCTTCTCAGGGGCTAATGGGTGGGCGTAAAGCCTGTTTGATTGTCCCCGGCAGCGTCCGGCGAAAAATGAAATCACTCACGGAGAGAGCATTTCATAATGTCCATCGGTTCCTGGTTCTCCCGGTTCGGCCGCAAGGGAAACGATTCTGACCCGGTCAGCATGGTCCCCTGCGGTGAGGTACGGGAGAGCGGATCTGACTACATCGACGGCGACTGTGAAGAGCAGGTTCAATCGCAGATCATGCAGCACCTGGGCCTGTGTACCGACTGCGACGGCTGGCTTAAGTCACTGGCAATGACGGTTGGATTGCTGCGTGAGACGCCGGAGATTGAAGTGCCGGAATCCACGATGGAAAGAATCCGGGGAATACAGCGCCCGGAGTAACTTTGCGAGTTAGATGCGGCAGCGACAGGCATGTCGCACCGCGATAAATCCCCCGGTCAGGCGGGAGCTTGAGGCCCCTGCGTCCGGGGGATTTGCGCGTCCGGGTGCTCACCGTCCAGGACCTCGTCCAGAACCTCGATACGAACTGCGCCAGGCATCCGCCGATGGTAGGCATAGCTGTGCAGGAGGATCGACGCCGCGATCAGCGTCATCCCCGCCACGGTAGCTCCACTCATCCCGGTGTCTGTGACCGCTGCAAGGATATTCAGCGTCGCAAAACCCAGGATCCCTCCCCATGCGGATGGGTGGGCGAAGCGATGTTTGATGGCCAGGGCGAAGGTAATTCCCACCAGTATCGGAACGATCGTCCCGGTGGGAGAAATGGCGATCATCACGCCGACAGCGGTTATCACCCCGTCGCCGCCGCGGAAGCGTGTCAATGGCGAGTTCCAGTGGCCCATAATCGCGGCGACAGCGGGCAGCAGTAGCCAGCTTCCCTCGAGTCCGGCCCAGGTGCCGACCATGATCGCCAGCGCGCCTTTGCCGGCGTCTACGAGCCCGACGATTAACGCCGCGCCGCGACCGACCTCCCGGAAAACATTTGTCGCACCCGCCTGTCGCGTCCCGACCGCAAAAATACTGACCCCGCGCCATCGCGAAACCATCCAGGCGATCGGGATGGATCCGAGAAAGAAAGCAACGCCGGCCGAAAGGACCAGGTCAGCGAGTGTCAGGGTTTCAGGCATGGTTTTGGAGTATACATAGCGCTGGATGGTCCGTCACCGTGACGTGCTGCGCGGTTACAGAAAGCGTTCGGATCGCATCTACCATTAAGTGCCGGTCACGACCTGGTACGGCGCCGCTCCGGTGCCTCCCTCCAGTTCGTCGCGCTCGGCCTCTGTGAGGAACTTGGACGGGCATTTGATCACAAGATGCTCTGTGACGAATACGCCCTCTTCAGAATATCTGCCTTCAAGATCGATCACCGAGTGCGGGTTGAAGAAGACCTGTCCGATCTCCCCGGAGTAGTCCACGTTGAGAACGTCGCCCGCTTCGTCCCGGATCTCGAAACGAGCATCCAGGCCGTTGGGCTGCCTGACAAAAGACTCCTCGACCAACTTTCCTGAGAGCCGGATGAACTTGTCAGGTTCCGTAGGCCCCCCCGCTTCGATCTCAGAGACCGACATGTAGTAGACGGTCGCATTGTCAAAAGTCGTGAACACGAAGTATCCAAGCGCTCCCACGAACAGCGCCAGCGCGACCGCGATCTTCACGCGAGGCGTGAACAGGGTCGTCGCTGTTGCGGAATCTTCCCGGGACTTGCCGTCCGGCTGGCTATCCGAAATCGGGTCGTCGTACTTGTTCATGACTTGTAAAGCCGGGGACTTCCAATCCGTTTGATCGGTTCAGCCATTCGCTTCGAGTGCGTCAGAACCCGGGATCTGACTCTTCAGGGCGCTGATCTCTCGTGAAAGATCGCTCTGCCGCCGGGACACGATAAATATGTAGACGAAGAACCCGGCCCATGTGACGAGATATATGGCGAATAAGTAGCCAAGATTTCGTTCCAGGTCGCCCTGTTCCCGGTCCACCACGGCGCTCGCTACCCCGTCCCTGACCGTTACCGTAACCGGCGCGAACCGCTCCCTCTGATCCGTGATACGGCGCAATGATTCAGCCGGGTCCGCGCCGAAATCGGAAACCCAGCGGTCTCCTGCTGCGTTCTCAAGGCCAAAGTTCGTGGAATCGCCGATCGCGACCTCCACGAGTTCACCGTCCCCGGTGGACAGTACGAACCCGACAAGCCTCGTGTCCTCGTCCACCTGGATGACCGTAATCACGCCGCTGGTATTTCCGTCGGCCGCCGTTTCAGTCGTCGCAAGGGATTGCGCCATCGCAACGCCAGGGAGGGCAAATGTGGTGAACGCGACCAGAAGCGTGACGATGATTTTGTGCATTGAGTTAAGCGCCTCCAGCCGGGGCGCCGCCAACCGATTCTGGCGTCGTGCCAGGTGATGGGGTCGAAGAGACGGATCGGGACGGTTGAAGCGAGATGGCCCGGCGAAGCGCCGCCACCTCGTCTTCCTGTCTCCGCAGCCGGTATCTCTCGCCGGCCACGTAAACGAACAGGACCGAGAACGCCACGGTGGCCACCAGTAGGGTGAGGCCAACGGGTCCGTCCACGCTGCGGCCGACAACGGCCGAGGGATGAGCGCGCTCCCAGAGCTGCGCGCCGTAGTAGATGATCGGCGTGTCGATCGCCCCTATCAGCCCGATGATCGCCGCCAGCCGCCTGCGCTGCTCGCCGGGCGGAAAGTAGGCGCGAAACATGAGGTACGCCACGTAAATAAAGAACAGGATCAGCGTGGTGGTCAACTTCGCCTCGCCAGTCCACCACACGCCCCACACCGGTTTCGCCCACACCATGCCGGTGATCAGCATGAGCGCCGCGAAAATAACGCCGGTCTCTGCCCCCGCCACGGCAAGCCGGTCCCACTTCTCGTCGCGCGTCTTCAGGTAAGCGACGCTGGCGACGGCTACAAGGGCGATAGCGACCATCGCCGTCCATGCGACCGGGACGTGGAAGTAGAGGGACCTCTGGATGTTGCCCTGGTTGATCTCGGTCGGCACCCAGAGGAAAACCATCCACAGGGTAAGCGCCATCAGGCCCGCGGTTATCCCGAGCCAGGCCAATCGTATTTTAGGAAGGGCAGCCATAGCGCGTTTCTGCTCCGCCCGCGCGTCGTCAAATAGTATGTGCAGTCTATCACGAGCGCTCCCCGGCTCCATCGTAAATCCATGAGGTTTCGTTCGACTAACGCCATCCAAACAGGACCACTCTTGAACTAGCAGTCCACAATCCAAACAGCCGCCCGGCAGGGCATAGCTGCCCGGCAGGGCTACTCTTCGAGTACGAACTGGAACAGCACCGCCGATGCGATCACGAAAATCACATCAAATGCGATTGCCAGTTGCAGCCAGTCGCTGAAGTCCGACCAGCTCCCCCCGTTCACCACGGCCGAAGTCGACTCCACGGCCGCCATGATGAGCGGCACGGATGTCGGCAGGAACAACAGCGGCAACATGATCTCTCGCGATCGCACCCTGACAGAAACCGCGGCAAACGCCGTGCCAACCGCCGAGAATCCGATGCTGGCGAGCAGCGCGATCACGATGGTTTCGACCTGCAATACGCTGATGTTGAACAGCGCCTCGAACACGGGAAAAATCACGATCTCTGCGATGGTGATGAAGATGAAATTGCCGAGCAGCTTGCCGAAAAAAATCAACTCACGGCTTACCGGCGTAAGCATCAACCCGTCCAGCGTGTCGCCCTCCGCCTCCACCGCAAAAGACCGGTTGAGCCCGAGCACCCCTGCAAACGCCACCGCAGCCCAGAGAACGCCCGGTCCAACATCCCGGGAACGGGACGGCGTGAGCTCGATAGCAAACGTGAATATAGCGATGACGAGCAGAGCAAAAACGATAATCGCAAGCACAATGTCCCGCGAACGCAACTCCAGCAGCAAGTCTTTGCGTGCCAGAGTCCAGATCGTCGCCAGCGATGCGCCCATCAGGCTTCACCCGGGTCCGAATACAGGTCTGTGACGTCGTCCGGCGTCACCCGGGAAGAGGGCGCGTCCAGCGCGATCCGGCCCCCTGCGAGCACGAACACGCGATCAGACTCGGCAATCCCTCTCTCGATCGAATGCGTCGTCATGACAACCGCGTGTCCGGCGGCGCGATGCTCCGCGATCACCGTATCCAGCACCTTTCGCGCCGGTTCGTCCAACCCGGTTTCGGCCTCGTCCAGCAACAAAACCCGCGGCCTGTGCAGCATAGCTCGGGCCAGTGCAGCCCGCTTCTGATAGCCGTGAGACAGCTCCCGCGCCCGCTGCTCCAACCGAGCCCCAAGTCCCAGACGGGCGACCAACTCTTCGATACGCTCATCGAGATCAGGCACACGGAACATTTTTCCGAAGAAGGTCAGGTTCTCCCTCACGGTCATATCGCCGTAAAGCATCGGTGAATGAAGAACGGCGCCCAGCCATAACCGGGCTGACTCGGCTTCCTTTGACAGGTCGCGACCGTAGACAGATATCGACCCGTGATCAGGCCGGGTGAGCGTCGTCAGGGTCCGAAGCAACGTGGACTTGCCGACCCCGTTCGCTCCAAAAATAGCGACCGCCTCGCCGTCCCGTACCGTCATATCGAGACCGCGTAAAACGGCGGAATTTCCGAAAGATTTTTCGAGACCAACGGCCTCAACTGCCAACACAGCTGGTTGTGTGGTCCCGGTGGCCCGGGTGGGGGATCCCTGTTGTACAGGGGCGGGCGTGGTCATGCGGAGTGGTGATGATGGTCGAGTAGATCGGGATGCGCCCCGTAAGTTGGCACGTGTCGCCGTCCGGCCCGCAGCGTCACGACCGGAGTCAGCAGCCTGTTGCCGATCCGCACGTCGCCGGGCGCGTCCGTGAACCTGTACGCCCCCTCCTCCAGCCGCATCACGCTCACATCCGCCTCGGCACCCGCCTTTAAGGTTCCGAACTGATCGCCACGCCCCACGGCCCGTGCCGGGGCGGAAGTTGCGAGGCGTACCACCTCGTCCAGCGATAGACCGAGGTGAAGGAACTTTGAAAGCGTCGTCGCGAGGTCGTACACCGGCCCGCGAACGTTGTAGCGGTGGACATCGCTGGATACCGTGGCCGGCGTAAATCCCTGTGCCATCGCCGCCTCGGCCACGCGGAAACCGAAGCTGCCCGCGCCGTGACCGACATCGAAAACCACGCCACGAGCACGCGCTTCCAGCGCAGCAGGCACCACGGCTCCGGCATCGTTGATGATGCCCGGCGGGTTCGCCGTGAAACTGTGCGTCACGATGTCGCCGCCACGCAGCTTGCCGAGAATCTCCTCGATATCGTGGCTCGTGCCGCCGATATGGATCATCACCGGCTTGCTCAGGTATTCCGCGGCCTCGATAGCCCGGTCCAATGCCACAAGATCGTTCTTACCTACGATGCCCTCCGTGAGACGCACCTTCACGCCGACAATCACATCGGGGTGAAGCTTCGCCGCCTCAACGGCCCTATCGACCCGCGCCCAGCGGATGTCCTCCAGCTCACCGATCTCGTTATCGAGCTGCCCCATGCCCGAGATGTGCAGGAACGCCAGTGTCCGGGCATCGACCTGGTCGATCACATATCGCCGGAACCCGGCCAGCGTGTTCGCGCCCGCGGACCCGGCGTCGACAATCGTCGTGGCGCCGCGCGAGAGCGAGTGGGCGTCCGCCTCGATCGCGAGATGCGCCACGCCCCACCACACATGCACGTGAAGGTCTACGAGTCCCGGCAGCACCAGCAGCCCGTCCGCCTCGATGACATCGTGGGTGTCGTTGTCCGAGACATGCTCTTCGACGGCGACAATTCGGCCGCCCGCGATTGCGACATCACGCCGGCCATGCAGATCCTGCGACGGATCGATCACGGTCCCGTTTTTTATGACAACGTCGTAGGTCAAAGTGCGCCTTTTGGCTTATCCGGATGAGGAAAGCAGCCCGATTCACGACTAAGATACGGATAACCGCATTCCGAGAACAATCATCAGCCCGCTCGCCCCTCGCGGCAACCGGGCACTGCAAATGGATAGGAACCAATAAATGGCCATGGTCATCAACGACGGCGAAGTCATCTTCATCGGCGAGAACTCTTTCCTCCGGCTCAGTCGTGATGGAGGAGAGACGCTCTCCGAGCGAATCAGCCACTGGCGCTCACTCTGGACGCCCGCCGGTCCCGGCCACGTTCTGTTCCACGAAGGCGAAATAACGGGCGGAGAGATCCGGATCTACAGCGACAACATCGCGCTGGCCCGCTTCCTCCAGACCAACATCGAAGGCATCCTGCACGAACCGAACGCCGATACCGCCATACCGGTCCGTGACGCCGAATTCGACCGCGAAGGCGACGCTCGCTCCTACTCCACGGAGCTGATCTCCAGCGATACCGAAGATATCTCACTCACGTGGACCGACCTCCAGCCGGCGTTCCAGATGCACACGCCCGGCGGCCATGAAGAAGGCGACCGGCCGATCAGCGTCTGGACCACCTTCACCGGAGCGAAAGAAGCACGGATCACGGTGGATGGAGATTTCGCAGGCGGCGTGCCGTTCAGCATGGAACGCGCGGGACGATCCGTCAGCAGCTGCATCCTCGCCTGGGCCGAGACCTGGGCGAAGCTGCCGGAGTAGCCCCGGCTAGCCGCGCCTAGCCGTTCTCTGAGCGCACCACCCGCCCGGCCGTCACACCGGTCGGCGTTCCGTTCTCGAGCGCAATCTGCCCGTTGACTACTACCGTGTCGATCCCGGTCGTGTACTGGTGCGGGTCAGTGAAAGTGGCAGCGTCCTGCACCGTTTCGGGGTCGAACACCACCACGTCCGCAAAGCATCCCGGGGCAATGCGACCGCGGCGGGTCAACTGCAAACGGGAGGCGGGCAGGGCGCACATCTTGCGGACGGCTTCCTCAAGTGAGACAAGCCCCTTGTCCCGCCGCATCTCGGAGAGGAAACGTGAGAACGTTCCGTAAGAACGCGGGTGCGGTTTGCCGCCGGAGAGCGGACCTTCGGACCGGACCGAGTTGCCGTCAGACGCCACGGCGATGAATGGATCCTGCGCGATCAAGTCCATGTCGTCCTCACGTAACGAGAACTGAATGATCGATGCGTCCCCGCCCTCGTAAAGCCTGATTGCTGCTTCGGCGGGGTCGCACCCCATATCGTCGGCGATCGCGTCCAAACGCTGCCCTTCACGCTCGCGATCCGGCCCGTAGGCCGCCATCAACACGCGATCGGGCGAACCCATGAAACTCTTGATATTCCAGTCGATACCTTCCCGCAATCTGGATCGCAGATCGGAATCGTCCATGATCTCCAGGGTTGCAGCGCGACCGCCCGCAAGCGCCCAGCGCGGGAACACCCCGCCCGTGAGCGAGGTGCTCGACGCTATGTATGGATACTGGTCGCCCGCAACATCGATCCCCTCGCGACGGGCCCGCGCCTGGAGCTCAAGGATCTCCTCGGCCCGGCCCCAGGTCGTCGGCCCCTTCGCTTTCACGTGCGACATCTGGATTCGCCCACCGGTACGGCGACCTATCTCGATCGCCTCGTTCACGGCGACGTGCAGACCGACGCTGTCGTTCGACTCGGAACGGATGTGGCTGGAGTAGACCTTCCCGCGGTCTGCCGCCTCCTGAGCAAGCTGCACCACCTCGTCAGTTAGCGAGTAACTCCCCGGCGCATAAAACAGCCCCGTGGCAAACCCCATCGCTCCCGCATCAAGACTCTCCGCAACCAGCCGCTTCATGTGCTCAAGCTCTTCAAGCGATGGCGCGCGCGCGTCCATGCCAAGGACATTGGTCCGCACCGTTCCGTGGCCCACCTGGAACGCCTGGTTGATCACGCCCCCGGCCTTCTCCAGCGCGTCCAGGTAGCCGGCGAAATCGGTCCAATCCGCGGTGAACTCGGCCCCGGCCGTGAAGAATCGACTCTCCAGTGCCTCCGTCGCGGCCGGAGACTGCAGCGGCGCGCACGGACTCATCCCGCAGTTGCCGTTCAACTCCAGCGTCACACCCTGCGTCAGCTTGGAATCGGCAAGCGGATCGATCAGGAACGACATATCGCTGTGGCAGTGGAGATCGATGAAGCCCGGGGCCACAACGCGCCCGGTCGCATCAATAGTGCGCGCCGCCTCGCCTGAAAAGTCGCCGACCACCGTGATGCTGTCGCCCGTTACGCCTACGTCAGCCGCGTACGCAGGAGCGCCCGTTCCATCCACCACGGTTCCGTTCTTGATCAACAGATCGAACATTCCCAATACCTTGGATTTATTTTGAAGTTTCGTTATGCAGGTGGCTGTCGACCGCACCATGGGCGCTTACAACCATCGTCGTAAATACGGCTTGCATCCGACGGCCAGTCTAAGTCCGTCCGGTGGCGACGTAACAGCCGCCGAAGTACACTTGCGCCGCTTAATTACGCCCACCCGTAAACCGCGGCAACATAACAAATGATTGGCCCACCGGGCCCCGGGAGAATACGAATGAAATTTGTCAGGTACTCGGCCGGAGGCCACGCCAGCCACGGAATCCTTGACGGAGACACCGTGATCGAGATTTCCGGCCCGCCGACCGGACGATACACCGAGACCGGCGCCAGCGCGCCCCTCTCCTCTGTCCAACTTCTCGCGCCGATCGTTCCCGGCGACGTCTACGCCATGGCCGTGAACTTCAAGTCGCACACGGGTGGCGCGCCGGCGCCGACGAAGCCTGAACCCTTCCTCAAGCCGTCCAGCTCGATCTGCGGCCCTGACAGCACGATCAAACTCCCGGCCAACGCCGGCAAGGTGGACGAAGAAGGCGAGATGGTTGTCGTCATCGGGCGACGCATGCGCAAGGTTTCCCCCGACGATGCTCTGAGTTACGTGCTCGGCTACACCATCGGCCACGACATCAGCGCACGTGAATGGCAGGCGGGTGACGCCTCATGGTGGCGCGCCAAGGGATCCGACAGCTTCTCGCCGATCGGCCCCTTCATCGAGACCGACTACGATCCGCACGGCAAGAACATCATGGTCACCGTTGACGGAGAAGAGGTTCAGAACTGCAATACTGAAGAGATGATTTTCAACACGCAGGAATGCCTGTCCTTCATCTCGCAGACCAACACCCTGGAGCCGGGAGACATTGTCTTCACAGGCACATCGGGCGTCACATCGCGACTGCGGGCCGGTGACAACCTCGTCACCAGCATCGAAGGCCTGGGCGAACTCCACAACTCGGTCTCCGACTAATTCGACATCCGTCCAGGGAGGACGGAACCAGCAAACCGCGAAAAGGCCGCCCCGGATTTCCGGGGCGGCCTTTCTATTTACAGCCGTGTTGCGTAAACCCACATGATCATCCGGCGGGTCAGACCAGACCCGGGAAGTCGCACAATCGAACGTGGCGGTCATCCTGAACTCGATTCAGGATGACGCTGGTTGAGTTCAGGATGGCCACTGTGTCCGGGATGACCGTATCGCATGCCGACCGTATTTGAACCCGACGCCCGACTAAGCGATCGCGTCCGCCAGCCCGCCTACCGTCAGCCAGTAGAAGACCAGGTACGCGCCCGCCAGCAACAGCAGGACCGCCGAAACAGGCTGCACATAAGGTATCGCCTTCCGGACCCACTTGATCATGGCGCCCTGGAACAGGGCCACGCTCAGAGTCAGCGCCGTGAACAGGAAGGCCATCCCCAGCGCATACGAGACAAATTGCGAGGCGCCAAACAGGAAGCTTCCTGTAGCCGAGCTGGCGACCACCGCAAGGAATAACGGCAGCGTGCAGCCAAGCGATGCCACCGCGTAACTCACCCCGAACAGGAAATACCCGATGAGGGTTGTGTCCCGCGGGTCGCCGATCTTCGAACCGGTGTTCTGGGCGAAGTTGCTGTACAACTTCCCGCCCGCTAGAACGTAGGCAGCCGTACCGCCCATGAGGATGCCGACGCCGAGCCCGATCCAGTCAAAGTACTGAACTATCGAGGACGTGACCGAGGTGATCACTACGCCGACGATGCCAAACAGAAGGATGAAGCCGAGGCCAACAGAAACGCTCACGGTCCCGGCCCGGGCCATTCTCCGGTCCAGGCGGACAGATTCATCGCCGCTGTCGGTACCGATGTAAAGACCCAGGTAGGCCGGGAGCATCACGAAACCGCAGGGATTGACGGTGGCGACCATTCCCACGGTGAACGCGAAACCCAGGGGCAGATAACCGCTCAGGCTATCGACCTGGCCCTCAGACTGGCCCTGGAGGTTGAGGACGTTTGATGTGACAAATCCGCCGTCCCGCCAGATGAATCCCGCGACCGCCGCGAACCCGAGTACCGAGGCCGTCAGCAACACCGGCCAGAGATACCCTCTCAGGACCGATTGTTGATTGATTGCGGTCGCTTCCATTGTCTGTTCCAACCCTGATCCCCGGTCACCCGGTTGGCCGTTCGGCCCGCCATGCGACCTGAAAGGTCTTCCTGATTCTACGTTGAGAACCGTATACCGGGATGCACGAAAAATGCGGGAAATCGCATAATCCGAACGATAGATTTACAAACTCCGTGTTCAATCCGGGGTGCTCTATCCCGCGTATCTGATCCGGTGCGCTCCGGTCGTTTCTCCTATCCCTTGGATGCGGAACAGGTCGGAATCGACGCGCCGGGGATTCCTTCTGACTTAGGCAAATTGCGGGAACGGCGGTTACAAACAAGGTGCCTGCAAGGCGGACCGGCCAGGAAGCGCCCATGCTCCCGGGAATGCCCGCGCCGACAGGAGTGGGCGCTGGAGGCGCGCGCACGCTCATCCGGGCACACCTCGCGCTCGACGCCGAGCGAACCTGGGGGCTCTCCGCGCATCTGCATGCCTGGTCCGTAGACCCCATCTGGCCCGTCGTGGCGGACGAGATAGGCCACGACGAACCGGTCATCGCCCGGGTCGGTTCGCAATCCGATCGCGAAATCCCATTTGACATGCTTCAGACATCTGGAGCGAGGCTCATCGCAATCGTCCCCGATGAAAGCGATGAATCCCTGGTGTCCGCGGCCGCCGCAGGGGCCTGGGCTGCCGTACCGGAAAAGGACGCGCATGTGACGCTCGCCGACACCGTGCGTGCCGTCTCGGAAGGGCGTTGCCCCCTGCTTCAGACGGCCGCGAGCCGTACCGGAGCGGCGTTCGCGATCCTCGCCATGTTGCGAGAGACGTGGAGCCGGAATCCCGCTTCGAGTCCGCCAAGCCCTCTTAACGAGCGCGAGGTCCGCATGTTGAAAATGGTCTCGGAGGGCGTGACAAACCGTGAGATCGCTGAACGGCTCACACTCTCAGAGCAGACCGTGAAAAATTACCTGTCAATGGTGTTCGAGAAGATGGGAACGCGTAGCCGCGCACAGGCGGCGACGATGGCGCTTGAATACGGCTGGCTGCGAGGAGACTGAAACACGGTGGCCCTTTAAGGCTCACCTCACCGTGTCTCGTGCTATGATTTAGCACCACTTCCGGGAGCGGATTGCGAACGTAACCGCCCCGGTCTTTTGTGCGCGCCCGTTGGCGTTTCACAAACCCACATTCACTCCGGAGTAGCAAAACTCAACGATGACGACCACACAGGCTCCGGCGGATCAGAGCCCGCCAATCACCCTGCGCGGGCTGCTTGAAGCCGGCGCCCACTTCGGCCACCCCACCAAGCGCTGGCACCCGAAGATGAAGCCGTACATCTTTACGGCCCGAAACAAAATTCATGTCTTCGACCTCGTGAAGACCATCGAGAGACTTGAGACCGCCGCCGATTTCGTCGAGCAGACGGTCGCAGCTGGCGGGCAGGTGATGCTCGTCGGTACCAAGAAGCAAGCGCAGGAAGCAATATCGGACATCGGGCAGCGAACACACGCCCTCTACGTCAACCAGCGCTGGCTCGGCGGCATGTTGACCAACTTCCAGACGATCCAGAAACGGATCGAGTACGTCGTGCGCCTGGAAGAAGAGATCGCACACGGAACTCTCCAGGCCGCCACCAAGCGCGAGGCGCAGAAAGCGGCTACCGAAGTCACCCGTCTGAATAAATTCCTGGGCGGCATCAAACAGATGACGACCCTGCCGCAGGTGTTGTTTGTCGTCGACATCGGCAAAGAAAATATCGCCGTCGCAGAGGCAAAGAGACTCGGAATTCCGGTCGTCGCCGTGGTCGACACCAACTGTGACCCGACGGGCATCGACTACCCGATTCCCGCGAACGACGATGCCATCCGCAGCGTACGTCTTATAACTGAACGCATCGGCAAAGCCATCGTCGATGGCAATGAAGTGCGCCGGGAGCGTGCCGCAGCGCAAATGGCCCTGAACGCCGAGATCGAAGAGCAGGAAGAGGCCGCACGCCGCGCCGCTCAGGCAGAGGCCGCCGCCCGGCAGGCGATCACAGAGGCAGCACGGCGTGAGGCAGAAGCCGCCGCGGTACAGGCATCGGCAGCAGAGGAAGCTGAAACATCCGGGGATTCCGAACCGACCGAAGGCACACCAGAGACACCGGTGGTAGCGGCAGAAAACACCGCCACCGCTGCCGCTCCGGTAGCTGAGACGGCGGAGGCGGAATCAGAGGCCGAGGCCGCAACGCCTGCCCCCGAAACCCCTGCCGCAGAAGCCGCTCCGGAAGTTGAAACGGCGGAGACGGAACCCGAGGCCGAAGCCGCAGCACCAGAGCCC
>JASLLE010000044.1 GCA_030747175.1 Dehalococcoidia bacterium | reverse complement strand
GTAATTGACCTGTCAGTTAAGTGTCAGTCAAAGCAATTGAAGCGCGTCTAGGTTACGCATATTGATTTCTGGCACTTATCGAACTGTTACGGAGAATGAATCATGGGAAAGTTTCTGGCATTAGTGGTTGTCCTGGGCGTTATCGGTTTCGCCGCGTATGGATTCTCGACGGACTGGGAGTTTGCCCGGGGCGAGGAGAGGACAACTCAAGAACTGGCTCTCGACCGGTTTCGGGGATTCACGGGCGATTCTTCATATGACCAAGTCGAGCGATTCGTAGACGATGCTTCGTATGCGATCGAGGGTCTGGATCTTGAGCAGCTCGAGCGGTTCGCAGACGATGCTTCGTATGCGATCGAAGGGCTGGCTCGTGACCACGTCGATCAATTCACAAACGATGCTTCAGAAGCCATTAATAGCTTCCTGGGCTGGTAATTCGTTCCGCATTTACACAGATGCGAACGCGATACCAGGAGGGGTTATTGTCACCGGTGGTCTGGCGAGTAACGCAATCTCGGGCTTACTCGCCACCATTCTGACGCCGTTAGCGCTCGGATCGTTGATAACGGTTCGGGCGCGCTCCCATGTGAGTCGTGTTTCCCGACCGCCGAGCAATAGGGCGGCGTGAAATGGAACCCTCACAGGTGGCCTGTTCGCTCTTTCGTCGGTTCCAGTTCCGGGGAGTCATGAGAGATCGATATTCCTATCCGGGTGATCAATATTGATCTCATAACGGGCGTTCCGGTCCCGGAGTGGGATTCGGCGGATTACGTGCAGGCGACGCGATGTTGAGCCGGGTGACGTTCAACCGCTCTCGTCCACACAGGGCGGCTAGCCGCCGGGCGCCCCGACTATTGGCTAGGGCCGGTTGCCGCCGGCCTTGGCCTTGAAGCGTCGTGACTCTATGGCGTTCCACAGCCGTTCGATAACCGTGTCGGCATCCCACGGCTTGAGGACGTAGTCCTGCGCGCCGGCGGCGATCGCCGTCTGCACGTGGTCCATGTCTGCGACCGCCGTAAGCATCACGACCGGTACGTCACGGGTCAGGGGATCTGAGCGGAGACCACGCAGCGCCGTGATGCCGTCCATATCGGGCATGTTGATGTCGAGCATGATGGCGTCCGGTTGTATGAGAGTCGCCTGCTCGACCGCGTCGCGTCCGTCCGACGCCTCCGCGACATCATGTCCGGCATCTTCCAGCGTGGCCGTGAGGGCCACGCGGACTTCCGGGCTGTCGTCCACGATCAAGATACTTGCCATTCCGCGCTCCGTGTATTCCAGACATCGCCAGTGTTTCATGGTCGCGTCCGGCAGAAATGCGTCCGGGGAACAGTCTCCAATAAAGAATGCCGTTCATGTGCATTGTTCACATGTTCTCGAGGTTGGGAAAAGGTGTGCACCGTCGTCCGACTTGCGGGGTAACGCCAAATTCGACCAACCTGGATGAGTGGATCGCCATGCGGGACGCCGAGCTGGCTGAATGCGTACCGATGATGCCGGAGCAGCCGTCGGGGCACCCGGAAAAGGCGGTCAGATTCCGGCGTTGATCTGCGCCCGAAAGAACTCGACGGTGCGCGCCAGGCCGGTCTCGAGATCGACCTTCGGCGACCACCCGAGTTCGGTGTGCGCCAGTCCTGCGTCCAGGCTGATGGCGTGGATGTCGCCCGGCCTCGGCGGACCGTACTGCGGCTTTCGTGTGTAACCGGTGAGAGCGCTTAACCGGGCGGTTAGCTCGTTGACGTTCGTCCCCACCCCGGAGCCGATGTTGCACCTGTACGGGCCGCCCGGCGCGGCGGCGGCGATCACGGCATCGACAACATCGGATACGTACACGTAATCGCGCTCATCATTACCATCTCCGAAGATCGTCACGGGCGCATCGGCCAGCATCGCCCGGGTGAATATTGCCACGACCCCCGCTTCTCCATGCGGGTCCTGGCGGGGCCCGTAGACATTGGCCAGGCGGAGCGTGGTGGACTCCAGGCCGAAGGTCCGGCGGTACATCGCCAGGTACTCCTCCCCCGCGACTTTTGACGTCCCGTAAGGATTTTCGGGGGCAACCGGCTGCGTCTCGCCGACGGGCAGGACATCCGGCTGGCCGTACACCATTCCCCCGGACGAGAAGAAAACGACCCTGGAAGCGCCGGCGGCCCGGGCTGCTTCCAGCACGTTCACGGTGCCGATCACGTTGATCCGGGCGTCAAGCAGCGGATCCCGCGTGGACAGGGAGACGCTGATTTGTGCGGCCGCATGGACGATGAGGTCCGGGCCTGCGCGCCTGATGGCGTCGGCAGCGGCCTCGGAAGTCACGTCCGCGATTACGAGCTCGACGCCGGACGCTAGATTCTCTCGCCTGCCGCTGCTCAGATCATCGATGACGGTGACCCGGTACCCGTCATCGACGAGCCTGTCCACGACGTGCGAGCCGATGAATCCTGCGCCGCCGGTGACCACGGCAGATGTTGCGGACGGCATCTCAACTCCTCGGATTCCTGGATGTTCCCAGATTGCCCGGACGTCCCCGGACCTTCACCGGTACCGATCTCTTCCCCGGTCTCACGACCCTTCGCGATCGGCTTCCCGGTCGCATAAAAGAGTACGCCGGAATGACCGATTTCGTACCTCTCGGTCCATGACGGGAAAAGCAGGTTAGACTTGCGAGCCGGGGCTACATATAATTCGGCGCTGGCTTGGCTGCTCGGTGCTAACAATAAAGGGCGACGCCCTGAAATTTTTCGGCCAGGAGGATTGCCAACAGGATGACCTACATCATCGTTTCACCCTGCGTGGATGTTAGAGACGGTGCGTGCGTCGACGTCTGCCCCGTCGACTGCATCTACTCCAATCCCGATGACAACATGCTGTACATCAACCCGGAAGAGTGCATCGACTGCGCTGCGTGTGAGCCGGTCTGCCCGGTCACGGCAATCTTCCCGGAAGATCAGGTACCCGAGAGCGAGCAGCGATTCATCGCCCTCAACTACGACTACGACTACGACAACTCCGAACCGGGAGACAACAAGTAGTCAAGATTCACGGCCTGTCCGTGGTTCCAGGTAAAGCGAAGGCCCCGGCGCAATCCGGGGCCTTTTCATTTCCGTCCGTGACTTCGAGACGGCCCGGGCCAGCCTGGACGGTGGCTTCAGCCGATGGCGTCCAGGGCTTCTTCGATCGACTTTCGCACGCAGGCGAAAATCGGCGTCTCGCTCTCCGTGTAGAACCCGCCCGGGATCTCCCGAAGCTCCATCACCAGCGACACGAACTCTCTCGGCTCGTCCGTCTCAAAACCGACCACGAACTCCTGGTCGTCCAGGCCGAATGAGTAGGTGGTGTTGATCTTGATAGACGGGTACTTGTGGCCGATCTTGAAATGGTCGCCCATCATCTTCTGGCGGGCTTCCTGGTCAAGCTGGTACCACTCACGCTTCTTCACCATCGGGTAAACGATGAAGTACTTGTACTCATCCTTTAGCCCTTCCGGTTCCGCGCCGCCGTGTTTGTACTGTGTCTTTCTGCGGACGGCCAGGTAGGAGTACGGCTGGTCAAGATACCCGGCCATATGGGTTTGATTGATGCGGCGGGCTGTCTCGTCGAAGGTATCCATCCCCATCGATGACTGGGCCAGCATGATGTCGCAATCGCCGCGGGTGCCGGCGAGGCCGTAGGTCGTGACCGGCGCTTCTGGGTCCATCTCGGCTACGACCGATGCGAACTCCTTTTTGGAGGCCCGCTTCTCGTCTTCGGGAAGCCTGCGCCAGCGCTTGTCGAGCTTGTAAAAGTTGAGTTTCGAGTACTCGCCTTCGAGTAGAGACGGGGACATTAATTCGCTCCGGGATGGGTGCCAAGTCGGGGTCCGAATTATAGCAGCGGGAACTACCGGACCCGGGCGCGAAATCCGTGGCGCTGGAACGGCGAAAGGTCCTTTTCGCTACCGGCCAACCAGGGTCCGGATTATGTTGACCCTGCGAGTGTGCGACCGTACGATTTCCTTTCCGAAATCATCAAGGGTTAGCAATACCACCCAGCCCGATCCCTGCCGTCTTCCCGCCGTTTCAAGGACCACCCATGCCCCGCGAGCAAGCGCTCAAAAAGACGCCGCTGCATCTGACCCATGTCGCGGCGGGCGCCCGCATGGTTGAGTTCGGCGGCTGGGACATGCCCGTGCAGTACCCCGGCGGCATCCTTTCTGAGGTCCGCGCCGTCCGAGAAAACGCCGGTATGTTCGACGTTTCCCACATGGCGCGGTTCCAGTTCGTCGGCCCGGAGGCGGTGGCCTTTCTTGACCGGATGCTGGCCGCGGACGTCGCGGGACTGCGGCAGGGGAGGGCGCGCTACCACGTCATATGCAATGAGGGAGGCGGGATAATCGACGATGCCATCGTCTACCGCATAACGGAAGATCAGTGCCTCCTCGTCGCCAACTCCGGAAACGCCGACGCCGTCAGGGAGTTCCTGATCCCGGCGGCGCAACAGAACCCGAACGGCGGGGTGTTCTTCACCGACCTTTCCGATGAGGTGGCGATGATCGCCGTCCAGGGTCCGAACGCCGTCGAGATAGTTGATCGCCTATGCCCGCTGCCCGCATCGTCGGTACGGCCGTTCCGGGTCCGGAGGGCCGAGGTCGCCGGGATCCCGAGCCGGATCGCACGCACCGGTTACACCGGCGAAGACGGGTTCGAGATCATGCCGCCCAGCGACCGGGCCGCTGAGCTGTGGGACGCGCTGGAGGCGGAGGGCGTGGCTCCGGCCGGCCTCGGCGCCCGTGACGTGCTCCGCCTTGAAGCGGGACTGATGCTCCACGGCAACGATATGACGGCCGAGAACAACCCGTACGAGGCCGGACTGGAGCGTTTCACTTTCATCGACACGCCGGGCTACGAGGCGGGCGAAGCGCTGGGAGCGATCAGGGATGCCGGGACGCCGCGCCTGATGACCGGGTTCCGCATGGTCGGGCGGGGAATCCCGCGCCACGGACACCCCGTCATGAAGGACGGGCAGCAGGTTGGAATTGTGACCTCCGGAACCCACTCGCCCACGCTTGACGCCAATATAGGCATGGGCTACGTTGACCGCGGTCTCTCCGGCGAGGGAACCCGGTTCGAAATCGACATCCGCGGGAGGCTCGTAGAGGCGGAGGTCGTAGCGTTGCCGTTCTACTCCAGAAAGCGGGCTTGACCGTGGGTAACCGGACGCGCCTAGCCCGGGATTCAGACATTCTCAGAGGGATCAGATGACCACACCCGACGACCGCAGGTATTCAGACGAACACGAGTGGGCGCTTGTCGATGGCGACATCATTACGGTGGGCGTCACGCAGTTTGCCACCGACTCGCTAGGGGATGTCGTGTACGTTGATCTGCCGGAATCCGGGACCGAGATCAGCCAGTTCGACAAGTTCGGTGAAATCGAGTCTGTCAAAGCGGTGAGTGACCTTTTCACCCCTGTCGGCGGTACGATAGTTGAGGTCAACAGCGAAGTCATCGACACGCCGGAGAAGGTCAACGAGGATCCGTACAGCGTCGGCTGGCTTCTCAAGGTTGAGGCATCCGATGCGGCGTCCCAACTGGAGAAGTTGATGGACGCCGGTGCGTACGACGAACTGACCGCAGAGTAGAGCGTTTACGCCGAGTATGACGACCAACGCGTCGCCCTATATCCCGAACACCGACGCCGAGCGTGAGCTCATGCTCGCCGCAATCGGCGTGGGTTCTTTCGACGACCTGGTACACGACGTCCCGGCGCAGCACCGCTTCCCTGAACTCGACCTTCGCCCCTCACTGTCCGAGTTTGAGCTCAGCACCGAGATCGGCGCGCTGGCGTCCCGCAACGTCACTCCCGGCGAGTACGCCTGTTTCCTCGGGGCCGGCGCATATCGGCATTACATTCCGTCCGTCGTGAAGTCGGTCGTCGCCCGGGGTGAGTTCCTTACTTCTTATACGCCGTACCAGCCGGAGGTCGCCCAGGGCACGCTCCAGGTGGGCTTCGAGTTCCAGTCTATGATCTGCGAGATCACCGGCATGGAGGTCGCGAACGCCGGCATGTACGACGGGCCAACGGCATTTGCCGAGGGCGCGCTGATGGCCTGCCGGGTCACGCGCAGGCAGACCATCGCCGTGCTGGACACGGTAGAGATCCGCAACGTGTCCATCCTCGACGCGTACGCACGCCACCAGGGCATCGAGATCGTGGTGATTGGCCACGCCGATGACCTGCCCGAAAATGCGGCATGCCTGATGTTCCAGAGTCCCAACCAGTTCGGCGGTATCGAGGATATGGCGGCGCTGGCGGATAAGGCCCACGCGGCGGGCGCGCTGGCCGTCGCATCGGTCAATCCGACGTCACTCGGAATGTTCCGAACTCCCGGCGAATGTGATGTGGACATCGTCGCTGCGGAGGGCCAGGCGCTCGGCGTTCCCCTCAGCTTCGGCGGGCCGTACGTCGGTCTTTTCGCATGCAAGGACGCCCACAAACGCCAGATGCCGGGCCGGATTATTGGCCGGACGACCGATACGAAAGGGCGTGCCGGTTACGCGTTGACGCTCCAGACACGGGAGCAGCACATCCGGCGTGAGCGCGCGACCTCCAACATCTGCACAAGCACGGCACTGATTGGCCTTCTGATGACGACCTACCTCGCCGTGATCGGCAAGGCAGGATTCCGGAAGGTGGCCGAGCTTTGCTACCACAAGGCCCACTACGCGGCCTCGGAGATAGACCGTTTGCCCGGCTACTCGGTGGCGACGGACGGTCCGTTCTTCCACGAGTTCCTCGTCGAGTGCCCGCGCCCGCCTGCGGAGATCAACAGGGTTCTGCTAAACCGGGAGATCATCGGCGGTCACGACCTGTCCGATCGGACGACCAACGGCATGTTGATCTGCGTGACCGAGACGAATACGCGGGCCGAGATCGACGCTCTGGTGTCGGCGCTTGCGGAGATCGGGGCTTCAAATTGAGGGCTCCGGTTACTGGCGAGATCGATCGCCGTCTCCTGAACGAGCGCAGCGTCCCGGGACGCGTCGGCCTCCAGTTGCAGGAACTGGACGTGCCGGAGCAGCCGTTGCCGGAGGCCGGGCTGTTGCGCGCGAAAGAAGCCCATCTCCCCGAAGTCTCACAGCCGGAAGTGGTCCGCTACTTTACGACGCTATCCCAGATGAACTTTTCCATCGATACCAACTTCTACCCGCTGGGCAGTTGCACGATGAAGTACAACCCGAAGGTAAATGAGGAGATGGCCTTTCTTCCGGGCATGGCGGGCATCCACCCGCACCAGCCGGACGAGACGGTCCAGGGCGCCCTCCAGTTGATCTGGGAGCTACAGGAAGACCTGGGCGAGTTGACCGGCCTGCCGGGCGTAAGTCTCGGTCCCCTTGCGGGCGCACAGGGCGAGTATTCCGGACTGATGATCGCCCGCGCCTACTTCGACGAACGTGGTGATAGCGCCAGGACCGTCGCGCTCATGCCCGACAGCGCCCACGGCACCAACCCGGCATCTGCCGCTATGGCCGGGCTTGAGGTCGTGACCGTGCCGTCGGACTCCGAGGGCAACGTCGACGTCGACGCCCTCAGGGGGCTGGTCGATGAGCGCACCTGCGTCTTCATGCTGACCCTGCCTTCGACGCTCGGACTTTTCGAGCCGAACATTCTCGAAATCACGAACATAATCCATGAGGCGGGCGGGCTGGTGTACGCAGATGGCGCGAATCTGAACGCGCTGCTGGGTATCGTCAAGCTGGGCGACCTGGGCTTCGACATCGCCCACTCCAACCTCCACAAAACCTTCTCCACCCCGCACGGCGGCGGCGGTCCCGGCGCAGGCCCGGTGCTTGTCTCGGATGCGCTGGCGCCCTTCTTGCCGACCCCGGTCGTGACCCGGGAGGGTGACGCGTACCGGCTCGGAGCGCCTGGGAAGACGGTGGGCCGGGTGAACGGGTTTCACGGCAGCTTCGGCGTACTTGTGCGGGCCTACGCGTACATACGAGCGATGGGCCCGGACGGCATGCGGGAGGTGTCCGAGAACGCAATCATCAACGCCAACTACATCCGGACGGCGTTGTCGGACGAGTTCGGCATCGCAGCGGACCGTGTGTGCATGCACGAGTGCGTGCTCTCGCCAACGGCTCAGAAGGCCAGAGGCGTCTCCGCCCTGGACATCTCCAAGCGCTTGATCGATTACGGGATTCACCCACCGACGATGTACTTTCCGTTGATCGTCCCCGAGGCCATCATGGTGGAGCCGACCGAGACGGAGACGAAAGACACGCTGGATCGTTTCATAGCGGTGATGCGGCAGATCGGGGCAGAGATCGATTCCGACCCCGATCTGTTGCACGACGCGCCGCATGACACACCAAACACGCGTTTGGACGAGGCCAGCGCAGCGCGTAACCCGTATCTGCGCTGGCAACCGGACGAGGATTTAACGGCCGCCGATTAAGCGCGGCCCAAACTTGGAGCAGGCTTATCCAGACCGGGGAGGATATATAAATATATGGCTATCGAAGCAGGAGTATCTGCGCCGGACTTTACGCTGGCGTCCCAGGACAATGAACCGGTCACTCTGAGCGGGCTGCGGGGCAACCCCGTGGTGCTTGTTTTCCACCCCTTGAGTTTCACCGGCGGTTGAACGAATCAACTCAAGCGGTTCCGTGAGAACCAGGATGATTACCGGGCGGCCGGCGTAGAGATCCTCGACGTGAGCGTGGACTCGTTCGCATCGCAGAAGGCGTTTGCCGAGGCCAACGGCGGCATCAACTTCAAGTTGCTCGCCGATTTCCACCCGAAAGGCGCTGTCGCACGAGCTTACGGGATTTACAACGAAGAACGCGGCATAGCCAGCCGGTCAAGTTTTGTCATCGACGGCGAGGGTGTTGTCCAGGATGCCCGCACCTACCCGCCGGGAGAGTTGCCGGATCCACAGGAGTTGCTGGGGATAGCCACGGGGTCTTAATCTCCGCTCCCGGTGGGAGAGGCCCAACCACACCAGGGGTGAGCGAGGTTCGACGCCTCCGCAATTCGGGTTTGTTCGCTGAATGACGTGTTGGTGAAAGTCCCTCGTCCTTGCGAGACCGGAAGGATCGGGATGACGGCCGTGTGTCACACTGGTTTCTTCAGGTCCTTGTAGGACGTTCGTGGGCGTATCGCCATACGCCCCTACTCGCCCTCGTCGTCCTGCCCCAGCAGTTCCGCCCAGGTGGCTGTGAACTCGGTGCTGGCGCCCGTGTAGCCGCCTGCGAGGTCGAAATGCGTGTCGTCGTCGGGCAGTGTTACGGGCGGCAGCAACGAGGCGTCGTGGCCGGAGCCCCGGCTATCGAGGCCGATCGGCGTTCGGGCTTCGATTCCCCGCGAGTGGAACGTCACTTTGAAACGGCCGAGGCCGTCCGGGCGCGCCAGCCACAGCATAGGCATCCGGTTCTTTTCGACCTCGCCTGCCGGCAACCCGAGACCGGGCAATCCCGCCAGGAAAGAACGAATCCCCAGCCGGTCCAGGAACGCCGTCTGGGTGGTGATGCCGAGTGGTTTGAATCCGGCCCGTGACAGCTCCGTGTCCACCGCCGAAAAATCGACATGCGCCGTCAGGTCCTGGTCGCCGATGTGCTGGAACGGGTTACCCGACAGGGTGTGTCGGTAGTAGGCCCGCAGGCTGCCTTCGGAGCGGGATGGCCGGTACAGCTCCCGGGCGGTTTCGCCGTAATCGATCGTTAGCACGTAGCCGTGGTCGATCTTCTCCGCCACGCTGTCCGCCCACGCCCGTAGTCCGAGATTGACCTCGCCGCGGTAGCCGTCCGGAAGATCGGGCAGGTACGGCGAGACCCGGTCTCCGATTTCCGGGTCTGATACGGGGCCGGGCGATTCGATCAGGATGCCGTCTTCCACGGCCACGTAAAGTTCCCGAAGCTCTCGGTCATCGATGATGAAGCGGTGAACCGGGAACGCGTCGAGCAGCTCGTTGGAGAGCACACAGCCAGTCACGCCCGAGGGAAGCCCGGTCTGGTCCGGTCCAGAGACAGCGCGGTCGAACCCCGTGTATCTCAGGGCGTTATAGAAGGCTCCGCCGAGGGTCGCGGCGTAATCGGTCACGTCCCTCGCCAGGGTCCCGTCTCCGGAGCCCAGTTCCACAGCGTCGAACACCTCCGGCTCTCCCAGCAGCTCCCAGAAGTCTCGCAACTGCACCGCGATGAGCGCGCCGAACGCCGGGTGCGAAGACGGACTTGTGAAGTAGTCGCCCTCCGGGCTGATACGGCGCGGGCGCGTGTAGTAGCCGCCGTCGCCGTACATCGCCTCCTCCATGAACTCGGCAAACGTTATCGGCCCATTGGACTCGATGCGATTTCGAATCCGCCGTTCAGGTTCGGCGTTTGCGTCAAATGGGTTCATGGCTAACGAGGTTCAGCGATCTTCCATTCGGCCGGATGAAAAAGAAGAGGGACGCCATTATGGCGTCCCTCTTCCGAAGACTAGCGTATCGATGAGACGACCTAGCGGTCGGTTATCGGCTTGTAGGAGCGCTCTTCCGGCCCTGCGTACTGGAGCAGCGGGCGGATCAGAATGTTGTGCTCGAACTGCTCGATCACCTGTACCGTCCAGCCCGGGATCCGGCCGACGGCGAAGATCGGTACGAACAGGTCGTGGGGGATGCCGTTCAGGTAGTAGATCACTCCGGCGAAGAAGTCCACGTTCACGTGGATGCCCCGGCGGCCGTAAGGCGCCATCGCATTTTGAACGGATTCAAGGATGCCGTACCACTTCGGCTCGCCCTTCTCCTCGGACAGCTTCCTCACGCCCTCGCGGAGGTGTCGTGCCCGGGGGTCCTCGGCGCGATATACGCGGTGTCCAAAGCCCATGACGCGTCCGCCCCCGGCAAGGAGGTCTTTGACGTATTGCTCTGCGTTTTCCGCCTCGCCGATCTCGAGCGCCATGGTCATGACGTTCTCCGCTGCGCCGCCATGCGAGGGGCCGGAGAGCGCGCCGATACCGGCGGTGACGGCGTCATGCAGGTCCGCGTTGGTCCCGGCGACTGCGCGGGCCGTAAAAGCGGAAGCGTTGGAGCCGTGGTCGGCGTGCAGGACAAAGTCGGTGTCCATCAGCGCCGCCGTCTCGGGGGTTGGCTCCTCGCCGTCCATCATGTACAGGAAGTTGGCCGCGTGACTCAGAGTCTCGCTCGGCGGCACCGGTTCTTTTCCCTGGCGGATATTGTGGTGCGCCATCACGATGGTCGGGACCTGCGAAGTCAGGCGGATGCCCTTTCGGAGAGTCGCCTCTGACGAGTTGTCTTCCGACTCGGGATCGAACGCCGACATAGCGGATACGGCGGTACGCAAAACGCTCATCGGGTGATCATCCTTGACCGCGTGGATGATGCCCATCACCTCGGACGGGATGTTGCGATTTGCTTTGAGTCGTGCGTCGAAATCAGCGAGTTGCGCCCCTGTCGGGAGTTCGCCGTACATCAGGAGGTACGAGGTTTCCTCGAAATTCGAGACGCCGGCGAGGTCATGGATGTTGTATCCACGATAGAGGAGCTTGCCCTCTTTGCCGTCGATGAAGGTTGTTTCTGTGCGGTCGAAGTAAACGCCGCTCAGACCGCGATGGAGTGTGATGTCTTCTGTTGTGGCCATTTGAGAGTTACTCCAGGCACGCGACCATTTCCGCCGCATGCGCGTCGTTCCGAGGTGGCGTCGAGCGTATGCCGTCAAAGAACGGGACAAACGGCGACTGTGTGAGGTCATCTTACCTGCGTATCACCCCGTCGTGCGTGTACGGAGCATGAGATCGGGCGGGTCAGGCCGTGAAAAGCTCCCCGAACGATTTGAGTGCGGTGTTCCGGAGGCGAGCCGATACGGCCCCGGAACACCACGCTCGGGTTGTCGTCAGGCCCGGGTGGCGATCTCCTCGACTACACGGGCCACGAAATCGTCGATATCCACCGCTCCCAGGTTTCCGCCGGATCGTTCCCTGACGGCGACCTGGTTGGCCTCCTGCTCACGGTCTCCAACGACGAGCATGTACGGCGTCTTTCGGCCCTGGGCGGCACGGATCTTGGCGTTCATGCGGTCATTGCCGGCGTCGACATCTGCACGCACGCCGGCGGACCGCAGCTTTTCGACGACCCCTTCGCCAAACGGGACGTGCCGGTCAGCGATCGGGATTACCGTCGCCTGCACCGGGGAGAGCCATATCGGCAACGCCCCGGCGGTGTGCTCGATCAACACTCCGAGGAAGCGTTCAACCGATCCCAGCATGGCGCGATGGATAACGACCGGCCGTTGCAGGCTGCCATCCTCCGCCGCGTATTCCAGGTCAAAACGCTCCGGCAGTGAAAAGTCCAACTGGACGGTTCCCAGTTGCCATTCGCGACCCAGCGCATCCGGGACGAAGAAGTCTATCTTCGGGCCGTAGAACGCACCCTCTCCTTCTTCTGCGCCGTACTGGCGTCCAGAGGCTTCAAGGACTTCGCTCAGCGCCGCTTCCGCCCGGTCCCACATCTCGTCGGTCCCGACCCGTTTCTCCGGCCTCAGGGACAGCGCCAGGCGAATCTCGCCAAAGCCCAGTACCGCGTACGCCTCGTCCAGCATCTCGATGAAGGAGTTCACCTCCCCGGCGATCTGGTCCAGCGTGGCGAAGATGTGGGCGTCGTCCTGGGTGAAGGTCCGGACGCGCATCAGGCCGTGGGTCACGCCCGAGCGCTCGTAGCGATGCAGCCGCCCGTGATCGGCGTAACGGATTGGGAGCTCCCGGTACGAGTGCGTGTTCGCCGCGTACAGCATGGCGGCGGCCGGGCAGTTCATCGGCTTGACGCCATACTCCCGCTCGTCCACGTTCATCATGTACATGTTTTCGATGTAGTTGTCGTAGTGACCTGACTGCTTCCAAAGGTCCGTGTTGAAGATCTGGGGAGTGGTCACTTCCTGGTAACCGTACTTCACGTACAGGTCTTTAACGTAAGCGTTCAGCTCGTTTAGGATGACGGTGCCCTTGGGCAGGAAGAAGGGACTGGCCGGGGCGATGGGATCGAAGAAGAACAGGTCAAGCTCGCGGCCCAACCGACGGTGGTCCCTGCGCTCCGCCTCTTCGATGCGCTCCAGGTAGGCATCGAGCTCTTTCTTGTTCTCCCAGGCGGTGCCGTAGATACGCTGCAACATCTCGCGGCTCTCGTCTCCGCGCCAGTACGCGCCGGCCACGGAGAGGAGCTTGAACGCGCCGATTTGACCCGTGGAATCGGCGTGCCGGCCGGCGCACAGGTCCTCCCACGACTCGTGGCTCCAGACGGTGATCTCCTCGTCTTCCGGCAGGTCTGTGATCAGCTCGACCTTGAATTTCTGGTCGTCGAAGCGTTCAAGGGCCGCATCGCGGGAGAGCGTCACGCCACTGAAGGGCCTGTCTGCCTTGATCGTCTCCCGCATCAGGGAGTCGATCTGTTCAAGGTCATCGGGGGTGAATGGCCGGGACACCTCGAAGTCGTAGTAAAAGCCGTCTTCGGTCGGCGGGCCGATGGCGATCTGCGCTTCCGGGAATAGCTTGATAACGGCCTCCGCCATCACGTGGGCGGCGGAATGGCGCATTCGATAGCGCAGATCGTCAAGGTCTGAGCTGGCTTCGGCGCCAGGCTGTTGAGCGGACATGGGGTGACTCCTGGTCTGGTAACGACCGGCGATATCGGCCGTTGCCGGAGCGGATCGTCGCAAGGTCGGGCGATCCGGCTGTAACGATTGACGGCGTACGCGCATTGCACGCGATCACGCGGATGAGGAGGCGCGGAGACCGCTAAGCGGTACGCGCCCTCGTAGTCATCGTTCGGCCCGGATAAGGAGTCATGGCGTGTTGTGGGACGGGTTACGTGCCGTCCAAAAGGTGTGGTGGTGGGCGATGGAGGAGTCGAACCTCCGACCTCAGCGATGTCAACGCTGCGCTCTAACCAACTGAGCTAACCGCCCTTGCGAAAAGAGATTGTAGCTGACAGGGGACCGGACGGTTAAGCCCGGCCCCCTGCCAAATTATCCCGTTGGAACCCTGAAACCCCCGTGTCTCAGGGGTTTCCTTGCCACGACTAGTCGTCGCCGCTGGGCGCTTCCGCTTCCTGGTCTGACTTGGACTCGGACGAGTTGTCGTCGCCGCCTGTGAGGGCAGCGAGTAATCGTGACAGGCCGTCGCCATCGCCGGCCCCTTCTCCACTCAGGTCCACCGTGACCGGGCTTCCGCCGTTGACGGGGATTGGGGGCTCGCCGACGCGAGCGTCGGCCGCCGGGTCCACGCCGCCTGCCGCGATCAGCGCTTCCTCGCCGCCAAAGGCGCGAAGAGCCTCTTCGAAGGACGGAGGCGCCTCGGTCGTGCCGGTGAGGGTACCCTCGATCCGGTGCTTGATCTGGTCAAGCCCGAGCTTCTTTCGTCCCTCTTCCGAGCGGTCGAGCCTGGCCGGGATCAGCCGGCCGATGATGACGTTTTCCTTGAGGCCCATCAGGTGGTCTACGGATCCGTTGACCGCCGCCTCCGTCAGCACCCGCGCCGTCTCCTGGAAGGATGCGGCCGCCAGGAAGCTCTCGGTGTTCAGCGACGCACGCGTCACGCCGAGCAGAACCGGACTTGCCGTCGCCGCGTCGCCAGAGGCGGCGAGCACCTGGTTGTTGATCTCTTCGTAGATGAGCCGGTCTACGAGCTCACCCGGCAGCAGGTCGGTGCTCCCGGGCGTGTCAACCCGTACCTTGCGCATCATCTGGCGGATGATCACCTCGACGTGCTTTTCGTGGATCGGCACGCCCTGTGAGCGATACACCCGCAGCACTTCCCCTGTCAGGTAAGCTTGAGCGCCCTGGTGGCCTTCGATCCGCAGGATGTCCTGCGGCGATTTCGGGCCGTCGGTCAGCGCAGTGCCGGCCTCTACTTCGTCGCCGTCATTGACCATGATGTGGGCCGCCGCGGGGATAGCGTACTGCCGTTCCTCGCTGTCTTCCCACGTCACGGTTACGACGCCCTTGGAAACGGACGCCGTTCCGCCGACCTCGGACATGATCTCGTCCGGCAGGGCCAGCGCGATCTCTTCTTCCGTCTTCTTGACGGTCTTCTTGACGCCGATGATCGGCGTCCCGGCGTCCACCCACGAACCCGTCTTGATGAGGGCCTTGTGACTGGATGGGATGTCGTAGCGTTCGCTGAACGTGTCAGAGTTCCGCACGGTCACGAACCGGCCGTCCACCGTCTCCGAGACCTCCACCGAGCCATCGACCTCGGTGAGGATGGACATGCCACGCGGCTGGCGGGCTTCGAACAACTCCTCAACCCTGGGCAGACCGCTCGTGATGTCCAGCGCGCTGGCGACGCCGCCCGTGTGGAACGTGCGCATCGTCAACTGCGTGCCAGGCTCGCCGATGCTCTGCGCGGCAATAATGCCGGCCGCTTCGCCGAGCAACACTTGCTGCCCGTTGGCCAGAGAAGCGCCGTAGCAGCGCTGGCACAGGCCGCGCGGCGCCTCACATGAGAGTGGCGAACGCGCGAGCACGCGATCGACACCGGCTTCCATGAGTTCGTCGGCTATGGTGGCGGTGATCAGCGTGTCGATCTCGACCAGCACCTCGCCCGTTTCCGGGTGGGCGACGGGCATCGCCGGGTACCGGGACACGATCCGCTCTACGAGCGGGATGTCCAGGTCTGATTCCGCCGCCTCCAGCCACACCCCGTTCCCCGTTCCGCAGTCCTCGAACAGGACGATAACGTCCTGCGCGACGTCCGCGAGACGACGTGTGAGGTAACCGCTGTCTGCCGTACGCAGCGCCGTATCAGCCAGTCCCTTGCGGGCGCCGTGGGTCGAGATGAAGTACTCGAACACCGACAGGCCTTCACGGAAGGATGATCGGATAGGCAGCTCGATAATCCGGCCCTTCGGGTCGGACATCAGGCCACGCATGCCGGCCATCTGTTTGATCTGCTGAATGTTTCCTTTGGCCCCGGAATGGGCCATCGTGTAGATCCCGCCGTAGTTAGGAAGTTCGTCCTGAACCGCGTCGGTGAGCCTGTCGTTAACGGCCATCCATATGTTGACGGCTTCCTGGTAGCGGCTCGGCTCGTCGATCATCCCCTGCAGGAAGAGATCGTCCAGCTTGGCGATCTGTGAGTCACCGTCCGCCAGGAGCTTGCTCTTCACTGCGGGTACCACGATGTCGTTAATGGCGATCGTCGTACCGGACTGGGTGGCGTAACGGAACCCGAGATCCTTCAACTCGTCCAGGAATTCTGCGGTCCGCTCATTGCCGAGCGATCCGTAAGCCTGGCTCACCAGATCGCTGATCGCGTTGGAGTCGATCAAGCGGTTCTGGAACCCGAGTTCGGTGGGAACCGTTCCGTTGAAGATGATCCGGCCGACGGTGGTGGTGATCACCTCTCCCGTATCGGGAGTACGGACGCTGATCGGTTCTCGCAATCCGATCACGCCGAGGTCGTGCGCCAGTCGCGCATCGGCGAAGTCCGCGTAGACACGCTTCGCCGTCTCATTCGGGTCGTCGCCGGAATCCGAAACTTCCAGGCCTTCTGGGTCCTCCAGAGTTTCTTCGGAAGCTTCCTCCTCCTGATCCTCATCCTCACCCTCTATGCCGGTCAGGTAGTAGTTACCCAGGACCATGTCCAGCGTCGGGGAGACGATCGGAGCGCCCGAGCTTGGCGCCAGCATGTTGTAGGTGCTCAGCATTAACCTCTGGGCTTCCAGGACCGCCTCGCGGGAGAGCGGTACGTGGACCGCCATCTGGTCTCCGTCAAAGTCGGCGTTGAACGCCTTGCAGACGAGCGGGTGGATCTGGATGGCCTGGCCCTCGACCAGAGTCGGCTGGAAAGCCTGGATGCCGAGTCTGTGCAGCGTCGGCGCGCGGTTCAGCAATACCGGCCTGTTCTGGATCACCTCTTCGAGGATGTCCCACACTTCCGGGCGCGTGCGCTCGACCATTCGCTTCGCGCTCTTGATGTTGTGCGCGTAGCCGCGGACGACAAGTGCGTTCATGACGAAGGGCTTGAACAACTCGAGAGCCATCTTCTTGGGCAGGCCGCACTGGTGCAGCTTGAGCTGCGGGCCGACGATGATGACCGACCGGCCGGAGTAGTCGACTCGCTTTCCGAGCAGATTCTGCCGGAAACGACCCTGCTTGCCCCTGAGAAGATCCGTGAGTGACTTCAGCTTGTGGTTGTGACTGCCTGAGATAGCGCGGCCACGCCGGCCGTTATCGATCAGGGCGTCGACCGCTTCCTGCAACATGCGCTTTTCGTTGCGGACGATGATGTCCGGCGCCTGCAACTCGAGCAGCCTCTTCAACCGGTTGTTCCGGTTGATGACTCGCCGGTACAGGTCGTTCAGGTCGGACGTCGCAAACCGGCCACCGTCTAGTTGCACCATCGGGCGCAGCTCGGGCGGGAGCACCGGCAACTGGGTCAGGACCATCCAGTCCGGTTTGTTGCCAGATTTGACGAACGCCTCGATGACGCGCAGGCGTTTGATCGCCTTTTTCCGGCGTTGGCCGGAAGTTGTCCGCACCTCATCTTGCAGGCCGTCGCGAAGGCCTTCCAGCGAGGTGGTGGACAGGATTTCGAGGGCGGCTTCCGCACCCATTCCGGCCCGGAACACTTCGCCAAACCGGTCTCGGAGTTCCCGGTACCGGGACTCGGTGAGAAGGTCGAGGATCGCGATCTTGTTCAGCTCGTCGATCTTGGCGCCGATCTCGTCCTCAACCGCGGTGCGTTCCTCGGTGAAACGGTCTTCGACCGCCATCACCTGAGACTCGATCGGGTGCGCTGCGCGAATTGCCCGCTCGGCTTCAAGTTCTTCGGCGATCTGTTTCTTGGTCTTTTTCCGCGCCTTCTTGACCTTCTTGGGCTTTTCGCCCTCCGCAAGCTCCTCCGCTTCGGCGACGGGTTCTTCTTCTGGCTCTTCCTCGGGAGCGGTGGCGCGGATCACGCCGATCGCCTCCTCGGCGGCGGCGTCGATACGGGTCGTCTCGGCGACGAGATAGCTCTCCAGTTCTTCAAGCGCACGTGCCCGCGCTTCTTCGTCCACGCTGGTCACGATGTACTGCGCGAAGTAGAGGACGCGCTCAAGATTGCGCGGCGAGATGTCCAGCAGGAGGCCGAGCCGGGAGGGCGTTCCCTTTGAGAACCAGATGTGTGCCACCGGAGCGGCAAGCCTGATGTGGCCCATGCGCTCGCGCCGGACCTTGGCGCGCGCTATCTCAACGCCGCAGCGATCGCACACAACGCCCTTGTATCGGATCTTCTTGTACTTCCCGCAGTAGCACTCCCAGTCCTTCGTCGGGCCGAAGATGCGTTCGCAGAAAAGTCCGTCCTTTTCCGGGCGGAGGGTCCTGTAGTTGATGGTCTCCGGCTTGGTCACTTCGCCAAAGGACCATGCACGAATCTGCTCTGGCGATGCCAGGGAGATGCGTATTGCGTTGAACTCTGGACCGGCCTGTGTGGTCATTCGGTTACCTGTCCTCTCCACTCCATCGCGCCGCTTTGCGCTTCGGGGTGTCTAAGGTTCTGGCTATTAACGGTGATAAGAGGAGGTCGCTTACTCCTCGGACTCTTCCTCTTCGTTGTCCAGCTCTGTTTCAGATGGGCCATCATCGTCGTTCTGATTGTCCTCAGACTCTTCCGAGAAACCGTGGTCTTCCGGGTTGTCACTTTCTTGATCTGAAGACGAGGACGAATCCGTCCACCCGTCCGCCGCCAGGACCGCCTCGTCCTGCACCTCGCTCGTCTCAGCGAGCAGGCTGGCCGCCGCCGCTAGCGCTTCCTCGTCCACGGCGCCGCCGCCCCACATCCCGCCTTCGAGCCCGGCAGAGAGTGTGCCCGCCGCCGTCGCATCGCCGGCGAGTGCGAAGTCATCCTGTTCCTGGTTGAGAAGCTCGACGGCGAGGCCAAGCCCCTGGAGTTCCTTCAGCAAAACGTGGAACGACTCCGGGACGCCCGGGTGGATTACGTCCTCACCCTTGACGTTTGCCTCGTAAGTCTTGACCCGGCCGTCTACGTCGTCCGACTTGACGGTGAGCATTTCCTGGAGGTTGTACGCCGCGCTGTAGGCCTCAAGCGCCCAGACTTCCATCTCGCCGAAACGCTGGCCGCCGAACTGGGCTTTACCGCCCAGGGGTTGCTGCGTGATCAGCGAGTACGGTCCGGTGGACCGGGCGTGGATCTTCTCCTCGACAAGGTGGATCAGCTTGAGGATGTACATCCTGCCGACGGTGATCGGCCGGTCAAACGCCTCGCCGGTCCGGCCGTCGATCAGTTGCATCTTGCCGAAGACCGGCGCCGACTTGTGCGTCTCCTTGTCCAGTTTCCGGGCTTCGCCGAGCAGTTCTTCACGTCCCTGTCCGTTGATGGCCAGGTCGCTGTTTTCGCCAAGCCAGATTCCGAGGCAGGCCTGGCTGGCGACGCCGTCTTTCGACTCGTCGAATATTTCGTCGTACTTGTAACCGCGCTCATCGAGCCAGGAGCTAACGATGTCGTTGTCGATGGTCGGGTCGTCCAGGTTGCGCTGGTTCCGTGCGCCGGACTCGTTGACCATCCACGCGCGTGCGAGGGCGTCCTCAAGCGCGACTCCCGTCGTGCCGTCAAAGACCGGCGTCTGGGCGTCGTAACCGAGCGTGCCCGCGGCCCAGCCCAGGTGGGTTTCCAGGACCTGTCCCAGGTTCATACGGGACGGCACGCCGATCGGGTTCAGGACGATATCCATCGGGGTGCCGTCAGGCAGGTGAGGCATGTCCTCACGGGGGAGGATCTTGGCGATCACTCCCTTGTTGCCGTGGCGTCCCGCCATCTTGTCGCCCTCGGTGATCTTTCGTGTCTGTGCGATCCAGGTGCGTACCAGCTTGGTGACGCCGGCCGGCAGATCGTCTCCGGCTTCCTTTGTCAGCACCTTCACGTCGATGACTTTGCCGCGCTGCCCGTGCGGAACCTTCAGCGAGGTGTCACGCACATCGCGCGCCTTCTCGCCGAAGATGGCCCTCAGGAGTTTCTCTTCGGCCGTCAGCTCCGTCTCGCCCTTGGGCGTGATCTTGCCGACGAGGATATCGCCCGGCTCGACGTATGCGCCGATCCGGATCACGCCCTCTTCATCCAGGTCACGCAGGCTGTCTTCGCCAACGTTCGGGATGTCGCGGGTTATCTCTTCAGGCCCGAGTTTGGTCTCGCGGGATTCAGCCTCGTGTTTGCCGATGTGGATAGAGGTAAACCGGTCATCCTTCACCATGTCCTCGGACAGGATGATGGCGTCCTCGTAGTTGTAGCCTTCCCAGCTCATGAAAGCCACAAGGATGTTCTGACCAAGGGCCAGGTCGCCACGGTCGGTTGATGAGCTGTCGGCCATTGGCTGGCCAATTTCAACGATGTCGCCCTTGTTGACGATCGGGCGCTGGTTGATGCACGTGCCCTGGTTTGAGCGCACAAACTTGGTCAGCGGGTACTCGATTATCTGGCCGCTTTCGTCGCCCAGGACCTTGATCTCAAAGCCGGTCGACTCGATGACGAGCCCCGCCTCTTCGGCCAGGACCACCTGCCCGGAGTCACGCGCCACGCGCGCCTCCATCCCGGTGCCCACTACGGGCGCTTGCGGACGCAGAAGCGGGACCGCCTGGCGTTGCATGTTTGAGCCCATCAACGCCCGGTTCGCGTCGTCATGCTCGAGGAACGGGATCAGCGCCGTGGACACCGATACGATCTGCATCGGCGAGACGTCCATGTACTGCACGTTCGCGGGGTTTTCGAGGGCGAAAGACTCTCCGATACGGATCTCGGCCTGGTCGCCGATGATCTGCATCTTCGCATCGAGTTCGGTGTTTGCCTGGCCGATGATGTAGGTCTCTTCTTCGTCGGCCGAAAGGTAGGCCACGTCGTCAGGGTCTGACGAAACAAATGCCTTGACGCCTACTATCTGGGGCGGCATCTCGGCGAGTTGTTCGGTCATACGGCGCGGGATTCTCCCGCCGGCGCGCATGATCTCGTTGCCGTTTTCATCGTTGAGCGCTTCCAGCACGTTGCGGCCGATGAAGTCCGGGCTGTCCGTGGACATCTCGTGCAACACTTTGCGGTACGGAGTCTCAAGGAAGCCGAAGTCGTTTGTGCGCGCGTAAGTAGCGAGCGAACCCAGGAGTCCGATGTTCGGGCCTTCAGGTGTCTCGATCGGGCAGATCCGCCCGTAATGGGAGTGGTGGACGTCACGGACGTCGAATCCGGCACGCTCACGTGAAAGGCCGCCCGGGCCGAGGGCTGAGAGACGACGCTTGTGCGTCAACTCCGCCAGCGGGTTGGTCTGGTCCATGAACTGTGAAAGCTGGGAGCCGCCGAAGAACTCCCGGACGGACGCCACCACGGGACGGATGTTGACCAGGGCGGCCGGCGTAGTCGTTGCCGGGTCCATCTCCGTGGTCATCCGCTCCTTGACGACGCGCTCCATCCGGAGCAGTCCAATCCGCAGCTGGTTCTGGATAAGTTCGCCGACGGCTCGTACCCGCCTGTTGCCCAGGTGGTCGATGTCGTCCCCGCGGACCTCTCCATTGTTGATGCGGATCATGCGCCGGATGAGGGCGACCATGTCCTCTTTGACAAGCGTCCGCTCTTCCGTAGTCGCCTCATCGGCGAGCTTCCGGTTCAGCTTGTAACGGCCGACCCGGCCAAGGTCGTATTTGCGGGGGTTGAAGAAAAGGCTTTCGATCAGGGCCTTGGCGTTGTCCACACTCGGCGGCTCGCCCGGGCGCAACCGGCGGTAAAACTCGACCAGCGCTTCGTCCTGATTGGTGACGGCGGTGTCCCGTGCCAGCGTTGCGTCCAGGAACGGGCGATCCGGGTTGATATCGACTTCTTTGAACAGCGCCTTGATGTCTTCGTCGGAGTCGTATCCGAGGGCGCGCAGCAGGGTAGTGACCGGGGTTTTGCGCTTCCGGTCTACTTTGACGGACAGCAGGTCTTTGTTGCTGGTTTCGAACTCAACCCAGGCGCCGCGGTACGGGATCAGTTTGGCGTTGCTGAGGGCTCGGCCGCTGGCCGGATCTACGTCACGTGTGAAGTAAGCGCCCGGTGAACGGACAAGCTGAGAAACGACGACCCGCTCGGCGCCGTTTATGACGAAGGTGCCGTTGCGCGTCATCATGGGGATATCGCCCATGAACAGCGTCTGCTGTTTCTTCTCTCCCGCGGCGTCGCCGGATTTGACCTCAAGTTCAACGGTTACGTATAGCGGCGCGGAGTACGTGATCTCCTTCAACCGGCATTCGCGTTCGGTGAACTTTGGTTCCCGGATCTCGTGTCCCAGAAATGCCAGGGCGAAACGGCCGCCGCTGAAATCCTCGATCGGCGAGATCTCTTCGAATAGTTCTCGAAGGCCGTCCGTCGTGAAATAGTCAAACGATCGCAGTTGAACCTGGATCAGGTTCGGGACGTCCACGATGTTCGAGATGTGGTTGAAGCTCTTGACGTTCCGGTAAAAGACATTACTGGGACGAACGTCAGCTACGACCATATTTACTCTCCTGATTTTCTCGACACCACGATTGTTCCGTGGCGATGCTCAATTGGTCCAGGTGGCTGGGATTTCCGGGGCGTTCTCGCGCGAGAACGCAGATAACGCCCGGCGCGGGCGCGCGCGGACGCAAACCTGAGAATCTATAAATTGGGATGTACGGGTGGGCAATCCGTAACAGTCACACCTCGACAGATGATGAGTGTATAGGCGCCCAATCGTGGCGTCAAGCTAATGGCGCCCGGATTGTGGTGACATTGACCATCCCTGCCGCGCCAGGGCGGATGTCCGGGAGGCGGATTCAGGTCAGAGCGATCAGGACAAGTCCGCCGGCGACCATCGCCGCGGCGATTAGTTTTTGCGCTACGGCCTGACGATCCAGCGCCTCTTCTTTGAGCAGCCGTGTCTTCCACGCCAGCAGCATCGTGGCGAAGAATACGAACAGGGGAGTGGTGCTGGCGAAGGCGTTTGCCAGTGAGACCGGACCGGCCGCGATGGCGAACGTGATCAAGGTCATCGCCATGGTCGCCGCGCCGGCGTCGATGGCGAGAGCGGTGAACCTGCCCGGTGACAGCATGAACCGGCTCAGGTCCGCCAGTATCGAGGTTCTCAGGTTCATGACCAGCAGAACGAATGACATCCCGGCGCTGCGGAGCGCCATGGCGTGCCAGAAAGAGAGGTCATCGGTCACGGTCTTCAGCAGTATCTGCGCTAGGGCGACGATGATGACGGCGATTCCGAGGTAGGCAAGTGAGCCGCTGAGCCGTATCCGGCCGGCGTCCGACAATCGAATCGCGGCGAGGATCGCGCCACCGATGGCAAGCGCGGCGGCGATGGATTCCAGGAGGGAAAGGCTTTCGCCGAGCAGTATTACGGCGAAGATCACAACCAGGAGCGGGTGTGACTGTGAGATAGGTGTGACCCGGGACACTTCTTCCCGGCTAAGTGTCCAGAGCATAAGCGGCGCGCTGATCCCCCACATCAGGCCGACGCCAACTCCCCGTACGTACACATCTGCATCGACCGAGGGAAACGGGTTGACCACGGCGACGACGATTACGGTCACCAGGGTCTGGAACCCGATGAACAGCAGGAACCCGCGCACGCGCAGGCCCATGCCGGTCATGATCACCTTGTCGGTGATACTCACCACGGCAAACAGGGCGGCGCTCATTAACGCCGCTACCGTCCAATCGATTGTCGTAACTCCCGTGGCCCGGGTTTATAGATCGCTTGAAGTCCCTCGCGAAACATCGCCGTCGCCGTCGCAACTAGGTTAGACCCCTTTCGAGCAGAGTGCGGCTGCCGCTTTCCGGCAATTGCGAGGGGAGATCAGGGCGTTCTGGCATGCCGGAACGTCGCGCCATGATCCCGGGGTCGGCGTCAAGCGCCATGCGGTCACATCGATGAAAAAGTTGAGCCCAGCGCGTCTCGAAACGAACCCGGCGACGCTCAAGAACGGCGATGGCGCTCCTGGCCGATGCAGCGGACGAGTCCCGCCCGCAGGTCCATTGGCGGCCGTGGGATCTGCCCCGGCGATTCGATCGGATCCCCGGCGTCGCTCCGGGGTTACCAACGTGAACCACCGGGGGCTCAAGTCTTTTCGGTGAAACTACGATATTGTCCGGTCATCAACCAGTGATCGGCACAATCCAATTCTCGTACGTTTTACATTCAACGAATCAGCGCGAAGAACTGGGCGAGTGCGTACAGGTAACGGGTCGATAATTCACTCGACGGCATCGCGTAACCCTTCCGGCACATCGACCGATCGATTTCCCGGCAGCCGCATACGATCCCCGGCCGCCAGAGGTGCTTTGCGACTCCATCCGTCCCCTTTGAATTATCGGGACGCAATTAACAGCTTCCCCGTGTGCGTTATCGAAAACCCATCGCCGGTCAGCGGGGCTTGAGGGAAACAGGGCCTGACAATCTCGCCGGGCGTCACCGCCGAGAGTTTGATGGTCCCGGACAGGGAGACCTGGTGCTTACCGGCGGGCGCCTGACTGCCGTGGGGACTAACTTTTCGGTTCCCGCGGCACGGCCCGTGACTATCACCGAGGTTACTACCGGCACTCGTCCATGCCGCAAATCGGTTCGTTCATCCGAATGTGACCGTTTCTCACCTTCAGGTTGAAACCGCAACTCGGGTTCGTGCAGACCCACGCCTTGAATTGAATTTCCGGACCCTCCGCGTCGAAATCTGACAACGGCACAAGATCTCCGGAGTTACAAGCTCTACAAGATGCAAGCTCCCACATATGTGTTCTTAACCCCTGATCTCACGCCTCACAGATTCGAATAATCGAATCTGGCTATTAATAATCAGACAAGACTGAAAGCAATTAATTAGAGAAGAATACTCGTACCAATATTCTCAAACTACTGTGGCTACCACGCGATTAAAGAATCCATCGAAGCTGGCCCAGACAAATACAGGCCCCGCATTGCGGGGCCTGTATTTGATTTGCTCTGGAGGCGACGGGCGGATTCGAACCGCCGAATGGAGGTTTTGCAAACCTCTGCCTTAGACCACTTGGCTACGTCGCCATTGGGATAACTTCAACCATCGATCTGGTAACCGGGGATCCGGCCAGACGTCAATCGTCGATCGACGAGTTTCGGTTAATAGCT
>JASLLE010000043.1 GCA_030747175.1 Dehalococcoidia bacterium | reverse complement strand
AAAGGACCCATGTTCTGCACGGCGTGGCGTCCCTGCCGGAGTGAGCGCCCCTTCGCTGCTCAGTTCAGCCGTTCAAAGATCGTCGACACGCCCTGGCCGCCGCCCACGCACATCGTCGCCAGCCCGAACTGCTGGTCCCGCCGCGTCATCTCTTCCATCAACTTGACCGTCATGATGGCGCCGGTCGCACCTATCGGGTGACCCAGCGAGATTCCGCTGCCGTTCACATTCGTCTTCTCGGGGTCCAGTCCCAGCTCCCGAATCACGTACACGGCTTGCGCAGCGAACGCTTCGTTGAGCTCTATCTGGTCGATATCCTCCAGCGCCATTCCCGTCTTCTCCAGCACCTTTCGCGTGGACGGGACCGGGCCGATGCCCATCACGGACGGGTCAACGCCCGAGACGCCGCGTCCAACCCATTTCAGGCGTGGCGTGATTCCCTCGGCGGCGGCCCGTTCTGCGGACATCACGACCACCGCCGCCGCTGCGTCGTTGATGCCGGAGGAGTTGCCCGCCGTTACCGAGCCGTCTTTTTTGAACACGGGCCGTAAACCTGACAGGCTCTCCACAGTTGTGCCGGGGCGCGGGTGCTCATCAGCCGTGACGCTGACCGGGTCGCCCCTGCGCTGTGGGACATCGAACGGGACTATCTGCCCGTCGAAGTACCCGTTTTCTTGCGCCGCCAACGCCCGCTGATGACTGGCTGCGGCCAGTTCGTCCTGCGCATCCCGGGTGACCTCGAAGCGTTCCGCCACGTTCTCCGCCGTCACGCCCATGTGGTAGTCGTAAATGGGGCAGGCGAGGCCCATCGTCACGCTGTCGGTCATCTCGAAATCGCCCATGCGTGGGCCGTCCCAGCGAATGCCACGGGCCAGGTAGGGCGCGGTGCTCATGCTCTCCGCTCCGCCGGCGACGATCACCTCCGCCTGGCCCGTCATGATCGCCATCACCGCAAAGTTGATCGCCTCCAGCCCGGAGGAGCACGCCCGGTTGACCGTCATGGCCGGTATCGACTCCGGCAGCCCGGCCTTTATCATCGCTCGTCGCGCCGTGTAGCCGGTCTCTGCGGCTTGCAGGACGTTGCCCAGGATCACCTCGTCAACGTCTCCGGGCTCGATGCCGGAACGCTCGACGGCCGCTTTGATCGCTGTCGCCCCGAGATCGGACGCCGCCACGTCCTTGAATCCGCCGCCGAACCTGCCTACTGCCGTGCGCGCTCCGCTCACGATCACCACGTCCGTCATGACAGATCCTCCGTGTTCTCAATATCCGCAGGGTTCCCGATGGCGTGGATTGTAGGCCATCTACGTAGCTGCGGCCTCCCACCCTGTAGGCGTACTTCCTTCGGATGTTGTCTATAGCCTTGAGGCTGGTGCGAAGTGATCGGGACTGTCCGTGGTCATGGCGCCGAATAACCACGCCCGAACCCCCTCCTGATTCAGGAGGGGGCCGTTTGTAGCCTCCTCCCTGGCAGGGAGGAGGTTTGGAGGTGGGTCGCGTCTCACAACCGCTCTGAAGTTAAAGCGAATTAACCCGTTAACCTGAACATCGCGAGAGCCATGCCCGCTTCACCCTCACCCTCGCCCCTGCCCCTGCAAGCAACCGTAATCACGGCGATTACGCTGATCGGGCAAAAAGGGAAAGCGCCTCAATCCCCGGCCGACGGTGTTGCGACTTCCGCGTCCACCATTACCTTGCGCAGGTCCACGATCTGGTCTCGCAAGAGGGCGGCTTTCTCGAACTCCAGGTCCCTGGCCGCCGTTCGCATCTGGCCTTCCAGGTCTCGTACCAACCGTGCGAGGTCGTCTTTCGGCAGACCCTCTGCGGCCACGTACGGCGCCTTCGTCTCGGCGACCTGCCGGATTCGCTCGGTCATGTCGCGTACTTCTTTGATAATCGACGCCGGCTCGATGTTGTTCGCCTTGTTGTGCGCGTCCTGCACAACGCGCCGCCGCGCCGTCTCGTCGATTGCCGTTCGCATCGAGTCCGTGACGTTGTCGGCGTACATGATCACGTGGCCCTGCTCGTGGCGCGCCGCCCGGCCCACCGTTTGCACAAGCGAGGTGTTGGACCGCAGGTAGCCCTCTTTGTCGGCGTCGATGATCGCCACCAGCGACACCTCGGGGAGATCCAGACCCTCACGCAGCAGGTTGATCCCGACCACGACGTCGTACACGCCGAGCCGCAGATCGCGAAGGATCGCCGTTCGCTCGAAGGTATCGATATCCGAGTGCAGGTAGTGCGTCCGAACCCCCATCTCGAGCAGGTACTGGGACAACTCCTCCGCCATCCGCTTCGTCAGCGTCGTCACCAGCACACGCTGATGGTTCGCGACGCGCTCCTTGATGTTGTCCAGCAGGTCGTCGATCTGTCCGGCGGTCGGCTTCACCTCGATGGTCGGGTCGAGTAAGCCGGTCGGGCGGATCAGCTGTTCCACGCGTTGCTCTTCGTGCTGATCCTCGTATGGCCCCGGCGTCGCCGAGACGTAAACGATCTGGTTGATCCGGTCCGCAAACTCGTCGAACGAAAGAGGCCGGTTATCGATAGCGGACGGCAAACGGAAGCCGTAATCCACAAGCACCGATTTGCGTGCAAGGTCGCCGTTGAACATGCCGCGTATCTGCGGCAGAGTCATGTGCGACTCGTCGATGAAGATCAGGAAGTCTTTCGGGAAGTAGTCCAGCAGGGTCCACGGGGCGGAACCGGGGGGGCGTCGTCCGAGCGGCCGGGAGTAGTTCTCGACGCCCGGGCATGAGCCGGTCTCCCGCAGCATCTCCACGTCGTAGCGCGTGCGCTGTTCCAGTCGCTGCGCCTCCAGCAATTTGCCGGAGTCGTTCAGCTCCTTGAGCCGGTCCTCCAACTCCTCTTCGATATCGTCGAGCGCGTCCAGCAACCGTTGCTCGGATGTGACGAAGTGCTTGGCCGGGTAGATGTCGATCTCGTCCCGGTCGCCCAGGATTTCGCCCGTCAGCGGGTCGAGCACCGTTATGCGCTCCACCTCGTCGCCCCAGAACTGCACACGCACCGCCAGCTCGTCGTAGGCCGGCATCACCTCGAGCGTGTCGCCTCGAACCCGAAACCGGCCCCGGCTGGTGTCGACATCGTTGCGGTCGTAGTGCATGTCCACGAGCCGGCGAACGACCTTGTTGCGACCGGTCTGCTCGCCCTTCGTCAGATTCAGGACAAAGCTCTCGTACTCCTCGGGCGAACCGAGGCCGTAGATGCACGAAACCGAGGCCACGATCAGGGAGTCCCGGCGCGTCAGCAACGCTCGTGTGGCGGCGTGCCGCAGCCGGTCGATCTCCTCGTTGATGTCCGACTCTTTCTCGATGTAGGTGTCAGACCGGGGGATGTATGCCTCCGGCTGGTAGTAGTCGTAATAGGAGACGAAGTACTGGACCGAGTTCTCCGGGAAGAACTCCTGGAACTCGGAGGCGAGCTGGGCAGCCAGCGTCTTGTTGTGGGCGATCACGAGGGCGGGTCGCTGCTGCCTCTCGACGATCTGCGCCATCGTGAATGTCTTGCCGCTGCCGGTCACACCGAGAAGAGTCTGGTGCTTCTTCCCGTCATCCAGTCCTTTCGAGAGCGCGTCGATAGCCTGCGGCTGGTCACCGGTAGGCTGGAAGTCCGAAACGATCTTGAAGTCAGGCATGTCTGTTGGAGCGCCCGCTCCCTGATCCTTCCACGGAAGGAGAAGGGCGGGTTACATCAAGCGGGGTTATATCGTGGCGTCTACACGATTCTATTCGAGTTGCCCGGATACGGCCTCCGGGCCGTCACCAAAGGAACGTAGAGGCGGGATTCGCGACGCCCTCAACCCTCATCGTCATCCCTCGTCCTTCCGGGATCGGAAGGACGAGGGATCTTCACCATAAGATGTCCCACCGAATAGAACGCGTTTGGGGACGGATCTCTAACCTCCCTCACCCCAACCCTCTCCTACCGGGAGAGGGGGCACGCGCCCACGCCGTAAAGATGGAACACGATTTACCGTCATCGTCGTCCCGATCCTTCCGGTATCGGAAGGACGAGGGATCTTCACCATAAGATGTCCCATCGAATCGACCGCGTTTGGGGACGGACCTCTAACCTCCCTCACCCCAACCCTCTCCCACCGGGAGAGGGGGCACGCAACTGCCATCGGAATCGATCGGTCGGCCGCTCATGCTTATCCGGTAAAAATCCGTACGTACTGGTTGTCCACCAGCTCGCCTGCTTCCGAGAATGTGAAGTTGGACGTGATATGGCCCGTGGCGCCCGCGAACTCACCGTCGCCTCCGGTGATCTTCCACATTACGGTCCCGTACATCAGGCCTTCGACCGGGCTCGGACCCATCTGCCCCATGCCGATGGTGTCAAAGTTCACGCTGCCCCGGCCATTCAGGGTGATCGATCCAGATTCAGTGAACCCGTCGTCAGACATCACAACTTCAGTCTCGAAGATGATGGCTTCACCATTCGGACCCACCCCGGTAGCCGCCCCTCTTAGCACACCCTCCCGGCCCTCGACGGGCGCTCCTGAACCTCTCATTTCAACCGCGTAAACAATCTCTGCCATCTCGAACCCCCTGCGTACAACGTATATCAGACGATATCAATCTGAGTATGCGGTCAAGATATCAGAATCCGTAAATATGCAGGTGCACCATAGGAGCATATTGCAATACGCCCAAACCCCCTCTCCCAGCCGGGAGATGGTTGGGGTGAGGGGGTGATGGCCTCACAAGGCAATAACAGCACGCCAGCGCGTTCGCGCACAATCCGGTCCTACGAGAGCATCAGGACACGGATGAGAGTCCGCTGATCTACTGTCTCTACACCTGCCGTACCACCCACACCATCTCTTCGCTGTCCTCGTCCAGCGGGCCGCCGTTGAAGTCGCCGAATACCTGGTCTGCCACCAGGCCGGCCTCCTCCAGCATGACGTGGACCTCGGACGGGTAGATATGGCGGGTGTTCACATCCAGTTCGACCGTTCTCAGCAGGTTGCCGTCGTCGTCTAACTCTTCGACGATCTGGGTGCCGTTATTGGTCTGTGCTACCAGGTCGAAGCGGTCGATGGCGCTCAGGACGCATCGCCGTCCTGTTGCCGGGTTGATCGTTTCGTCCATCAGATACGGATCATCGGACGTGTCGGCAATCACTTCCGGGTCCGGGACGAACATATTGAACGCAAGAAGCCCACCAGGCGCCATGTGCGCCGCGCCGCGCCGCAAAGTTTCGACCTGTTCTTCCGGTGTGAGGGCCAGACACAGAGTTCGCGCCGGGATGATGACCAGCGGAAAGCTGCGGTCCAACGCCAGCGTTCGCATATCGCCCCGGACGAACTCGAATGCCCCGCCGAGGTCATGAGTTGCCGCCGCTTTTTCCTCCGCCTTCATGAGCATGGCGGGCGAGAAGTCCACCCCGACAACGTCCATGCCGGCGGCGGCGATGGGCAGGCTTACGCGACCCGTTCCGCATCCGATCTCAAGCACCGGCCCGCCTGACGCCCGGGCAAGCTCCACATAAAACTCGACATCATCGACCCCGGCGGTCGAATAAAAGATGTCATACCACTCGGCCCAGGCGTCGTAGTTCATGTTCATGAAATTCCCTCTCCCAGCTGGAGAAGGTCTGGGTGAGGGAGAAGATTGTGCTCGCCCAAAGAATCCCAATACCGGGAAAGCCTGCAGGTGAAGGTCCCTCGTCCTTCCGATCCCGGAAGGATCGGGATGACAATAATGGGCGCCGCCATCGGCCGATTGTGTGCCCCATCTCCCTCAGGGCGAGGGTTGGTGTGAGGGTGAAGGGTGTCCGACCGTTCAAGGTGGTCAAGGTTGTCAAGACCGAGAGATTTCTCCCTCATCCTGCACCTTCTCCCGCTGGGAGAAGGGTTGTGACATCACCCGCCCAGCTAACCGGCCTCGGCGTACTCCGCCATGACTTCGTCCGGGAAGTCGGCGTTCGAGAACACTTTCTGGACGTCATCGAGCTCTTCCAGCGTGTCCAGAAGTCGAAGTGTCTGTTTGGCCTTTGACTCATCCAGTTCCACGAGTGTGTCCGGGACCATCGCCAGCTCCGCGGAGAGCACCTCTACACCGTCCATCGCTTCAAGCGCTGATTTGAGTGGCTCGAAATCTGTGAACGACGCCTTGAATTCGATCGCGGAACCTTCGATGTCGAAATCCTCCGCACCGGAATCCACCGCCTCAAGAGCGATGTCTTCCGGGTCGCTGGATGACGTCTCGACGTTGATCACGCCGGAGTTCTTGAAGCCCCACGATACGGCACCAGACGCTGCGAGGTTGCCGCCTGCACGAGAGAACATCTGCCGGACATCGGACGCGGTCCGGTTCTTGTTATCCGTGAGCGCCTGGACCATGATCGCCGTGCCACCCGGGCCGTAGCCCTCGTAGGTGATCTCTTCCAGGTCTGCGCCATCGTCACCGGAGCCCGAACCCTTCGCGATCGCCCGATCGATGTTGTCGTTCGGCATGTTGGCATCTTTGCCGGTCTGGATGGCAAGACGTAACCGGAAATTCGTTTCGGGGTCCGCGCCGCCACGCGCCGCCACGATGATCTCGCGGGCGATCTTTGTGAAGAGCTGGCCCCGGCGTGCGTCGGTAGCCGCCTTCTTGTGCTTGATGGTGCTCCACTTAGAGTGGCCGGACATGGCGTTCCTCCCGGTGCCGATCTGCATCGGTATACGGGCTGGTGTTTCACGGGACTCCGGTCGGTCGCATTGCGATCCGGATACTGATCTTAGCAAGCTGCCCGAAATCGGGTCAAAGATTTGGTCGGATTTGACATCGTAACGGGATTATTCCGGTCCTTCGAGAGCCTCAGGACGCGGGATGTGTGCGGCCTGGAGCCCAGCATTCTCATGTCCTTCCGATCCTTCCGGGATCGGAAGGACGAGGGACCTTCACCTAGAGGCTGATCGGGCAAGACACTCTCGGTCGCGAAGATCTTTGTCCTCCCTCACCCCGGCCCGCTCCCGCTGGGAGGGGGGCGTGTAGCTGTGGGCCGGGTCCTTCGAGAGCGGTCGAGCGCCTCAGTTGTTTCGGACGTTCTTTCCACGTGCCAGTGTCCCGAAATATGGCCCATAGCCCTTTGAGTCTGTACGGAGACGCCATCGCGCAATTGTCCTGAGGCTCTTGAAGGATCGGGTCAACCCGATCACGCCATCCGCTCTTACCGCAACCCTTCCGGTAGATTCACGGTCACGACGCCGTTGTTGATGTCCACTTCCAGCACAACATCCTCGATCGCCGGGATGAGGATCTGGCTGCCGGAATCTGACGCTCCGGGCTTGCCGACCACGTACACGTCATTTGCGCCGGTGACGATGATCTCCTGCACTTCGCCCAGATCTTCGCCCTCGGTCGTCCGTACCTTCGTGCCGACGATCTCGTAGTGGTAGTACGCGCCTTCGGGAGCGTCTGGGAGATCCTCACCCTCCATCTCGATGATCGTTCCCCGTAACGCCTCGGCGTCACGGGTGTTACGCAGGACATCAAGTTTGAGGACGGTTGCGGACCCGGCTCGATGACTCTCGATCACTCTCGCCCGCCGTCCGCCGTGGATGTAGACAATCTCACCGGGGGAGAATCGGTCCTCGTCTTCCGAGAACTGGCTAACGGCGATTGCGCCCTCGGTGCCCCACGCCCGGCGCACGGAGGCGACGCCTACGCGCGTGGGTGAAGAAGGCTCGATGCCGGTGTTACGAGGTACGCGATGGGGGGCCGGGCGTCGATCCTGCGCCTCGCGCCGCCGGCGGCGATCGCGGTTGTAGTGCGGTGGCGACAAAGATGTCCTTCCCGGGAAGGACTAGTCGATCTGGAGGACGATGCGCTGGTCGGACTTGACGCCGGAAACCCGCAGCACGGAACGGATGGCCTGGGCCACCCGGCCGTCACGGCCGATGACCTTGCCCTTGTCCTCATCGGCGACGATGAGTGTGATGAAGACGCGGTTGCCGCGAACCTCTTCCACCACCTCGACGGCGTCGGGGTTGCGGACCAGCGCCCGGGCGATGTACTCGACCATCTCTTTCATGAGATCAGGCGGTCTCTTTCACTTTGTCCATGATGCCAAGCTTCTTCAGCATGGCGCCGACGGATTCACTGGGCTGTGCGCCCTGTCGCAGCCATTTCAGAGCCAGTTCTTCGTCGATCTTGACCTCTGACGGGTCGGTCATCGGGTCGAAGGTGCCGATCTGCTCGATGAACGCGCCATTGCGGGCGGTGCGCTGGTCAGCGACTACGACGCGGTAAAACGGGTGGCCCTTCGCGCCGATGCGGCGCAGCCGAATGCGAACCATGTAAAGAAAGAACTCCAGTTACGTTCAGGAATCGCCCGGACATCGCAACAAACCGTCGCAACTCGGGCAGTTGACCCTACAAGTGTAGGTACGCCGAGACAGGGGTGTCAACGCGAAGGGGGAAGGAGTCGTTGGTTGACCTGACTGCGTTACTTCTGCGCAACGGGCTCAATTTGTCATTCTGAGTCCGAGACGAAGAATCTCCCGGCTATCTGGCCGTCCGAGTGTCTCTTCGCGGTCAGGGCCTTTGCATTCTCGCACCGGCTTCCCAGACGCTTGATTCGTTTCTACAAACACAAACCGGAAAGATGGAAACCGCCGCGGGAGGCATGATCGGGCGCTGGTGAATTGATCAACCCGGGAGATCCTTCGTCTCCGATTCAGGATGGCGGCGGCGCAAGCCCCTGACGATCTCGACCACAGACCTGATAACTCAGCCAAACGTGTGGAGTCGCCTCCGAGCGTGAAACGACCCTAGACGTTCAGCCCGGCGTGCTCCGGCAGCCCCAGCATCAAGTTCATATTCTGGATAGCGGCACCGGATGCGCCCTTGCCCAGGTTGTCTATCTGGATGATCAGCAGAACGTGTCCAAGAGCGTTCGGCACCACCGAGATGTCGAGACCGTCGTTGTCGTTTCTCGACTGCGGATCGAAAGCCGGATCGGAGTATTCAAGCGCGTCGTCTATCGAGACCACGTTGACCAGCGGCTCGTCCGCGTAGCGCTCGTCCAACAACTTCCAGATCGTCTCGGCGGTTGCGCCGCCCTGGATGACCGACTTGTGCAGCGGAACCTCGACGCGCATGCCCTTCAGATATGACCCGACCGCCGGCATGAACTGTGGCTCGTAGGTGAGTCCGGAGTATTTCTTCATCTCAGGTACGTGCTTGTGTTCCGTGTGAAGCGCGTACGGCGACTCGAAAGGCAGGCCCGCGAGATCCGGTTGGCCGCCTTCCCACTTCGCGATCAGGTTTTTGCCACCGCCAGAGTATCCGGAGAGAGCGTGGATCGTGACGGGCGCGTCCTCCGAAAGAATCCCGGCCTCGGTCAGGGGCCGGACGCTGAGAATCACCCCGGTCGGGTAGCAACCCGGGTTGGACACCGTGTCAGAACCACGCACGGCGTCACGCTGGTCCGGCGTCATCTCCGGCAGGCCGTAAACCCAGCCATCGGCGACCCGGTGTGCTGTGGACGGGTCGACCACCTTCGTGTCGCTCTCGGCGGCCCATCCGGCGGCCTCGACCGCGGCATCGTCCGGCAGGCAGAGGATAGCGAGGTCGGAGTTCACGAGGGCGTCGCGGCGTTCGCCGACATCCCGGCGCAGATCTTTGTCGACCACCACCAGGTCGATGTCGTCGCGCGGCTCGAGCCGCTCACGAATCCTGAGGCCCGTTGTGCCGTATGAGCCGTCTATGAATACCCTGGAGATTGCCATCGTGCCCTGCCCGCGTGCGGGTTCTATTTTTACGGGACCAATTGTGCCACGTGCCTGATTATGTGGTGAACCCGAGTTTCGCCGTGCAAACCCCGGATCACCCACGCACAGCCGTATACTCGAAGCAGTCCTTACCCACGAAATGAGACCGTCTCGACCTATGAAGATCGCCATCAAGTTATTCGCCGGGCTCCGCGATCGAGCGGGAACCGGTGACCTGTCCGTGGAGCTGCCAGACGGAGCAACTGTACGGGACGCTATCGACGCGGCCCAGCAGAGCGCGCCGAAGGAATGGATCGCGCCCACAAGCCTGATGGCGGCCGTAAACAACGAGTACGTGGAGTTCACGGGCGCACTGTCCGATGGCGACGAACTGGCCCTCATCCCACCCGTGAGCGGCGGTTAGAGCCTCCTCTCCCGCTGGGAGAGGGAGACTTCTATCAAGACGGCGCGTGTCTCTCGGCTTCGCCAATGACCAAGTAAAATTCCTGACCAACTATGATCATCATCACAGACCAGCCACTTGACCCGAACGTCCTCACCGACGCCGTCCGGGACGATTCCGATGGCGCAGTGATCACCTTTGAGGGCGTCACGCGCAATCACAACGACGGGCGCGGCGTGGAGTACCTGGAGTACGAGGCGTACCGGCCGATGGCCGAGGAGAAACTCCAGGAACTGATCGACGAAATCAAGGAGCGTTGGGAGATCGACAGGGTCGCCGTCGCGCACCGGATCGGTCGGGTGGATATCGGCGAGCTAAGCCTGGTCATCGCCGTGTCTGCGGCGCATCGCCGCCCTGCCTTCGAGTCGACGCTCCACTTCATCGACCGCTTGAAACAGGTCGTGCCGATCTGGAAGAAGGAATACTTCGAGGGCGGTGAAGTGTGGATAGGCGACCCGGGATCCGAGCGCGCATCCGCCTAGAGTCCGAACACTCAAAGCCGTAGGGGTGGGCAGCGGCCCGCCCGTCCTTCGAGAACCTCGGGACACGAGTACTGCGGTCGGTTGTCATTCCAAAGTCGGCACGCGAGGAATCTCTCGGGGGCATTCCATTGCGTCCGTAAATAGCGCTCCAACCATCATCACCGAACAAACGTATCGTTGCGATGGGGCGGAGCAAGCCACGCCCCTACAATGGGGATCGCGTCGGACGTTACGACCGCCATCTACATATCGATCTCACGTGCGCGCCCGGCGTCTCACGGCTTCATCACGAGCGACGGTTTAAATTCGATCTGAAGAAGCTGCCGCAATCGGTTCGCGCCCACGAAAAGTGGAGGTAACTCCTCGATGGCCGAAAGCCAGCCAGAGGCACGACAGGTTTACGGTTTCGGCGAAGGTTTTGAGGACCGGAACCAGCTCGGCAACAAGGGCGCAAACCTGGTCACGATGACGCGCCTCGGGCTGCCCGTACCCCCCGGCTTCGTAGTGTCAATCGACGCCTTCCATCGCTTTGCTGACACGGGAGAACTGCCGGGTTCGGACATCGACCGGGAGCTGGCTCTGCTGGAATCGACCACCGGCCGGTCGCTTGGGAATGGGCTGTCAGTATCGGTCCGCTCGTCTGGACCCGTCTCGATGCCCGGGATGATGGACACGGTCCTGAACGTGGCCGATCGCGAGACTTTACTCCGGTCTATCCGAGACATCCTCGGATCGTGGAACGTGGATCGCGCCATCGCTTACCGCGATCTCAACGGCATCTCGCACGACCTCGGTACGGCGGCGGTCGTTCAGGCGATGGTGATGGGCAACGTCGGCGCCAACTCCGGTACGGGCGTCCTGTTCACGCGTGACCCGAACACCGGGGAAGACGAGTTATTCGGCGAGTACCTGGCCAACGCGCAGGGCGAGGACATCGTGTCCGGCACCCGCACACCTGAGCCGCTCTCGTGGCTGGCCGAACAACAACCGGACGTGTACGCCGAGCTGTATCGCCATGTGAAGGACCTCGAGGCGTACTTCCGCGACATGCAGGACATCGAGTTCACGGTCGAAGAGGGCACGCTTTACATCCTCCAGACCCGGTCGGGAAAGCGGACCGGGCAGGCGGCCGTGCGCATCGCCGTCGAGATGATGCGAGAGGGCCTGATCCGGCGCGACGAGGCGCTAATGAACGTCACCCCGGACCAGGTGCGGTCATTCCTGCACAGCCGGATCGACCGGCCGGAGCGATTTCTGCCGGTCTTATCCGGTCTGGCCGCCGCGCCCGGAGCGGTGTCGGGACGGATCGTTTTCGATAACGCCGACGCCCGAAACCAGGCGCAGCGCGGGCCGATCATCCTCGTGAGGCCTGAAACCATCCCGGACGACATACAGGGTATCGCCGCCGCCGCCGGAGTCCTGACAGCCCGTGGCGGACTATCGTCTCATGCGGCGATCGTGACGCGGGCGATGGGAAAGCCATGTGTATGCGGCGCGGAGGACGCCGACGTGGACCCGGTCAACGGGGTGCTGCGGGTCGGCGACGCCGAGTTCAAGCGCGGCGATGTGATCACGGTCGACGGCACATCGGGCCACATCTATTCCGGAGAGCTGCCGCTGATATCCGGCGAGCCGACGGGCGAGCTTGAGGAACTGCTGGAGATCGCAGACGGCGTCCGCCGGCTGGGTGTGTGGGCTAACGCCGACACGCCGGAGATGGTCGCCCTGGCGCAGGGGTTCGGCGCAGAGGGGATCGGACTGTTACGCACGGAGCGCCAGTTCAGTTCGCCCGAATCGCTGGCCGCGATTCGTCGCTTCATCCTCAGCGATACCGACGCGGAACGGACCGAGGCGCTGGGTGATCTCCGAAACCTCCAGAGGGAGGATTTCATCAAAATATTCCGGCAACTGGACGGGATGCCCGTAATAGTCAGGCTGCTCGATATCCCGCTCCACGAGTTCCTGCCGGAATCGATGGTCACCGGCGACGCCCGGTCGGAGCATCGCAGGGAGGAACTCGCCGAGATCAATCCCATGATGGGCCACCGCGGTGTAAGGCTGGCGATCTCCTTCCCGGAGCTCTACCGGATGCAGGTCGACGCCATCCAGGATGCAAAGGCGCTGGTCGATGCCCGCGTCTCGGTGATGATCCCGCAGGTGATCACACGCCAGGAAGCGATCGAGATCAAGTCACACATCAACCACTCCGGATTGCGGATCGGGGTGATGATCGAGACGGTGCGGGCGTGCATGCGGGCCGGACGACTCGCCGAGACGGTCGATTTCTTCTCTTTTGGCACAAACGACCTGACTCAAGCGGTGTTTTCGTTCAGTCGTGAGGACGCCGAAAAAGAGTTCCTCACGACTTATCTCGACAAGGGAGTGCTTGAGGACAATCCCTTCGAGGTGTTGGACGCGAAAGGGGTCGGGAGGTTGATGGACACGGCCGTCTACTGGGCGCGACGGGCGAGCCCGACCATAGAGATGGGCGTCTGTGGGGAGCACGGCGGAGAGCCGCGATCAATCGCCATCCTCCACGCCGTAGGCGTCAACTACGTGAGCTGCTCGCCGTTCCGGGTGCCGGTCGCGCGCCTTGCCGCCGCGCAGGCGACCATACAGGGCGACGTGGGACTACTGGCGACGACGGCGTAAGGCCCCTTCGGGGCGATTATTTTGGCACGTTTTGCGGCGTCTCGCGGTCGCAGGGGTGGGGCTTGCTCCGACCGCCTTCGAACCGGGATGGGACGGTGGGAACCGGCGTGACTGATTTCGGGCCCGGCACACTCGGCACGCACTTGTCGAGTGCGCAGGCGGTCCGCGATGTCATGGCTTTTTCACACAGGCTCCCGGTTTTCGTGCGTAAGATCGAGGTATAGCGTGCGGCGGCTTGATGCCGCTCGCCGCAGCGGAGATATGGCGCAGAGTCTGTGGGTTCAGCGCCGCTCCTGCCGCAATCCCGCAGATCTCTTCGCGTCATGCCGGTCAAGAAACCGGCAGGAGATGACGCATGACCACGAGATCAAAAAACGAGCCCGGCCTGCCCGTGTGGGTAGCGACCTTCGGGTTGGGCATCGCACTGCCGCTCATACTGATTCTGGCGATGACTGCCTGGGCGTTGCTAATAGTCGCGGGCATGGCCGTATTTGTCGGAACGCCGATCGCCGTCTACATGATCGGATCGCGTCTCCTGAGAATCGGCACTGTGACGACCCCGGCGGCCAGGCCGTCATTGGTCAGGGAGATTACGATACCCGGCCCCAGGCTTCTCGCCCCGGCAAACCTGGAGCCGGTCACCGGCACTGTCGCAGTAACCGTGGCCCGGGCGGTTGGGACCTGTCCAATGGGTCAGACCTTCAAGGCCGGGGAGCGCTACGAGTTCACCAATGGTGACGTGGATCCAGACCTTTGTCCGGTCGCGGAGCGGGCGATTCGTCCGCTGATAGAACAGATGCGGCGTGGTGAGTACCCCGAAATGATTCGACCCTACTGCGCCACCAGAGTCCACGAGGTGATCTTCGAGATTGAAGCTGTTTCGGCGAAGGCCCGTGAACTGACTCCCGCGTGACCGCCGGGAGTCACGTCAGGTAAATCAAGATAAATGGCTGCTACAGGTGGTCCAATCAGCCGCGCTACAGGAGACAATTGAATTGCGCGCCCAACTCGGCGTCGCTATAGTCGTTAGGTAGGGCCTGAGTACCGCGGAGGGGTCGCATAGAGGCCTAGTGCGCCGGTTTGCTAAACCGGTAAGGGGTGTATAGCCCCTTCGAGGGTTCGAATCCCTCTCCCTCCGCCACTTTTTCACATCGTATTTCCGGCCCTCCTTTTATGACCACGTATCACATCTGGACAGTCGGCTGTCAGATGAACAAGGCCGACTCTGAACGGCTCGCGAGCGGGTTCGAGCAGCTTGGCCTGTCCGAGTCCGAAGACCCGCGATCGGCGGATGTTGTCGTCCTTAACACCTGTGTCGTGCGCCAGGGCTCTGAGGACAGGGCGACGGGTTTGCTTGGCGCCCTCAAGAAGGCGAAGGCAAAAGACCCGGATCGTCGCATCGCCGTCATGGGCTGCATGGTCGGTCCGAAAAGCGACGAACTGAGCCGCCGGTTCCCACAGGTGGACGCCTGGGCCCGCCCGCAGGAGTTTGACCCGATCCTCCAGATGGCCGGCGAGACCGTCGGTATCGACCCGGATGGCTGCATCACCGAATTGCTGCCCGGCGATCCGAACGTCGCCACGTTCATCCCGATCATCCACGGCTGCGACAAGTTCTGCAGCTTCTGCATCATCCCGTACCGAAGGGGACGGGAGGTTAGCCGTTCCGTGGAGGAACTGGTGCACGAAACAGAGATGCTGGTCAGTCGGGGTGTTCGAGAGGTCACGCTTCTCGGCCAGAACGTCGACTCTTACGGCCATGATCTGGAACCGGTACACGACCTCGCAGACCTGTTGTACGCCATTAACGATGTCGAAGGGCTGGAGCGAATCCGCTTCCTGACCTCTCATCCCAGCGACATGTCGGAAAAGATCATCCGGGCGGTCGGAGAGCTTCCGAAGGTGTGCGAAAACATTAACCTGCCGTTCCAGGCTGGGGACGACGAGGTCCTGGACCGCATGAGGCGTGGCTATACCCGTGACCAGTACCTTCGGAAAATAGACGAGATACGCACCATCATCCCGGACGTTGTCATGGTGACCGACGTGATCGTTGGTTTCTCCGGCGAGACCGATGAACAATTCGGGCAGACGCTGGATATCCTCAAACAGGTCCGATTCGACAAGGTCCACTCCGCCGCATACTCGGTCAGACCGGGTACTATTGCGGCGCGTCAGCATCCCGACACAGTCCCCGTAGAAGAAAAGAAGCGCCGACTGGCGGAATTGAGTGAGCTTCAGGAGTCCATCTGTAGCGAGATCAACAACGGCCTGGCGGGCAGGGAATTCGATGTCCTGATCGATGGACATTCGAGAGGGATGTTACAGGGACGCACAAGAACGGATAAACTTGTTTACCTAGAAAACTCTGAGACGTTCGAGACTCGCATCGGCGGATTCGCAAAAGTGCGCATCACCGGGACCAGCCCCTGGTCGCTACAGGGGGAGGTCACGGCGGCTGAAATACCGGCTGCGGGAGATCGACTGAGGGTATATCCAGTATGACCACAGGGTCACGACAGACCGTAATACCGATCACCGAACTTGAGCAGTCCGCATTTTGCCGAACAGATGGCAATTTACGGACCTTAACTCTGGAAGAGGAATTCCAGGCAGGCGTCAGATGGCAAAAGGTGCCGATCAGGTACCTCAAAATGACGCCGGAAGAGGTCAAAGCAGGGATAGCGTCGGCGCGTGAAGCGCTCGGCGACCAGGTTCTTTTGCTCGGCCACCACTACCAGCGCGAAGACGTATTTACGTACGCCGACATCTCCGGCGACTCGTACAAGCTCTCCCGGCTGGCTTCCGAACGCAAAGACGCCGAGTACATCGTCTTCTGCGGCGTCCACTTCATGGCCGAGACCGCGGACATCCTCAGCGGCCCGGAACAGACCGTGATCCTCCCGAACATGGCTGCCGGCTGCTCGATGGCCGATATGGCCCAGACCGAAGACGTAGAGGACGCGTGGGAAGACCTGATCTCCATCGTCGGCGGGCAAGAAGAAATTGTCCCCATCACCTACATGAACTCAACGGCGGACATAAAAGCGCTGTGTGGTCGCAGCGGCGGAATCGTCTGCACCTCCAGTAACGCCGACCTGACATTTGAATGGGCGTTTGAGCGCAGCAAGCGTGTGCTCTTCCTCCCCGACCAGCACCTCGGCCGCAACACCGCGCTCAAGATGGGTATCCCGGAAGACGAGATCATCGTCTGGAACCCCTTTGCGCCTATGGGCGGCCACACACCGGAAGCGCTGCGGCGGGCCACGGTAATCCTGTGGCAGGGGCACTGCTCCGTCCACACCAGGTTCACGCCGCGCCAGATCGAGGAATCACGAGAAAAGTACCCGGATGTAAACGTTATCGTTCACCCGGAGTGCACGCGTGAGACGGTGGACGCCGCTGATTACGTCGGCTCGACCGAGTACATCGTGAAAATGGTTTCAGAAGCGCCGGCGGGTTCCGTCTGGGGCATCGGGACCGAGATCAATCTCGTCAATCGGCTCGCGCAGGGAAATCCGGACAAGACGGTTTTCTGCCTGGATCCGGTGGTCTGCCCCTGCGCGACTATGTATCGAATCCATCCGGCGTATCTGCTGTGGGTGCTGGACGGGCTGATGGCCGGTCTGGTGATTAACCCGATCAGGGTCGAAGAGCAGACGTCGGCCGACGCACGGGTCGCGCTCCAGCGCATGCTGGACGTGGCCGGTTAACGCCGGATTCCGTAGCTATTTCCGAGAACCCGGGGGACCTTCCGTACGCCGCCCTGGATGACGTGATCGACCGTGCGCTGCGTGAAGACCTGAGCCTGGGCGATGCGACGACCGATGCGCTCATCCCCGCGGAACTGACCGGCGCAGCGAACCTGGTCGCACGTTCGACCGGAGTGCTGGCCGGTGTTGAAGCTGCGTGCCTGGTGTTCAGACGGGTTGACTCAGCAATCAAGGCGCAACCGCTCGCCGAAGACGGCATGCGGCTCGAACCCGGGCAAACAATCGCCCGGATTTCCGGACCTATGAGCGGGATACTCAAGGCGGAACGCACGGCGCTGAATTTACTGCAACGCATGAGCGGCATCGCAACCATGACCGCCGAGCTTGTAGACGCCGTCCGGGGGACGGGCGCCCGCATCATTGATACACGTAAGACGGCGCCCGGGTTGCGTGCGCTGGACAAGTACTCTGTGACCGCCGGTGGGGGCGCAAACCACCGCTTCAACCTGGGCGACCTCGTTCTCATCAAGGACAACCACCTTGAGACGCTGGCGGCTGAGGGACTCGGGATAGCGGACGTGGTCAGGCGCGCCCGGGGCAACACCCGTCACAACCTTCGCATCGAGGTCGAGGTCGAGACAGTTGAGCAGGCCGGTGAGGCGCTTGAGGGCGGCGCAGACATCATCCTGCTGGACAACATGTCGCCGGGAGATATGGCCCGGGCGGTCAAGCTGGTCGATGGCCGGGTTCTGACCGAGGCATCAGGCGATATCAGCATGGCGACGGTCCGGGCCGCCGCGGAATCCGGCGTGGACCTGATCTCGGTCGGAGCGCTCACGCACTCCGTGAAGGCGCTGAACATAGCCCTGGACTACGAGAGCGCGTAGGTCCGGCGGCAGCGATTGTGTCCCTCGCCACGTCGATAGACGGCGGTCGTCGGAGCGCGCTGATGCAGTTGGGGCGGAGCGACCTGAACACTGAGTTTGCAGCGCGTGAAGTGTGATCAAACACCACCAGATCCGGTCGTGAACTGAGTTCGAATAGAACCATATTCCGGTGCGCGACTGACATGGTCTGCGGAGAGAATTGAAATCAGAATTTCATGATTTTTTCATAACCGGATATACATCGGTGTCCTCCTCAGTGGGATTATTCCTATTCAGGTGCAAGTTCTGGCGCAGGGTCGACGCCGGTGTGTGCAATTGTTGAGACAGGAGCGACTTGATGATCAGGGAGCGATACCTGACGGCGCGATGGAACAATTTACTTTCGTTGGGTCTAGGAATACCGGCTCTCGCATATGTCATCGTGGTGCTGTCGACTTCAAGCCTATCCGAGTTCGCCGGTTTCATCGGGCTTTTCGTAATCGGTGCCGTCTATTGAGTGGTCGTCGAAGGACATTCATCCATGCGGTTCGCATGGCAAGAGAAACAGTCAAACGATCGATTGGGCAGCGAGCGTGTGGCCGGCAACGCGTTCAAGTCGATCTTCGTTATCTACAACATCGTGTGGTGGATCCCAATCGTGTTCGCTTTTACACCGGCGATGAGCTACCAGGCTGGGTTTGTATCGTTCCTGGCGCTAACGGTCCTGCGACTCGTCGCGAACCTGTACAGAAATAATGTGCTTGGCGGCGAGCGGGCGATCAACTTTCCGCTCCGATCTCCTTAATATCTCCGAAGCTCGCTTCTGCCGGCGGGAACGAGATGCGAACCCGTGTCAGCTGCCGGCCGATCGTTAAGGCCGACGCTGAGTTGGGCGTGGACCTCATCTCCGTCGGGGCGTTCACACACTCGGTGAAAGCGTTGAACATAGCGCTGGACTACGAGAGTCGATAGGTCCGTCCCGGGTTTCGGATCGTAATACGCCGCGGACGCCGTGCCGGTGTCGCGGGATGATGCCGAGCGCGGCGTCCCTGTGCGTTGGATTGCGGCGACGCGACCACAGACGATTGTCCGCTCCCTCTCCCGGTGGGAGAGGGTTGGGGTGAGGGAGGTCACAGCGGTCCCAATTCGCAGGGACGATCTCATCTCAGATTCCTTACCCGGACGCCGATGGATCTATGACCCAAACGCACGGAAAACCGGGAGATCCTTCGTCTCGGACTCAGGATGACAGACTGCTGGACTCGCGTTGGGATCGCCCGGTGTCGGGCCAAGCTCCGCCCCTTCATACCGACACGTAATTTGCCCCTTCTCCCCTCCACGGGTGTACGGACCGGAGACATAGCTAACAGGTGGTCGGTCGCGTACGCGTTATCCCGCTATCCGGTCCTTCGAGAGCCTCACGGCTCCGACGCCGTTGCCCCCTCTCCCGGTGGGAGAGGGTTGGGGTGAGGGAGGTTAAAGCGGTCACAATTCGCATGGACTATCTCGTCCCAGAATCCTCACACCGACACCGACGGATCTACGACTCAGACGCACGGAAAACCGGGAGATCCTTCGTCTAAAACTCAGGATGACAGACTGCTGGACACGCGTTGGGATCGTCGGCGGGCGGAGCAAGCCCCGCCCCTACGATCTGTGAGCAGAGAGGGTGTGTTTGGAGGTTTCCGGTCCTTCGAGAGCCTCAGGACACTTGCTATCAGCGAGCCTACCCCAGCGCCGCTTTCATACGCGCTAGCGCCGACCCGTAGACGTGATCCGGGCGCAGGATCATGGCGACTCGTTTATCGGCGTCCACCTTCCGGTCGTAATCGTCCCAGTCGGAACTGCGGCGGCGCGTTGTGGCGCTGAAGATGTTCCGGCGGGCCATCCGCAGCTCTTCCGGGTCTGTGTTGCCCGTGTGCTGCATCTCCATAGTGCCCTCGAACACCAGGAATCCGGACCACCAGTCTTCGTGTGAAATCAGGACAGAGCTGCGCGGATCCCGGAGCAGGTTCTTGAACTTGATACGCGTCTCCGTAATCGAGATGCCGACGCCGCCGTCTCGCGGGTACACCGTCACGATGCTGAGCTGCGGCATTCCGTTGCGCCGGAACGTCGTCATCACGCCCTGGGGGTTGTCGTGGATGAATTGTTCGATTTGAGGTTCGAGTTGCATCGTTTAAAACCTCCCGGTTGTTAGCCTGGTCGCAAAGGGCAGTCTAGCCCCGGCGAGGCGTGTTGCGGTCTGCCGTGTCCAGGATGAATGTCGCAGGCCCGTCGTTCGCCAACTCCACCAGCATCTTTGCGCCGAATACGCCCGTCTCCACCCGTAACCCGGTCTCCTTGAAGGCCGCAACAACCTGCTCGAACAGCGGTTCCGAAACCGGTCCCGGCGCGGCGTCCGTGAAGCCGGGACGACGGCCCTTGCGCGTCGATGCGTACAGCGTGAACTGGCTGACGAGCAGGATGTCCGCGCCGACCTCCAGCGCCGATCGCTCGAACCCGATGTCGTCCTCATCCCCGTGGAAGATGCGCAGGTTGGCGATCTTATCCCGGAGGTATTTCACTTCTTCCGGCCCATCGTCGTGCGTTACACCGACAAGGATAGCGAGGCCGGTCCCGGCGCTGCCGGTCACGGCCCCGTCGACCGTTACGGTCGCACGGCTTACGCGCTGGATTACTGCTCGCAATACGGGACTTCTCCGTTGGAACGACGTGAATGCGCGGGCGACCGGATGTCACCGAGGCAGCATGTTATCCCGAATTGATCGAGTTACTCATGCGTAACCGGCAGTCTGGTGCGCCCGCCGGTGGGTCCAATTGACTGAATGGGGCGAACGCGATCGTAATACCGTCATCCCGATTCTTCCGGTACCGGAAGGATGAGGGACCTTCACGAGCATATCGTTCAGCAAACAATGCTGGTTTCGCGAGGACCTTTGTCATCCCTCACCCTTCCGGCCGAACGGAAAGGCGGGCTCCCGGCCCTCTCCCTCAGGTCCGTACACCCATCGGGAGAGGGGGTACGCCAATCGGCTCAACTGACTTGATGGGGCGAACGCGGCAGTTACGCCGTCATCCCGACCATAGCCGAGGGACCTTCACCGGCACACCGTTCAGCAAACACTGCTGGTTTCGCGAAGACCTTTTTCCTCCCTCACCCTTCCGGCCGAGCGGAAGGGCGGGCTCCCGCCCTTCTCTCATCGGGAGAGGGGGAACGCCTTCGCGCGATCTCCGCAGCTACATTACTGATCGATCGCGCACCGTCGGAGGGGAGGTATGAGCGAAAGCATCCGGGCAATCCGGTAGCCGACTAATCTGAAGACGAGGAGGAAGCGGCCTTCGACTTGCTCTTCGAGTCGCTGGACGATTTCGGCGTGTCGGACTTCGACTCCGTCTTCGTCTCTGACTCGGATTTCGATTCCGTCTTCTTGGGGTCAGATTTCGACCCCGGATCGCCCGAATCGGAGGAATCTGTGCCGCCGCCGGACGCGCCGTTCGACGCACGGTTGTCCGTCACGTAGAAACCGCTGCCCTTGAAATGGACGGCGATAGGGGACAGCAGCCTCCTGGCCTCGTTACTGCACGCCGGGCACACGGTCGCGGTGTCGTCGCTGTAACTTTTCGACACCTCGAAGGTGTCGTTCTCACAGGCGTCGTCTTCGCACCGATAGTCGTACCTGGGCAATGGGGCCTCCGGGGTCGCCGATCCCCGGAAACAATCGTAAGTGGGATCGCGAAAAGCGAGCGCCAACTGGCACTCGCGAACAAGAACTGCTAGTGAAAACTTAGCATCGCGGTCAGCGGGTGTCAAACGTATAGACGGCCGACCCAATCGTGGCAAAGGCCGGTTGCAGAACGCTCAGGACGCCGCCGGAGCGGAGTCGCGCGTGGCGTTCTCGAACCCTGTCTGCCAGTTGTGTGCCGCATCGGATAGCGACACGTCCACGAGATCTCCGAGGACGATCCGGTCGCCGCCGGTGACCCCCATAACCAACGCCGGCACACCCGCATCCGAAGCGAACCTCTCGAACTCGTCAGTCCGGTTGCCCGGCACCGTCACGATGATCCGAGACTGCGCCTCGCCGAACAGCGCCGCATCCCATCGCCCCGCAAAAAGAGCGTCGACCACCACGCCCGTTCCGCCGATGATCGCGGCCTCAGTGATCGCGACCGCCAGTCCGCCGTCCGACACATCGTGGGCGGAGCGTACAAGCCCCGCCACGATTCCATCGCGACAGGCCCGTTGCACCCCCATTTCCAGGTCGAGGTCCAGCGCCGGTTGTCCTGCGACCCGGCCCATGAACGAGTCCTGGTACTCACTTCCGGCCAGTGTCGACGCATCCCCGTCGAGTGAGCTTGCGCCCAGTAAATAGACGCGATCTCCGCCGCCCGCAAACCCGGCCGATGCGTGCTTCCGGACGTCGTCCAGGATGCCCATGGCGCCGATCACCGGCGTCGGGTAGATCGCCCCTCCGGGCGCTTCGTTATAAAGGCTCACGTTGCCACTGATTACCGGAACCCCAAACGCCTCACACGCCTTCTTGATGCCGGCGACCGCCTGCACGAGCTGGTACTGGCCATCTTCCGTCTCGGGGCTGCCGAAGTTGAGGCAATCCGTGATGGCGACGGGAACGGCGCCGGTGGCGGACACGTTCCGACAGGCCTCGGCCACGGCGATCTGGCCGCCGATATAGGGGTCCAGGTAGCAGATGCGTCCATTGCCGTCCGTGGACAGGGCAATTCCCCGCTTGCTTCCTTTCAGACGCAGGACGGCGGCGTCGCCCCCGGGCGCGACCACCGTGTTGGTCTGCACCTGGTGGTCGTACTGCCTGAACACGGGCAGCTTGGATGCGATATTCGGCGTCGCCAGCAGCTTTAGTAACGCGTCAACGGGCGAGGCGCCGGGGGTGGGCGTTGAGTCCAGCTCGGCGGCCTGCAGGTCAGCAATCCACCCCGGTTTTGGCGGATCGAACTCGTACTCCGGCGGGTCTGTAAGTACCTTGATGCGCGTTTTGGACAGCACTTCGTCGCCGTCCAGGATCACCACGGAATCCCCGGCGACGAATTCGCCGATATGTGTGGCGTCCAGATCCCACTTGCGAAACACGGCCTCGACCTCGTGCTCGCGTCCCGGCTTCACCGCCAGTAGCATGCGCTCCTGCGATTCGGACAGCATCACCTCGTACGGCGTCATGCCCTCTTCGCGCCTCGGGACGAGCGCGACGTCCAGGCGCAGCCCCATGTCGCTGCGCTCGGCCATCTCGATGGCTCCGCTCGTGATGCCGGCCGCGCCGCAGTCCTGCAAACCGACCACGCTGTCGAGCTGGATGACCTCCATGCAGGCCTCGATCAAGACCTTTTCAAGAAATGGATTGCCGACCTGCACGGCAGAGCGAAGTTCGTTCTGCTCTTCGAAGGTCCGTGATGCCAATCCTGATGCGCCGTGAATGCCGTCCCGGCCCGTGTCGGACCCGACCAGCAATAGAACATCCCCCGGCTCCTCGGCGCGGGCAGACATGATCTTGCCGTCCTCGACCAGCCCCACGCACATGGCGTTCACCAGCGGGTTTCCGTCGTAGCAGGAAGCAAAAACAACCTCGCCGCCGATGTTCGGGATGCCGAGGCAGTTTCCGTAAGAGGAAATGCCACCAACGACGCCGCCCAGCAGGTAGCGGTTCCGGGCGCTGTCTGGATTGCCGAACCGGAGCGAGTTCAGGAGAGCTATCGGTCGCGCGCCCATGGCGAAGATGTCGCGAACGATCCCGCCGACACCGGTCGCTGCGCCTTCATGCGGCTCGATGGCAGACGGGTGGTTGTGCGACTCGATCTTCATCGCCACCGCGAGCCCGTCCCCGATGTCCACCACCCCGGCGTTCTCGGTCCCCGGGGAGACAAGCAACCGTTCGCTTTCCCCGGGCAATGTCCTGAGAAGCGGCTTGGAGTGTTTGTAGCCGCAGTGCTCGCTCCAGAGCGATCCAAACAAGCCCAGTTCGAGCGGGTTGGGATCGCGCCCGAGACGGTCGGCTATCGCCTCGTACTCGGCTCTGGAAAGGGCTACTTCGTCTAGTTCAGACTGGCTAATCGGCACGGGGAATTGAAGGTCTCGCATGAATCGGGCGTCATGCCCGGCGTGGTTCGGGTAGGCAGATTCCCCGGGCAATTCGGGTGTCCACGTACCCGGCGGAATCACGAAGCATCCAGTCTAGCCGCCACGGTGACGGTCGCACAGGCGTTAGCTTCCGTATATCGCCCCGACACCTCTAATCGGGTGGGGGAATAGAATTGGGTACGGCCCCGGGGCGATATCGGTGATCCGCCGAAAGTCCACGGGGCACGTTTGTAAGTTAGCCGCCGGCCCTATTCCATGTTCAAGCGCGTTCTCGTCCCGATGAACGGCTCCCAGAGCACGGAGCGCATCCTGCCTCATCTCGTCCAGGTGACGAACTGGTGCGACTCCGAGCTGACCCTTCTGCACGTCCTGCGCCCAACCCGGTCAAGGTCCACCGGTGATCTCCAGATCGAGTACCCGAACATGCTGACCGACCGTGCCCAGGGTCTGGCCCGGGAATACTTTGCTGAACTGGCCGGACAGTTTGAAGGCATCGGCGTCACGGCGCGCTCCACCACCGCCACGGGAGAACTGGTCGAGACAGTCGTCGCACGAGCTGCTGCCGGTGGATTTGACCTGATGGCCCTCGCCGTCGGTGAGCATCACCCGGCGCTGCGTCACGTGACGGACAGCCCGGGCGAGAAGATCAGGGTGCGGTCGCCAATCCCGATGCTCATTTTGAACGGCCATCTGGCGGGCAAAAAGGGTTTCGCTCCGGCGCCGTTGACGCGTTTGCTGGTGGCGATGAACGGCACGCGCGTATCTGAGTTCGCGCTTGCGTACGTTCGTCGTGTATCCCGGGCGGGCAACCTGCCGATCACTCTGATCCGCGTTGTCCCGGAAATACCCGGATTCCATAACGCTGCGGAACTGGGCAGCATCGCTCCACGGTTTGTCGAAGGCGCGGTTCGTGACGCGGAGACGTATCTCGAGCAACAGGCCAACCTCCTGGCGGAGGAGGGTTTTGACGTCAAAACCCGCGTCGAAGTGGGACCGGCGGCGCGTACATTGACCGATGTCCAGGACGCGGAACCGGAACACCTGCTGGTCATGGCGTCGGTCGTGCGCAGGGGATGGCAGCGCGCGATGCTCGGATGCACGGCGGACGAAGTGATCCGTATGTCGGGCCGCCCCATGTTGTTGATCCCGGCGGGACGAAGACCGGGCCCGTCCGACACCGACTCCCGACCCGGGGAGGGTGATGCGCTCCCGGACGAGAGTTTCTCGAACGGGTCTACAGGTTCCTGAGGCAATGGGCCAGGAGCTCGGCCCGTTTCGGCAGCTCCGAAGCCACCAGGTACTCGCCATCAGCGTGTGGATGCTCGCCCACCGCTCCCATGCCATCAACCGTCGGAATCCCCAGCGCGGCGGTCAGATTGGCGTCGCTGCCGCCGCCGGTGGACGATTCTGATAATTCCAGCCCCAGTTCCGCGCCGAGCGATTGAACGCGCCCGAACAGTTCTGCGACCGGGCCGTCACGCTCCATTGGCGGCCGGTGCAGCGCCCCGGTCACTTCTACGGCGGCCTCCGGGTTGACGGGCTTCAGCGAGTACAACGCTTGAGTGACAC
>JASLLE010000042.1 GCA_030747175.1 Dehalococcoidia bacterium | reverse complement strand
GCCGTCCGACGTGAACGACTGCGCGCCCGGGATGGATTTCGCCAGCGCGTCCGGGTCGAGCAGCGTCGCCCAGACCGTTTCCGGGTCCGCCGGGAGTTTGTATGAGCCGCTGATCTTCATCGCCGGTCGCGTTCCTCGAAAAACTCGTTCACGTCGTACCCTCAAAGATAACGGAGCGGGGCGACTCTTGCGATACGAATAACGCCCGATTAGCGGATTGTTCCGATTGTGGCTTGCACAGCTTCAAACTAGCAGGCATAGTGCGGCCTACACAGAAACAAGCGACAGGGAGGCCGACCATGTCGACCGAAATCACTGTCACCGTGAACGGAACCGCGCATCCAGCCAGCGTCGAGCCGCGTTTGCTCCTGGCTCATTTCCTGCGTGACGTTCTTAATCTCACGGGGACACACGTCGGATGTGACACGAGCCAGTGCGGCGCGTGCACAGTGCACCTGAACGGAGAAGCCGTTAAGTCATGCACGGTTTTCGCCGTCCAGGCGGACGGCGCGGAAGTCACGACGATCGAGGGTCTTGCAGACGGCGATTCTTACACGAACGTTCAGCAGGGCTTCTGGGATGAGCACGGCCTCCAGTGCGGTTTTTGCACGCCGGGCATGATCATGACCTCGGAGGCGTTGCTGAAGCAGAACCCGGACCCGTCCGAAGACGAAATTCGGGCCGGGATCGCCGGCAACTACTGCCGTTGCACCGGGTACCAGAACATCGTCAACGCCATCGGCGCCGCCGCGAAAGCGGGGAGTTAGTCATGGCCGTAGCAACTTTTGGAGAAAGCGTCAAACGTACCGAAGATCCCCGGCTCATCACCGGCCGCGGAAAGTACGTCGATGATGTCCGATTGTCGGGAATGGCGCACATCGCTTTCGTGCGCAGCCAGTACGGGCACGCCAGGATCAAGAGCATCGACACGTCGGCGGCCGTGGACTCGCCCGGAGTAATCGCCGTATTCACCGGCGCCGACCTGCAGGAAGAACTCGGCGGTCTGCCCGTGGGATGGATGCTGCCCGATCTGAAACAACCGGCTCACCCGCCGCTGGCATTCGAGACGGTCCGATACCTCGGCGACGCCGTTGCCGTTGTTGTTGCCGACACGGCCTACCAGGCGAACGACGCCGCGGCCCTGGTCAATGTCGACTACGAAATACTGCCGGCGATCGTCAACGCCGAGGACGCTACCAAGGATGGGGCACCGCTGCTCCACGAAGAAGCACCGAACAACATCGGCTTCGACTGGGAAGTCGGCGGCGGCGATTACGGGGAGGCGATCAAAGACCCGGACGTAATCGTGGTCAAAGAGCGCATCGTCAACCAGCGCCTCATCCCGAACTCGATGGAGACGCGGGGAGTAGTGGCGGACTACGACGCTGGTAAAGGCAACATCACCCTTTACACATCCACGCAGATCCCTCACCTGGTCAAATTGCTGTTCTCGCTGGTCACCGGCTGGCCGGAGCAGAAGGTCCGGGTGATCGCCCCGGACGTGGGCGGTGGATTCGGCAGCAAGCTTTATCTCTACGCGGAAGAAGTGGTCGCCGGCATCGTCGCCCGGCACGTACAGCGACCGGTCAAGTGGATCGAGTCTCGCTCGGAGGCTTACGTCTCCACAGCGCACGGGAGAGACCACATTTGTGACGTGGAAATCGCCGGCAAACAAGACGGCGAGATCGTCGGTATCAAGGTCGACCTTTACGCAAACCTGGGCGCTTACATTTCCACGTTTGCGCCGCTGATCCCCACATACCTGTTTGGACTGATGCTCGGCGGCGTTTACAAAATGCCGAACATCGAGTGCAAGGTCCACGGGGTGTTCACCAACACCACACCGGTAGACGCATATCGCGGCGCGGGTCGCCCGGAAGCGGCTTACCTGGTCGAGCGCATGGTGAGCCGGTTCGCTCAGGAGATCGGGCGCGACCCGATAGTGGTGCGCCGCAAGAACATGCTCCAGGCGCACAAGAATGGTCGTGAGGTGACAACCGGGGTGATGTACGACTCCGGCGACTACAAGGGCAACCTGAACAAGGCGCTGGAGATCTTCGATTACCGGCAGTTCCGTGCGGACCAGCGAGCCGCACGTCGCGAAGGCAAGCTCCTCGGAGTTGGCATCGCGGCCTACATCGAGATCTGCGGCATGGCGCCGTCCGCTGTCGCGTCATCCCTGGGAGCGGGCGCCGGGCTGTGGGAAAGCAGCAACGTCCGGCTCCACCCGACGGGCAAGGCGACGATTTACATCGGCACCTCGCCCCACGGGCAGGGACACGAGACGACGATGGCGCAGCTCGTATCCAGCGAGCTGGGTATCCCGGTCGAGGACATCGAAGTGCTGCACGGCGACACCGACATGGGTCAGTTCGGAACCGGCACATTCGGCAGCCGAAGCATTGCGGTGGGAGGTGCGGCGCTCTTTAACAGCCTTCAGAAAGTGAAGGCGAAGACGCATCGCCTGGCCTCACACCTTCTCGAAGCGGACCCCAAGTTCGTGACCTTCAACAACGGCACGTTTGCCGTGGAGGACATCGCTGACAAAACACTCAGCATCCAGGAAGTTGCAGGACAGGCTTACGCCGCAGCAAACCTGCCGCCGGGGATGGAGCCGGGACTGGAAGAAGTCAGTTTCTTCGACCCGCAAAACTTTGCCTGGCCCAACGGCACACACCTGTGTGTGGTGGAGGTGGACCAGGACACAGGGAAGGTTGAGGTACAGCGTTACGTTGCGGTGGATGACTTCGGAAACGTGCTGAACCCGATGATCGTGGACGGCATGACACACGGTGGCGTGGCGCAGGGCATTGGCCAGGCGCTGAGCGAGGCGGCGGTATACACCGACGACGGACAACTGTTGTCCGGCTCGCTTATGGACTACGCCCTGCCGTCTGCGGACATGTTCCCGATGATGGAACTGGATCGCACGGTATCGCCGTCACCGTCCAACCCGATCGGCGTTAAAGGCGCCGGTGAGGCGGGGACCATCGCCGCCAGCCCGGCGGTGATGAACGCGGTGATCGACGCAATTGCACATCTGGGCGTCAAGCACATGGATATGCCGGCGACTTCTGAAAAGGTGTGGCGGGCCATGCAGGACGCTAAAGAAGCCCGGCGTGCCGAGCGCGCCGCGGCCCGAAGCCAGAGGAGTTAGAGATGGTCACAAGTAATTTCGACTACTTTGCTCCGACATCCGTGGACGAGGCGACGAGTCTGCTTTCCCGTTACCGGGGCGAGGCCAAGGTTCTCGCCGGCGGACACAGCCTCATCCCCATGATGAAGCTGCGCCTGGCAGAGCCCGGTGTGCTGGTGGATATCGGGGGGATCGATGGTCTCTCGTACATCAAGGAAGAAGGCGGTGGCGTCTCGATAGGTTCCATGACGACCTATCGCGAGCTCGCAACTTCGTCCGTAATCCAGGCCAACTATCCGCTGCTGGCTGACGCCTCCGCCAGAGTCGCTGACCTGCAGGTTCGAAACCGTGGAACCATCGGTGGAAGCCTGGCTCACTCGGACCCGGCGGGCGACATCCCGGCGGTGATCCTGGCGATCGGCGGAAGCGTCGTCGCACGGACACGAAGGTCCAGCCGCGACATCAACATCGATCGTTTCCAGGTCGACCTGCTCACGACGGCATTACGGGACAACGAGATCATCACGGAGATCAAGTTGCCGGCCCTGGCGGCCGGAACTGGGACCGCGTACTCCAAGTTCCACCAGCCGGCCTCGCACTACGCGATCACCGGTGTGGCGGCTGTGGTAACGGTCTCCGGCGGGACCTGCACCGATGCACGGGTGGCGGTGACAGGAGCGGGCGACAAGGCGACCCGGGCACGACGCACCGAGCGCATCCTGAAGGGCAAGGAACTCACGCAGGCGGTGATCCGACGGGCGGCGAGCCGGGCTGCGGCCGAAGTGGAGGATTCGTTGAACGAGGACATCCACGCATCTGCCGAGTACCGCGCGCACCTGACACAGGTGCACGCCGGTTACGCGATAGAGCAGGCGGCGGCAGCCGCGGGCTAGATCGCGGTCGGAAAATCCAGAGAGTAAAAACAGGGGCGGTTCGGTAACACGGACCGCCCCTGTTCGCGTCCCGGCAATTGGAGAAACTACTTGCCCCTTCTCCCGGTGGGAGAAACTGGGATGGGGGAGGTACCAGGATCGTCTGTGCGTCCATCACGCGTAATCCCAGGATTCGCTAGACGTGCGCTGGCGCATTGACAACCCGGATGCACAGGGATCCAGGAGATCCTTCGTCTCGGACACAGGATGACTGCGATGATGTGTTATGCCACTTGCCTGGGTGTACCGCCACTCACGCCTGCAGGTCCATTCGAATTCGACGCACCCCTTCTCCCGGCGGGAGAAGGCTGGGATGAGGGAGGTCCAGGTGGTGTTTCTGCGTCGATCCGGCTGATTCCGCTCCCGCCACAGATCGTCCACCATTCGTGGCAAGATACCGCCGCCAACGACCCAGTTCTCGGAGCAAACCCTTTTGCCCTCACCACTAACCACCCACGACCTCACCTACGGCCTTGTGACGGTCTCCGCACCCTCACTGTCCCCTGACGGACAACGCCTTGCGTTCGCCCGGTCCACCATTTCCGCCGAGACCCACGAGACGGACAGCCGTGTGATGGTCAAAGACTCTGCCGGCGGAGAGGCCTCCCGGTTCACCAGCGGCCCCGGAGATTCGTTTCCGAAGTGGTCGCCCGGCGGCGGACTGATCGCGTTCATGCGGGAAGACGACGATGGGCGCAACCAGGTGTGGGTCATACCTGCGAACGGCGGTGAAGCCTGGCAGATCACAACCCGAATCAGGGGCGTGGTTGACTACGCCTGGTCCCCGGACTCATCACGGATCGTCGTTTCGGCGGACGTGCCGGATCCCGACGAACCCGGACCCGGGTCTGCCGATTATGACGAGGACATCCCCCACTCCCGAAGCGTCAAACGCATCCGGTATCAGTACGACTCTGTCGGCTGGCGCGGCGAGATGTACCGACACCTGTTCGTAGTCGACGTCGAGAGCTGCGAGGAACGACAGATCACCGACGGCGTATGGGACGATATGGCCCCGGTGTGGTCGCCAGACGGTTCTCGAATAGCCTTCGTATCGGGACGACGACCCGACAGCGACACCCGCTGGCGTTCCGAGGGCTATGTCATCCCGGCAGACGGGGGACCGGCCGAGTGCTGGTCCGGAGATCTCGGCTCGGTTAGTGGTCTTGGCTGGTCGCCGGATTCGACTCACCTCTGCGCCGTTGTCACCGAACTGGACGGCGCATACGTTGGCGCGCAGTCGTACCAGGGAATCGTGGCGCTGCTCGGGCCCGGGAAAGATCCTGAGTTCCTGACGCACGAGGACGCTGCGCCGGACAGCCTTTCACCACCGACATTTCGCGCCATAGAGTTGAACTGGGGAGGCGACGATCAAATTCGCTTCCTCGCGACTCACCGGGGCCAGAGCGCACTTTACGCAGTTCCGGCGTCCGGGGGGCCGGTGGTGGTCCTGGCGGCAGCAAGGGGAACGCTTTCCGCAATCGCCCACAGCGCTTCCGGTAGTGCGATCACCGCCGTCCTCAGCACCCCGGATTCGCCGCCGAGGATTGCCCTGGCAGACGGCGACTCGTGGTCCGCCGTAACGGACGACAACAGGGAGTTCTTCACTAGCCATCCACCCGCCACGATGGAGAAGTTCACCCTCGAGCGGGAGGGATTTGGCATTGAGTCACGGGTGATGTTGCCGCCAGATTTCGATCCCTCACGGCAGTACCCCCTGTTACTGGAGATCCACGGCGGCCCGAACGGCGCATTCCTCGACTCATTCATGCCTGACCACCACATGATGGCGACGAACGGTTACGTCGTACTCGCCGTAAATCCACGCGGCTCGTCCACCTACGGCATGGACTTCATGACGGCGGTGTTCGACGACTGGGGTGGCGAGGACTACGAGGACATCATGGCGGCGGTGGATGAGATAGCGTCACGCCCCTACATCGATGCGGATCGAATGGGGTTGCACGGCTACTCGTACGGCGGGTTCATGACGACCTGGACCATCGGCCACGACAACCGATTCAAGGCTGCATTGGCGGGAGCGCCCGTCACCAACCTGAGCAGCTTCTACGGGACCTCCGACATCGGCGTGTCTTTTGGCGAGCGCCAGATCAGCGGGCGACGCATGGACGAGCTCGATAAGTACCTGTTCCGATCACCAATCAGCTACGCCGAAACGGTGGACACGCCGGTACTCATAATCCACGGCGAGACCGACGTACGGGTGCCGATGGAGCAGAGCGAGCAGTACTACGTGACGCTTAAACGGCTCGGCAAGACAGTGGAGTTCGTCCGATTCCCGAACTTCTCACACCTTTCAAAACGCGCCGGTCACCCGGTGCTCAGACAGGAGTACGGAGACCGCATGTTGGCGTGGTTCGATGGGTATCTGAAGGATTAATCGAAGGTTCAAGATCGAGCGGATGCTTGCGGAACTTCTGCCTGTAACCGAACGAAATGGATGGGCGGCGCGCCGGGATGACTCGGCCGTTGGCCTCGGCTCCCTCACCCTGCAGCCGGACTAAAGCCCCTGCAGGAACGGGTTGTTCGCTCGCTCTTCGCCTACCGTGCTGGAAGGTCCGTGGCCCGGGTAGACGATCATCTGGTCAGGCAGCGTGAGCAGGTTGTCCCGGATGCTTCGCAATTCCTGATCGCCGTCGCCTCCCGGCAGATCGTAGCGGCCGATGCTGTTCTGGAACAGGGTGTCCCCGGTGAAGAGTGCCTGACCGGCCAGGTAACAGACACTTCCCGGCGTGTGGCCCGGGGTGGCTATGACTATCACCCGGGACTCACCCAGGTCCAGAATCTCGCCGCCGGTTACGGGCCTATCAATGCCCGGCGGATTGGCGAAACCGGGAATCATAGCCGCCAGCGACGACGACGGCTCCTCGATCTGGCCGCGGTCGCCCTCCCCCACCACGTACTCGCCGCCCGACTTGCGGTGCAGGTCGAACGCCCCGCCGGTGTGGTCCGCATGCCCGTGCGTCGTCAGGATGTACTTGAGCGTCGCTCCGGCCGCCGCTAACGCATCCGAGATGCGCAGCCCGGCCGCCCCCGGGTCCACGACGGCGGCCTGGCCGCTGTCTTCGTCGAGCAGAACGTATGCGTTCGTCTGTAGCGGTCCTACGACCAGTGTTTCGACTTTCAATTTGCTCCGTCTTCGCTGCTGTGGTTCGCCCCGGGATTTGAGCCCGGTGCGAGACATGAACGACAGCGCCCTGAGGCTCTCGAAGCCTGTGCTGAGCCTGTCGAAGTGGGACGGATAGTGCCGGCCCACCTTCTCCCGCACCCTGGCCCTCTCCCGCTAGGAGATGGGATTCTCAACATCACACAGGGGCGTTCTTCATTCGTCAGCTCCCGCCATCTCCTGCAACCGGTACAGCTCGGTGATCGCCTGCAGCGGCGTGAGGTTCGCCACATCTATCTGAGCCAGTTCACCCTCCACCCGGGATGGCCCGGACATAAGCGACAACTGGACCGCGGGGCCTGCGCTCGCAATCGGCCGTTCTAACCGTCCGCTCGACTCCAACTCGGCCAGCAGATCCCAGGCCCTAGCGATCACCGCCGGCGGCAACCCGGCCAGCCGGCCGACGTGCACTCCATAGCTCCGATCAGCGCCCCCCGGGACGATGCGATGCAGGAACACGACCTCGCCGTCGTCCTCGGATACAGCCACCTGGTAATTCACAGCGCGCGGGAGCATGTCCGCCAGCGCCGTCATCTCGTGATAGTGGGTCGCAAACAGCGTCTTGCAGCCGAGGCGCGGGCTGTTGTGGATGTGCTCGGCGACAGCCCTCGCTATCGACATACCGTCATAGGTACTGGTGCCGCGTCCGATCTCGTCCAGCACGATCAGCGAGCGTTTGCTCGCCTGGTGCAGAATCGCCGCAGTCTCCACCATCTCCACCATGAAAGTCGATTGTCCGCCGGAGATGTCGTCCGCCAGTCCGGATCGCGTGAAGATACGGTCTATGAGACCGATGCGTGCGCTTTCCGCCGGGATGAAACTGCCCACCTGCGCCATCAACACCAGGACCGCCGCCTGCCGGATGTAGGTCGATTTTCCCGACATGTTGGGTCCGGTGATGATCGCGACCTGCTCGTCGCTGGAAGACAGCCGTATGTCGTTTGGAACAAACCGTCCCGGTCCAAGCGCCGCCTCGACCACCGGATGGCGACCGGCTTTGATATCGATCGTGTCCCCGTTATCCAGCTCCGGGCGTACCCAGCCGTTGTCTGCCGCCGCCTGGGCCAGCGCGCACAGCACGTCCGTCCGGGCCACCGCAGCCGCCGCGGCCATGATCCTGTCAGCGTGGGCGGCGACCTCGCCAGAAACCCGCCGGAAAACAGAACGCTCGACCTCTGAGATCCGGTCCCGTGCCGTCAGGACCTTCGCTTCGTACTCTTTGAGCTCGGGCGTTATGAAGCGCTCGCCGCCGACCAGGGACTGGCGCCGCTCCCACGCCTCCGGAACGGCGTCCAGATTCGAGCGGGACACCTCGATGTAGTAGCCGAACACCTTGTTGTATCCGACCTTGAGGCTCTTGATCCCGGTGTCCTGCCGGGCAGTCGCCTCGAGACCGGCGATGTAACCCTGCGCTTCGCCCGACATCGTTCTCAGTTCGTCCAGTTCGGCGTCGAACCCGGGCCGGATCGCGTCGCCTCCGCCTGCCGACACGGGCGGCTCGGCTGCGACGGCAGCCTCGATCAGCGCCCGGGCGTCCTCGACCGGGGCAATGCCCGAATCCACACCCGCCGACTTCGCCGTCTCCATCAATCCCGGTAACTGCCCCAGGCCGCGAGCCAGCGCCGCAAGATCGCGGGGAGAAGCGGAAAAGGCACGGACACGGTTCGTAAGTCGCTCCAGGTCAGGCACCCCCTCCAGCAGGTCTCGCGCCGAGGCCCGGGGACCGGCGGCCGCCAGCCACGCTTCCACGCCGTCCTGTCGTTTCGTGAGTTCGCCAAGCTCCATCAAAGGGCGGGCCATCCGCTCACGCAACAATCGTTTCCCCAGAGGCGACCTCGTGTGGTCGAGCGTGCCGAGCAAAGTCGGCGCGCCGTCGCGGTCCCCGAGCGGTTCGAAGACCTCCAGGTCCCGGCGCGCCCTGCGGTCCAGCACCATGAACCCGGCTTCGGACATCGTCCTGAGCGTGGTGACCTGTGGCAGGCTGCCGAGCTGGGTCTCCCGAACGAACTCCAGCACTGCGGCGGCGGCCATCGCCGCCAGGGGCTTCGACTGGCACCCGAAAGGCTCAAGCGTTGTGGTCCCGAAGTGTCGGCGCAACCTCTCGCCCGCCAGATCGGCATCCAGGCGCCCTTCCGCTATCCGGCGCCGCACATATCCCGTGGCGTCCGCTTCTCCCAGGGCTTGATCCGCACCAGCGTTCACGATCACTTCCGCGGGGCCGATGGCGTCCAGTTCGTCCACCAGGCGATCAACCGGCAGGTCGCGCGTCACGAACTCGCTGGTGGTGATGTCGATAAAGGCGATACCGGCCCGCTCGCGGTCCACTACTGCGGCCGCCAGGTAGTTGTTGCGACCGTTGTCCAGGAGCCCGGGTTCAAGGACCGTGCCCGGGGTCACGAGCCGGACCACCGCCCTGTCCACGATCCCCTTCGCTGCAGCCGGGTCGCTCGTTTGCTCGCAGATCGCCACCTTCAGACCGGCGGAGATCAACCGGCCGAGATAAGACTCCAGGGCGTGATGAGGAATCCCGGCCAGCGGAGAGCGAGCGCCGCCTCCGACATCTCTCGCGGTGAGCGCAATGTCCAGCACATCCGCCATCACCTGAGCATCTTCGTCAAACGTCTCGTAGAAATCGCCCATGCGGACCAGCAAGAGCGCGTCCGGATGCTCCGCCTTGATATCCAGGTATTGCCGTCTGCCCGGCGATAGGCGTTTCCGTCCGGCGCGTGCCGACCCGGCGTTGGTGGGGTTCTTGCCGGCGCTGGGTGCGCTTGAGGAGGTCTGGGCCATCGTGCGCTGATTCTACGCGCGCACGAACCGATCGAGCGTGGTTACGACGGGCAATCTCGTCTTCCTGGTCGGGTGGCCGCTTGATTAATCCCGGAATCCGACCTGAATGGTATCGGACGCTTTCCAGGTCAGCCGGTCCGCCTCGAAATCGGGTGGGACCTCGAAGAGGAGCATCCCGGCTACCGACTCGTTAGTGCGGACGGTGATACTGCGCCACAGGCCTATGAAATCCGGATACCTGTACCGAGAATCGATCGATCCGGACATGCGAAGGCTACGTTCGACCACGTTGATCGGCGCGAACTCTTTCCCATCGACGTCATACAGAACAGCGGCGTCCTCGTCGATAGTCATCGATACCTGCTGGGACGTCTGATTGAATAGCGATACGTGCACTACGGCCAGGTCCCAGCCGTTGGCCGGACCCTCAATACGGAAATTGACGGAGTCCCCGCTGATGGTCCGCCCGCCGTACTGCACCTCTTCCACGAAATCCGGCTGTGAGGCCCGCATCCAGAGCGTCTTGCCGGCCCGGTAAAGCGGGTCGCCGCTGGGATCAGAACGAGAAACAATTACCGGGATCAGGATCACGGCGGCGATGACGGACAGTGTCGCAAGCGTAATCAAAACCCAGGGCTGATTCTCTTTTGGCCGCGAGATCAACTCCCGCGTACGGACGGCGCCCTCGGAATCCACCAGGATCCACTCTTCTCCCGGACGGCCGGAGAAACGGCTCGCCGGACGATAACCAATTCGTACCCTGATATCGGAACCGAGCCGTTGGGTTTCGAGAACCTCGAACGAAAGCTCGCGCCGCGCCATCGGACCGCCGTACGGCGTGCGGTCCTCGTCGACGTACGCGAGCGCTACGGCCTCCGCTGCGCTGAAGGCAGCGCGGTCCGCGGGATCCACGGCCCCTCGCGGGGACGAATCGTCATCCACGTCCATGTTCGCCGGGGCTTCCATGCGCTCCTCGGCCATAAATTCCTTCTCGACTATTTGTGGTGTCTCGTCTTGCCAGGTATCGCGGGCGCCGGGGGTCTGTCCCGGGCCTGAACACTACATCCCGGCCGGTTATTTCCGCCCTACAGCTTACGACGCGATCAGGCTGTTAGGTCTTCCTGTGATCTCGCCATTACCTGAATTCGATCCTGGATGGTCCCGGGGTCAGGGAGTTGAGGTGAACGTCGGCATTTCCCGCAACCGGGAGATAACGTCAGGGAGAACATCCAGGGTCGTGCGGATTTCGTCTTCAGTGCTGTCGCCCCCGAGCGTAAGCCTGAGACTGCCGACCGCAAGGTCTGCGTCCAGCCCGAGCGCAACCAGCACATGAGACGGTTCGATAGAGGCAGAGCTGCAGGCGCTCTGAGTTGAGGCGCAGATGCCGGCGAAATCAAGTCCCAGCAACACGGCCTCACCCTCCACTCCGTCGAATGAGAAATTGGCGTTATTGGGAAGCCTTTGACTCCGGTCTCCATTCAATCGTGCGCCCGGGATACGTTCAAGCACTCCCTCGATCAACATATCTCGAAGCGAGCGAACGGCCTCGTAAGATGTCTCCCGCTCACTTTCAGCAAGCTCCAGGGCGACCGCAGCGCCAACGATGCCCGGCACGTTCTCTGTTCCCGATCTACGTTGCCTTTCCTGGCCGCCACCTACTATCAACGGGTTGAACGGCGTCCCCCGTCGGACGTACAGAATTCCGACGCCTTTCGGTCCGTGAAATTTGTGCGCGGACAGGCTCATCATGTCCACGTCAAGCTCGTTGACATCCAGGCTGAGCCATCCCGCCGCCTGCACGGCGTCCGTGTGGACGACGATGTTGCGGCCCATCGCTTCAGCCTTGCGGTGTGTCCGGCGGGCTATTTCGGCGATGTCCTGGACCGTGCCGATCTCGTTGTTGGCGTACATCACGCTGACGAGGATCGTGTCCTGGCGAATTACTTCCTCCACGGCCCCGGGATCAATGATCCCTTTCTCTCCCACCGGCAAATAAGTGACTTCGTACCCGGCTTCTACGAGTTCTTCACACGAATGGATTACGGCGTGATGCTCAATGGCGGAGGTGATGACATGCTTGCCGCTCGGCCTCAACGCAGAAGCGACGCCCTTGATCGCGGAGTTGTCTGACTCCGTGCCCCCGCTCGTGAACACGACCTCCCGCGTGCGGCTCCCCAGGACGCCGGCGACCTTCTCACGCGCCTCGTCCACGGCGTTCCTGGCCTCCTGGGCGAATGAGTAAGGGCTGTTCGGATTACCAAACAGTTCCGTGAAGTACGGGGTCATCGCCTCCAGCGCCTCTTTACGTAACGGCGTGGTGGCGGCGTAGTCCATATATATCGGTTTTTCGTTAGTCACGAGCACCCGCAGAGAGTCCCGGCAAAACCCGATCCGGGAGAACCTTTTGACAACAACGGCATTGGAATGACCGGGGGAAAACCATTGCCATCGGATTTCCCCGGCGAAGCCACCGATTACGGTTTCCCAGAACCACTCCGATTCTACAACCGCCTTTGCTCCTGGATCGGATCCATTACTGAAGTTTCCCCGCCCGAACGAACATTTCGTAACAACGAGGACCGAAGCCCGATATTCTCAGACGCTTCGTCAGATCGCCGTTCTACGGCCCGTTATCGGGCTTGGCCCGCGGTCGTGGCGTGGGCTAAGATACTCCGGTTGCGCGGGCTTCACGCCGTTGCTGCAATCCGACGAGCGGTCGGAGTTCGTAAGCCTCAGGTACGGCGGAAATCCACGCCGCCTGTATAAATCCTGGAAGTAATCAATTCCCCAGAGTCTCGGGCGAGTCGCACAGAGCTTCTCCGCCGGAGACCCGTGAAACCAGACGGTTGATCCAAAAAGGCTCCGAAAACAGATGATCCGGCTCGAACATATGTCGAAGTCTTACGGCGACTATCCCGCCGTGATCGACGTGTCTGCTTACATACAACAGGGTGAGATCGTCGGATTCCTCGGGCCGAACGGCGCGGGCAAAACAACGACCATGCGCGTGCTCACCGGTTTCACTCCGCCCACGGAAGGCACTGCGGCTATAGCCGGTTACGACGTCGTATCCCACTCGTTAGACGCCCGCCGGCACATCGGTTACCTCCCGGAATCTGTACCGCTCTATCTCGATATGACCGTGATGGATTACCTGCGGTACATGGGGCAGCTTCGCGCCATGAGCCGCAAGTGGATTGACGAGCGCCTCCCGGTCATCATCGAGACCGTCCGGCTCGGTGAATACCAGAACACCCTGGTCGGCAAGTTGTCCAAAGGTTACCGGCAACGTGTGGGAATCGCCCAGGCGATCATCCACGAACCCGATGTGCTGATCATGGACGAACCGACCATCGGAATCGATCCGATCCAGGTCGTCGAGACGCGTTCGCTGATCAGCGAACTCGGCGGCGAACACACGTTGATCTTGAGCTCACACATCCTTCCAGAGGTCAGCGCCATCTGCCGAAGGGTGCTGGTGATTCACGAGGGCCGGATCGTCGCAGACGACGATCCCGAGAATCTGTCGGACCGGCTCCAGCATGCTGAACGTATCGAGGTGAGTTTGCGCGGGGCCGAATCCAGCGAGGCGATATCCCAGTTGCGGAAACTTCAGCATGTCGTCGACGTGCGTCGCGACTCACGCCCTGCACAGGAGCGAATGGCCGAAACGGGCGTGGTTGCGCTCGTGGTGGACGCCCGGCCAGATGAAGGCGCACCGGAAGACGTGGCTAGAACGATCGTCGATTCCGGCTGGGGTCTCGTAAACCTGCACCCGCTCCCGATGACTCTGGAAGAGATATTCCTCGAGTTGACCACGGATGAAGAGGCGCCAGTCTGATTCCCCAACGCTCCCGGCTTTTAACCCCCTGGAATCCCCGCCGGTCTGTGACCGGACAGGAACCCGAGAATACCATTGCGTAACATTCAGACAATTGCCTGGAAAGAGGTGAAGACGTACTTCGCGTCGCCGATGGCGTACGTTGTCGCCGCCTCTTTCCTCGCAATCACCGGGTTCTTCTTCGTCGCCTCCGTCTCGGACCCGTTCTCCGAGGCGAGCATCCGGGGTTACGTCGCGGGCGCCATCTTCTTCATGGTCTTCCTGTCCCCTGCCCTCACGATGCGCCTGCTCGCCGAGGAGCAGAAACTCGGGACGCTTGAACTTCTCATGACCTCCCCGGTCCGGGAATGGGAGATCGTCATCGGCAAATTCATCGCGGCGTTCGTGATGCTCGCGCTGATGGTTGCGGGGACGCTCTATTTCGTGATCGTGCTGGCCTGGTACGGCGACCCCGATATCGGCCCCATTCTGACCGGCTACCTGGGTGTGCTCCTGTACGGCTCGGCGACCCTCGCGATCGGGCTCATGGCATCTGCGCTTTCCAGCAACCAGCTGGTGAGCCTTGTTGTCGGAGCCGGCCTGCTCACGGCGCTCACCGTCAGTAACTTCGTCGCCGACCGGCTCACCGGGGTGGCGGAAGAGATCGTCTCGAACTTCCAGCTGGGAAGTTCTTTTTCGGTATTTGACACATCAAGTTTCGGAGTGGTTGAAGGCGGGCACTTCGCCGACTTCGCCCGCGGGATCCTCTCGGTAACAGACATCGCTTACTACGTATCGATCACGGCGGTGTTCCTGTTCATTACCGTGGTTCTCCTGGAATCGAGAAGGTGGCGCTAGAGCACCATGGCTAACCTGGACCCGGAAGCGGAACGCGCGCGGCGCATCTCATCCCGCCCGGACGAGACGCGTCGCCGGATATCTCCGATCGATACGTTCCGTAACAACCTGACTTCGGTCAAATACATGCTGGTCGTGGCGGGCCTCGGCGCGTTTGTCGTCGGCGCCTTGATCTTCATCTTCATCCGGGAGATGGATTCCACGGGCCAGATGACTATGGGCATAGGGCTGGCCTTGCTTGGCGTCGCCGTAATCGTCGCGTGGCGGCAGGTGGCCAGGGCCGTTTTTGGGCGCCGGGGCCGCTACGGCGTCAATACCCTCATAGTCGTCGTCTCATTCATCACGATTATGACGCTGGGCAATTTCGTCCTGTGGTGGTTAACCAATCAGGATGAACCCCCGGGCTGGCTTCGAACCGATGTCACCACGAACGATCAATTCGGTCTCTCAAAACAGACCGTTCAGTTACTGTTCGATCTGGGTGAACCTATTCAGGCGACGGTCTTTTTGCAGACCGATTCAGCAGAGGGCGCGGCCGCGTGGCGGGACACACAGGATCTGCTTTCCGAGTTTTCCCGACGCGCCGCGGACGATTTTGATTTCCGGCTGATCGACCCGGTTCTTCAACCCAATGTCGCCGCCGATTACGGCGTGACGCAGACACCGGCTATCGCCATAGAGGCTACCGATTCTCGGCGCACCGATATCGTTATCGGGGGTAACCCCAGGACGGGTCCAGACATTTTTGACGAACAGGGAATCACCACCGCCATGCTGGTGGTAAACCAGGTACGTCAGAAGCAGGTGTTCTTCATCTCCGGTCACGGCGAACGGGACATAACCTCGACCCAGGCTGATGACGAAGGGTACGTCCAGGCCGCGGTTGCGTTGATCAGGGACAACTACCGTGTGTCATCATCCACGCTGATCGATCTACTCCCGCAGATTTTCTCCACCAGTAAAGATGACTTCCCGGCGGCTTTGATATTCGCCGGGCCTCAGAGCGAACTCGTGAGCGCCAGCGGAGAGTTAAGGGACGAGACGGACATCCTTCGGCAGTACATGCTGAGGGGCGGGAGTGTGATCTTCCTGTTCGAACCCGACCCAGATCCCTCGTACGGTGATCTGCTGGGCGAGTTCGGCGTGGCCATCGGGACCGGACGCCTTATGGATGCCACGAGCTTCGTAGCGCCAGAACTCGACTTCCTGCAGGTCACCCGATCGAACCGGCAATTTGATCCGCCCCACCCGATCACCGAACCGATCGATGTGGTTTACATGCCGGGCGCAACCTTCATAGGCAGGACCATCACCGACGACGCCATTCCCCGCACAACCACCGGAGAACCACATCTCTCTTTGACGGGACTCGCGACAACCACGCTGAACAGCTGGGAAGAGCTCGGGGATAACGATACCTACGACCGTGACGTGGATCGTGGCGGCCCCTTCCCGGTTGCCGTGGCCGTAGAGGCGCTGGCGCCCATCGGGTTCAGCCCGCAGATCGTCGATGGAGAACTCATCCGAACGAATATCGTGGTGATAGGCGATACCGATTTCGCGAGCGACCGCTACTTCTCGTCGGCGAAAAACGGGGACTTTCTGTCAAACGCCGTCAACTGGGCGGTCCGTGATTTTGAACTCATCTCGATCCGCTCAAAGACCAAAGTGTTCCGGGAGCTGGTGTTGACCAGGTCCGAGCGAGACTTCGTCAGATGGTCGGGCTGGTTGTTGATGCCATCGCTGATAAGCGCCGTCGGGGTCTGGTCCTGGTGGCGGAGGCGTTAGTCCTTGAACCTCCGCTTACTTCTTGTCCTGGTCATCCTCTTGTCGCTCTCGTCGATAGTCGTGACGTTAATAGTCACGGACCACACGATTGATCGCGTTTCTGGTGGTCCGCCCTTCTTCTACACGATCCCGGAAGGCGACATCCGCAGATTGGAAATTGACTCACCCGCCGGTGTGATGGCGTTCGAGTTGGACGAGGTGGAAAACTACTGGATATTCGCCGGCGACCAGACGATGCCGGTCGATCGTCAACGATGGAACGGTATCACCACCCTGCTCGGCGGGCCGCGTTCACAGAGAGAACTTCAGACCGAGTTCGAAGATCCAGCGCTCTACGGACTCGAAACGCCCAGCACAACGGTAACGATCGGGCTCGAAGACGGCTCAACCATCCGTCTCTTCCTGGGCGATGAAACCCCGGACAAGTGCGGCAACTACGCCCGGTTGGAAGGGTTCCCGCAGCTCGTCCTGGTCAGCTCTTCTTGGGGCGAGGTGCTGAATGGGCTGATCGCCGATCCACCAACCCCACAATGGCGTTACGACCTCAATGTAGCCGAGGTGACTGAAGTCATTTTCCTCATCGAAAATGAGGTGGTCGGGGGCCTGGCTCTCGATATCGACGAGGATCAATGGCACGTATGCAACCTGCCTCTCAAAGGTGACGCGGTTTGCGATGGCGATCTAGATATAGACAAGGCCACGGTGTTGGATCCCCTGCGTGTCTTCGCGGATCCCCGGTTCATCGCCGTCGAAGAGGTCGGCGAGATCTCTGACGACGTGCAGGCGACATACGGCCTGACCGACAAGTCTCCATACGCAACCGTGCGGTACGAGATCGAGATCCAGCCAGGACTGCGACAGGCAAACCAGATATCGATCACACTCGGTGATCCGACCCCCGACGGCAAAGGGATATATGCCCTGGCCAATGAACAACCGGATGTCGTAGTTATCGATGCCGAGTGGGGCCAGGCGATACGCGAATTTTTTGATCTGCCGAACGCGTTAATGGCGGACGAGCCAGCTGCGTCGTCACCAGCCGGCTAAGGGATTCCCCCTCCCGGGACATACTTCCCCGAACAGGAAAACACCCCTGTTTCACAACGGCCGTCACTCCTGATTCGAGCCGCCTGCCCGCGGCGAACCGGACGTTCCGGTCCTGTTTCGCGTATCTTGTGGGGCATCTGAACCGGTGCGGTCACGGGCACTCCCGGTCATCCCTGCCTGTCTCGCACCAGAACACGGCGCGTCAAAGCGAAGGAAACACGGAATGAATGCCGAGATCCTGGCGGTAGGCCATGAGTTGCTCATGGGCGAGATCGTGGACACGAACTCGTCTTACATCGCCCAGCAGCTTTCCGGGACCGGCATCACGGTCAGATGGATGTCGCACATCGGAGACGACCTGGACCACCTCTCCGAAGCGTTCAAGCGCGGCCTTGAGCGTTCTGATCTCGTGATCTCCACCGGGGGACTCGGCCCGACTTCTGACGACCTCACACGAGAGGCCGTTTCGAACGCCGTGGGCGAGGAAATGACGGTCGATCCCGGCATCCTCTCCTGGTTGGAGGGAGTCTTCGCCCGGCGCGGCATGGAGATGCCGCCGACCAACATCAAGCAGGCCACGCTGATCCCGTCCGCGACATCCATCCCCAACCCCAACGGAACGGCCCCCGGTTGGTGGGTGGAGAAAGACGATCATCACATCGTGATCATGCCCGGGCCGCCCCGGGAGCTCAAACAGGTCTGGGAAGAGACCGTCGGTCCTCGATTGGCCGAGATCTCCGGCTCGGGCGTAACGGCGACGCGCACCCTCAAAACCCTGGGGCTATCCGAAGGCGGTATCGACGAAATCCTGTCTGAACTGTTCGGCCGGGAGAACCCGTATCTGGGCATTTATGCGCATACGGACGGAATTCACTTCAGGATGATCGGCCGGGGTCCTGACCAGTCTGCCGCGGAGAAGGTCATCGAGCCGGTAGAACATGAGATTCGCCGGCTCATCGGCGGGTCGATCTGGGGTACGGATGAAGACACCCCGGCTGGCCGCGCCGCCTCGATCCTCATGGATCGGAACCAGACCCTGGCGGTGGTAGAAGGCGCTAGCTCGGGAGCTCTGGCCTCCATGCTGCACGCCCTGCCGGAGCGTGAGTCTTTCTTCAGAGGGGCGCTCGTGCCCGGGTCAGGGCCGGTCCACATCGGGCATGAGAAGGCGCCCATCGACGAAGGCGGCGCCATCACCCTGGCGCAAATAGCGCGCGAAAGCCTGTCGGCAGATGTCGGGATTTCCGTGACCCCGGTGGACATGCAAGACGGCAACGTCTTCATCGGCATGGTGTCCAACTCCGGGACCCACGTGGCAACGGGCCGCTTCCCCCGCCGAAACCCTGAGTGGTTGATGCAGCGGTCGGCGACCACGGCCATCGTGCAGCTCATGGACGCGCTTTCCTCTAACCGGATCTAGGCGACCGGATTCCGCCGGTCTTGGGGCGCTAGGTATCCGTCTTCACGCTCCCCACACACCTTTCCCCGGGATTTCGGGCTATTGTGCTGCGAACCCGCCGGATATCGAACGGTCGTCCAGGACGGATGACGCATGACCAGCCATCAATTCTGGTCACCGATCCCGGTAATTCGGTCCGACGGACAACACGGAGGCCATCAATGACCCAGGCGAAACAGTACGGAAGCGGCGCGGACACCACAGTATCGGTCGATCAGGGCGCCGATCTGTTCGTGGAGTCGATGCTCGCGAACGACGTCGAGTATCTGTTCATTAACTCCGGAACGGACACGTTCCCTATCCAGGAAAGCCTGGCGAAGTACATCGACCGCGGTCAGAAGGTGCCGGAGACGATTCTCTGCCTGGACGAAAAGATGGGGATGGCCGCCGCCCACGGATACTACATGGTCACCGGCCGGCCGCAGATCCTGCTCGTGCACGTTGACTCCGGAACCCAGGCCGTTGGCGGCGCCGTCCATAACGCCCAGCGCGGTCGGGCCGGAATCGTGTTTTGCGCCGGCCGTGCGCCGTACACCTTTGACGGTGAGACGCGCGGCGGAAAAAACATGAGTATCCACTGGATCCAGGAACAGATAGACCAGGCGGCCGGCATCCGCCCCTTCACAAAGTGGGATTACGAGGTAAGGCGCCCGGAAAACCTCCAGCGAATCATGCAGAGGGCGTTCCAGGTCGCCAGCACCGAACCAGCCGGACTCGTCTACGTCACCCTCCCCCGGGAGGTGTTGATGTCGCCGATGGAGACGGCGGTCATACCATCGGCAACACGCCACGCCCGCGCCACGACCCCGCAGGCTGATCCGGAGGCGTTATCTGAAGCCGCATCCATCCTCGCCTCCGCCGAACGTCCCCTGATAATCACAGCACAGTCCGGTCGACACGAGAGCGTGGTGGGCCACATGGCCGAACTGGCCGAGTTGATCGGCGCCCCGGTCATCACGGAACGCGTCCGGCTCAGTTTTCCGAGTTCCCACCCGCTGGCAGCCCCGGGAACGATGGAAGCGGATTACATACGGAACGCCGACGCCATCCTCGTCGTTGACTCGGACATCCCGTACGTGCCGGTCAACGCCCAGCCCGCCCCGGACGCCGCAGTGGTATGGATCGACCAGGATCCCGTCAAGGACTCTATCCCTCTATGGAACTTCCCCGCCGATATCCTCATGGAGGCCGACTCGTCCAAGGCGATCCCGGCACTGGTGTTTGAGATCAGGGACCAGATGACCGCAGCCCAGTCGCAAGCCGCCACCGAACGCGCGGCGACAACAGGTGCGACGCACGAGGCGGTAACCACGCAGCGGCGCGAGCATTCAGAGAGCCTGTCTGCCGAGGCGCCGATCGCCGCCGACTGGCTTTCTTACTGCCTCGGCCAGGTCATGGAGCCGACCGATATCCTGCTCAACGAGAGCGTAACGAACAGCGCATCGGTGATCGGGAACATCCCGCGAAACGTCCCGGGGACGATGTACGGCAGCGGCGGCTCAAGTCTCGGCTGGTCGCTCGGTGCAGCGATAGGCGCGCGGCTCGCGGCCCAGGACCGAAACGTCGTGTGCACCGTCGGCGACGGCGCATTCGTCTACGGCTGCCCGACGTCGAGCATCTGGGCGGCGCAGAAGTACAACGCTCCGTTCCTGACGGTGATCTACAACAACCAGATCCACAACGCCCCGAGGATGGCGACCCTGGGCGGATATCCGGAGGGAGTGATCGAGCGGACCAAGAACTTCGTCGGCATGGAGATCTTCCCTTCGCCCGACTACGCAACGCTCGCAGAGTCTTGCGGCGCGTACGGGGAGAAGGTTGAAGACCCGGCGGAGGTCATGCCGGCGCTGAAACGGGCTTACGCCGCCATGGCCAAAGGCCAGCCGGCAGTCCTGGACGTGCGATTGGCCCGGCCGGCGTTGTCCTGAGTGAGGTTCCCGTTCCGGGGACGAGCAACAGAACAGACCACGTGTGTTCTCAGACCGGAGAACAGGTCCATGCCGGATTCACGGTAATGATCCGTTGACTCAGTCCCCGGCGGAAGCAGATTCTGGAATCGGATCAGACCCCTCGACCCTCAGGTCGGGCAGCCATCTCAAGAACGGCGGCAGATACCAGTTCCATCGCCCGAGCAGTCTCATGCTCGCCGGGACGAGAATCATCCGGATAATCGTGGCGTCGATCAGGACCGCGATTCCGAGTCCGAATCCCATCTCCTGCAGCCCGATCAGATCTCCCGCCGCAAAGCCCCAGAACACGGCGACCATGATCAGCGCCGCGCCGGTTATCAGACGGCCCGTGGAACGAATTCCGAAAGCCACCGATTCCGTGTTGTCATCGGTCTGATCGAAGCGCTCTCGAATCCTGCTGAGCAGGAAGACGTGATAGTCCATCGACAACCCGAACAGGATCGAGAACAGGAACAGCGGAATCCACGCCTCGATGATGTCGAACTCGGCCAGCAGTCCCAGGTCGTTCCCCAATCCCTTCTGGAACACGAGAACCAGAAGACCATATGTGGCGGAGACCGAAAGGAGGTTGAGTATTATCGCCTTGATCGGCACCACTATCGAGCGGAATACGATCATCAGAAGGATGAAGCTCATTCCCAACACGAACGGGAACACCACGAGGATTCCATCCTTCGCGGCCTTGAAGAAGTCCATGTTGAGCGCCGTCGCTCCCGTGATAACGACTTCAACATCTGACCCGGGGAACGCCGCTGGGACGTATACGTTTCGCAGGTTGTCCACGGCCGTCTGGGCGCGCTCCTCCGCTGAATCGCCGGCGAGTGGGACCTCGATCAGGGCGATCGTCTGATCTGCGTTAACCTCCGCCGGTTTTGGCACGCCAAATGACCCATCGGGATCCGTCTTCATGGACTCGAACAGAGCGGCTACTCCGTCCGTCACAGCTTCCGAGGTGTAATCACCGGCGATAACTATTTGCGCCGGGGCGGCGTCCCCGGCGGAGAACTCTTCGTCCAGGATGACAAAACCATCCCTGGACTGAATGCCGTCCGGCAGAGTACTTACCCCGGCAAACCCGATTCGCAGATCAAGCAGCGGCAGCGATCAGGACTCCGCCTGCAAGGATCAAACTGATCACGGGTTTTCGCATCACCAGGTGTGCGGCCCCGTCCCAAAATCCGCTTTCCGTTTCCTCTTCGTTTCGCTCTTGAGATTGCCGCATTCCGGGAATCCCGAGGCGGTCGACCTTGTCTCCGAGCAGACTCAGCGTGGCGGGCAAAAGTGTCATGGCGGCCAGTACAGATGCCACCACAACAGCGATCGCCCCGATTGCGAGCGCTATGAATACGTTGAACGGGATCAGCAGCAGCCCGGAAAGTGCCAGAACCACGGTGATCCCACTGAACAGCACCGCCCGTGTAGCGGTGTCCCCGGCCCGATCTATGGCGTCCAACTTGATAAAGCCGTTTCGCCGCTCTTCCCGGTACCGGTGGACAATGAAAAGCGAATAATCGATCCCGACCGCCAGCCCGATCATGAAGATCATGTTCTGCACGAAAAACGAAAGCGCGAATACCTGGCCGATAAGCGCCGATATGCCGAGGGCGACGATTATCGAGATAATCGCGACGACAATCGGAACGATGGCGGCTACGATTGTTCCGAACACCACGACCAGGATAATCAGGGCGATAGGTATGCCAAACATCTCGCCCCTGGCGAGATCTTCCTGACCAACGGCCTCGAAGTCGTTTCCGACTATCGCCTGGCCAGTCAGTAATACCGTGAAGGGGCTTGCCGCGTTCCGGGCCTCAACGATCTCGAGAATCTCGGTGACGTTTTCCGTCGCGTCGTCGTAGGTCCCGGCCATGATGAGCGGCATGATCGTAGTGTGACGATCTTCCGACACGAGAGTTGGAATCCCGGTTGCGTAGAAGTTGAAGAACGTGTCCTCGCGAATGATTCCGGACCCGAGGGCGCTGATTTCGTCAAAGAGGCTTTCGACCTCGGCCTGAAACTCGGGATCGTCAACTTCGAACTCGTCCGAACGGATGATGACCACTTCCGTGGTGCTGATCGGTTGGCCCCGAAGTTCTTCTATCAGGTCGACGCCGCGCTGCCCTTCAGGCGTGTTCGTGAACACGAACTCGGTGGTGAGGGCGTCTTCGAGCAACATCCCGATCAGGGCGAAAGCGATCACCAGAGTGCCCACCCACACCAGGATCGTGGTCTTTGGCCGTTCCGCTGATTTACGGGAGATGGAACGCGTAGAAAGCATCGATTGTTGTACGTCCTTCAGGCAGAGCCCTGGATTTCTGCCGGGAAGCATACATGCTCGTCCGCACCTTCTGAAATCGGTGTTCCCGGGAAGGGACCGCGAAAAGGCCCGGGTGATGTTCCCGGGCCTTTTGCTTAAACCTCTGTGAGCTGTCGATACAACTGCGGGAGCCGGGTCGGAAGCATCGCGATGTCCGAGAGGACCTCGTAGCTCATGTCCTGCATCATCGTCTTCAGGTAGTCGTGCCCGTTCTTGTCCACCGTGAGGCAGAAGGGCTGCACGCCTTCTTTGCGAGCCTCGTCGAAGGCAACGCGCGTGTCGTGCACGGCGTACTCCTTCTCCACACCCTCTCGGCTGTAACCGCGGTCCTGCGGCCGGCCGTCGGAGATCATGAACAGGATCCGTGACTTCGCGTCCACCTGCGTCAGCTTGGATGTGACGTGGCGGATCGCCGGTCCCATCCGCGTCGCGTGGAGCGGGGCGATCCGGTCGATCCGTCTCGGGATAGCCGGCCCCCACCGTTCATCCATCTCTTTTATGACATAGAACTCCACGTTCTCCCGTCCGTAACCGGAGAACCCGTAGATCCCGTACATGTCGCCGGTCTGCTCGAGCGCGCTCGTAAGGAGGATAATTCCCTCCTTCTCGATGTCTACAATGCGCTTGTACGACCGCCGCAACCCCTCGGCGCGGCGTGACCGCAGCCACACCATGTACTCGACCGGATCATCCGGCGCGCCCCAGTCATCGGTCGGGCGTTTGTTCTCATCGATCGCCTCGGCCGTGGATGCGCTCATGTCCAGGAGGAAGGCCACGGCGACATCGCGCTCGACCTTGTTCCTGCGCCAGAACACCTTGTCGCTCGGCGTCGTACCGGTGCGCCTGTCGATGACCGACTCGATAACGGCGTCGAGGTCGAACTCCTCGCCGTCCTCCAGCCGTTTCACCTTGCGATACATCTCCGGCATCACCAGCTCAAACTGCCGATGGATCTCGCGGACCAGGGCGGAATGCTCGTTGAGCGTGTCCTCGTAGAACTGCGGCTCGCCCTCGGCCATCTCTTTCTCGTGGATTACGCACCACTTCGACTTGTAGTCGTTCGCCCGGAAGTCCCACTCGTCGTAAACGAAAGTACCCGGCTCCGTCGCGTCGAGCGGGCCGCCCTCTTCGGGCACATGGACCAGCGGGCCATCGCCGAACTGCTGATTCTCCGGGTCCCGTTGTTGCATCTCCTTCATCAGGTTCTGCAACATCTCATCCATCTGCTGCTGCTGGCCCTCCTCACCTTCCTCCATTTCGCCCTGTTCTAGTTCCGTGGAGTTCTGGAGCAACTCTTCAAGCTGCTCCTGGGTGATCGGCTCCGGCTCGCCATCAAAGTCCATGGCGTCCATCGATATCTGGGAAAGGAGCTGTGCCATCTCTGGTTTGAACTCGCCCCGGTAGTCCACGTCCTCCGGGGAGTCGTATGACTCCTCGTCAGCAAACTCCTGCTCGTCCGTCTCTCCGGCTTCTCCAGCGTCTTCTCCTGCGCTCTCGCCCTCGCCGCCGAACATCTGGAGGATTTCTTCCGTGTTCTCTTCCTCATCCTCGTTCGGGATTTCGTCGTCGAGGTCGACATCTTCAAACTCTTCTTCGGGGATCGTGTTGTTCGGCACGTCGGCGATCATCGCGTAGATGCGCGTTGCGGCCTCGGCAGAGTCCTCAACCGTGGCGTCGATCTCGGTCAGCATGTTCACTATCCGGCGAATCTGCTGGGCGATGTCCGTGTAAGCCTTAGGGACCTTAATGGTTCCGGTCTGTCGCAGGCTGAGCCGGACGATGAACTCGACCATCGCCTCCCGCATCGGAAGTTCTTCGATCCGCGGGCGTTCCGCCAGCGAAAATGCCTGGGTCTGCAGGTAACTCGCAGCGAGACCCCGGTACTCATGCAAGATTCGGGCGTCGAGGCGCGTGTCCTCGACGACGGTGAAGATGTCCAGCCCCAGGGTCCGGTCGGCGAACAGGTCGAAGAACCGGCCCATGTCGGTCAGGTAGGCCGTCTCAATCCCGCCTTCTTCATCCTGCGGCCCGGCCGCTCCGGTATCTCCGACTCCCGGAATAGCAGCCTCGACCAGTTCAGCTACGACAGCTGAAGCATCCGTCCCCGGCCTGGCTGCCGGGTTCATGTTGGGCCGGAGGTCTTCAAACATCGTCGAAGGCGTATCGAAATCGAAATCGAAACTTCCGAACTCGATGTGACAGCTCTGGTGGGTGGCGATGACCTTGTACCACCCGAAGTTGTCGTCCTTGTGGGAGAAGCGGTCGGCCACTGGAGGCAGGTAGATCGTCGTGCCCTCGGTCGTGGCGCTCTGTTCATCCACCCAGCCGATCTTTTTGTCCACGATCTGAGCCGTGGCGTTGACCTCTATCTCCCTCGCGGAAAGCGCCCGGCAGTAGGTCCGCAGCAGATCCTTGACCCGGTTCAGTTCAACACCGGAGGAGAGCTGGTCAAGCGACTCTCGGGCGCGCGCCGATTCCAACCGGTAGTAAGCGGGGCCTGAATCCGGCGATTCAGAGATGGCACGCATGCCCTCCCGGTGCCACTCTTCGAACTGGGACGGACTCAGCCGGTCCAGGATGTTCGGAGCCTGTGTGATGAGCAGGCTGACGGAGGCCGGAGACGAT
>JASLLE010000041.1 GCA_030747175.1 Dehalococcoidia bacterium | reverse complement strand
TTGGACCGTAGTCGAAGTACCTGAACCCGCCGTGGATCGGCGTCGGTTCTTCGAAACGGCCGTCCGTGATCGCCCGCACCCGGCCCGTGACTTCGATAGGCTCGCCGTGGAGATCGTCCGTCTTTCCGCCAACTTCTAGCATCACCTCCGCGCCCGGACCGGCAGCCACGCATACACGCACCGCGTCGGGATCGAACAGGCTCATCAGCAACTCACCCGCGCCCTGGCGCTGCGCCTCGGCTAGCAAATGGGTCGAGTCCGCAGACCCGCCGCCCCCCACGTTATCGCCCATATCCATGATGACGCTCGGGCCATCGCCGGGGGGCGCGCTTATCGCCGCCGCCATCGCCTCGGTTGGTGTCGGCGTGTCGTTACCGAACAAGGCCCGCCGTTCCCATGTCCGTTCCGCCAGCCACCGAGCTGCGTCACGCGCCACGTCCAGATCGCCGTCCGCGACCACCACGAAGGAGACGCCCATCTCGATCACGTCCGCGTAGGGATAGCCCTGCCCGCAGCTTGCTGAGAGAACCCCCGGTCGTTCCAGGGCGGAGCGCACGTCATCCATTACGGACTTCATCGGTTCAAGCTCGGTGGCCTGTTTCGAGATATTGATCACCATCGGCAACTGCTCGATCCACTGCACCGGCCTCGCCTCCCCCCTGATCGTCCGCACGAGAATCTCGGACGCCTCGACGGCGCGCTCCTTCGGATCCAGGTGCGGGTTGGTCCGATACACGACCGTCGCATCCACGTTGTCGACCATGGCGCGGGTGATGTTGGAGTGCAGGTCCAGGCACATCACGACCGGCGTATCGGCGCCGACAACCTCCCGGACCCGGGCAGCAATCTCCCCGTCCATGTCAGGGAACTCCTCGGATACGGCGGCTCCGTGCTGGCCCAGCAAAACACCGTCGAACGGGCCACCGGCCCGCAACATCTCGATCATCTCGCCGACGATCCGGTCGAACGCGTCCTTCGTGACGGTGCCGGTCGGTCCGGTGAATGCGTGTATCAGGGGCACAAGATCGAACTCGTAACGCCCTGCGCCCTCGAAAAACCCGGAGACGGTGGAGTTCGCCATGGCGTGTTGCGCCGTGATCTCATCGCCCCGGAGTAGCTCAAAGCCCTCGAAGGCTTCATATGTCGTCGGCACGGATTGAAACGTGTTCGTCTCGTGCATCATCCCGAGGCAAGCGATCCTCATATGTCCCCTTCTATGGCTTGTCGGCGATCCATTCCAATCGCCGGTCTACGTCCGATCGGCGAGTTAATTGACCTTCAGTTCGGGCGAGTCAAATCCTAATACGCTGAATACGAATTCGGGACCGTCGAGATCGTCTTCCATCCAGGACGCCGTCCAGGCAGCGACGCCGGTGGAGCCTGAGAACGTCATCCGGCCCACGGCCACCCTTTCGGAGAACAACAGGTCAATCTCCCGAATCTGTACGAAAACGCTGAGTCCGTCCATATCGGGACTGATAGCCCGGAGTGTGACGACGGTCCCGCGCTCGACGAACGTGACTTCGGAATTCGATGAGTCAACCCATTTGAGATCAGATATCTGCAGGACCTGGGGCAAAGGCCCGGGCCGGGCCGTGGCGCCGGACCAGATCGGTGGAACGCTGAGGAGGGTTTCGTTTACGAATCCGAGTTCCACGGCCCGGCGCTTGGAACAGTCGTGGCCCGTACTGATCACCGATTCCGTGCAGGCAGTGACCAACATTCGCCAGGGATCATGTGTGAACGAAAAAACTCCGGAACGATTGCATCGAACTCGTTGCCAACCTGTGCGAAGTCGACGCGCGCCGCGCCGTGCTCGAACCGCGCTATCTCGGCGGGATCCTGTAGATCGACACTTGCGTTGCCGCCAAATAAGCCGCGCAGGCCGTCGATCCCGGCGACTGGACTGTCAAAGGTGAATACTGTTTTCACCGCATCGAGCGTATCTGCTTCTGCCGAGGCCGCCCAGCGCGCCGCCACGGCACCGCCAAGACTGTGGGAGACGATCAAGATTTCGGGGCCGGGCACGTCCGGGTTTTCTGCCCGTTCCGTGGTGAGCAGGTCGATCACCTGTTCATCAAGCGCCCGGGCAGATACCTGGAGACTCTGTCTCGTATCGGACGCCGTGTATCGGGCGGAGTCGCCTTCGTAACCGCCGGTAGAACGATAACTGAACCAGGCCGGTTCAAAGCCGAACTCCTCAAATGTCGTGAACAGGACTGTCGGGAAGGCGGCGCGCGCCCTCGCTCCCGCATCAAATACCTGGTCAACGGAAAAAAGATCGGCAATCCCCGGAGATTCGATACCCGGTACGTACAGAACGATCCGGACAGGGTCAGGGACGGTCGTCGGCACCGGGGTTGGCGTTATCGTCGGCGTCGAGGTTGGAGTCGCGGTCGAAGTGGGAGTGGATGTGGGAGACGGGGTCCGCGTTGGGACCGGCGTGGCCATTGGCGTAGGAGCGGGGGGGAGTGAAGTCGGCTCAGGGACGGGCGTCGGATCAGCGTCCGGCACGGGAATTCGCGTTGGATCGCCGGATGTCATCGTCGTCGTCGGGTTCGCTACCCGGGCGGGCTCAGTCGGCGCCGATCCCGCGCAGGCGCCCAGAACGATGGCGGCAAGGACCGACACCACCGGGGCTAAGGCGAAACGCATACCGGCTCATTCCTCCCGACCCCGATACCAGACAATTCGGCGCAATCGTATACCGCCAACCGACGAGACATCGGAGCTACTGTAGTCAACCGGAGATCCGCTGCGACTTGGGATCGACTCCACCGGCGCCGCCGGAGCTAGGCGATCCCGACCTCCCGGAGATACGCGAGGGTGCGCCGGGCCACCGGGAGCGGACGGTCCAGGGGTTGCGGAGGCATGTCCTGCTCGACAATGGCATAGCCGTCGAACTCGATCTCTTTCAGCAATGACGACAGCGCTTTGAAATCCACGACGCCCTTCTCCGGCTCGCAGAACACGCCCATCTCCATGGCCTGCGCGAAACGCAACCCTTCCCGGTTCACCTGTCTTTCCAGAGCCGCGTCAACGCTCTTCAGGTGCAGGTAGGAGACACGCTCACGGTGCTTTCGCATGAACTCCACGGGATCGCCGGACCGGTACGCGTGGTGGCCGAGATCGAGGCACAGCGAGATGCTGTCCGGGTCGGTATCTTCGAGGAATCGTTCGATCTGGTCCTCGTATTCGATATGCGTGTCCGCATGTGGGTGGAACACGGTCTTCAGGCCGAATCTGCTCCCGGCCAGTTCAGCGATCCTGTGGGTTGTGTCGATCATGCGTCGCCATGCGTTGTCGTCCAGCCGGTCCGGGGCCGTCATCTCGCCTGTCATCAGGTCTGAATACGGCCCATCGATCACGACCAGGTGTCTCGCGCCCACGCTGCTTATCAGCTCGCCCACCGCCAGGGTCTCTTTTTCCAGGCCCGGCCACCCGTCCTCGTCCTCCAGGGTGGACATCACCATCCCGGCCGATACCTTCAAACCCCGCGCTTCCAGCTCTCGTGTCAGCGTTGCGGGGTCGGTCGGCAGATAGCCGTATGGGCCGATCTCGAGCGTCTCGTATCCAGCTTCCGCCAGCTCATCCAGGAACCGGCGCCAGGGCGTCTGTCTTGGATCATCTGCGAACCACACACCCCACGAATCAGGGGCGCTGCCGACCTTGATATTCATGCCTGTCCCCGTTCCCCGAGCCGGTAAAATAACCGGTCCGCTTAATAGTGGTAGCGTTGCGCCTTGCGGTTCTCGTCGTACCTCGCCCGCAACTCCTGGGTCACCGGGTCATCTGACACCTCTGCTGAAGAGACGTCCCACCATGATCCGGTATTTGGCCCGTAGTGGTGTTTCTCGGTCTCCACGACGATCATGCAGGACCGCGTTTCGGTGCGCGCTTCCTTCAGGGCTGCCCGCAACTCTTCCGTGGTGGCGACGTTCCAGCTCCGCGCCCCCATCGCCTCGGCGCTCTTGGCGAAATCAAGCTCCAGGTAATCGCCTTCGAGCCGGTCCGTTGTTTTGTCACGGCGCCTGAGCTCGTTTCCGAAGCTGCGACCGGCGCTGCCCATCTGCAGAGCGCGTATCGCCTGTGCGCCGTGGTTTTCTGACAGGACCACGGTGACTTTCCAGCCCTCCAGCGCCGCCGTGACCAGTTCTGACGGGGCCATCAGGTAGGTGTGATCGCCGAGGAACACGTACACCTCGCCCTCCGGCCTGGCCATTCGCACGCCTAGTCCCGCCGGCAGCGCGTAACCCATCGTGGAGTAACCGAACTCCAGGTGGCAGGTCGTGCCGTTCGTTACGTCCCAGAGTTTGTGAAGGTCTCCCGGCAGGGTCCCGGCATCGTTAATCACCGTATCGCCGTCCTGCGACTCCTCGTTCAAGACCCCGACAAGCTCGGGCTGGCTCATCGCCTCGCCCGGCGTTGGCTGGTAGACCTCATCCTTCAAGAACTGTTTCCAGGAGTTTCGGGAAGCGCTCACTTCTTCGACGTACCCGGAGTCCGGCGTCACGCCCGCCTCGCGTGCTGCGATCGTCAGGGCGCGTAGCGTCTGGCGGGCGTCCCCGATCACCGCCCGGGCGCCCATTTTGTTGGCGTCGAAGCTGGACACGTTGATGTGAGCGAGCCTGACGTCCGGGTTCTGGAACGCCGAGTGTGAGCTGGTTGTGATGTCCGTGAGACGGGTGCCGACGGCGATAACAAGGTCCGCCTTCTTGCCGGCCTCAACGGCGGCCGCGGTGCCGTTCGAGCCGATGCCGCCAAGTGCCAGCGGGGAGTCGTTGCGCATGGCCCCGTGCCCGGCAAAGGTCTCACCGACCGGGATGCCGAACGACTGTGCGAACTCTTCCAGCTCCGCGGAAGCTTCCGAGTAGACCACCCCGCCACCCGCGACGACCATCGGCCGTTTGGCAGTTCGCAGCAGGCCGACCAGGTCCTCGATGCTGTCGTTGTCTGGCGATTTGCGCTCGATACTCCATGTGCGCTCGTCAAACAGCTCGACCGGGTAGTCGTACGCCTCCGCCTGGACGTCCTGTGGCAGCGAGATCGTGACGGCGCCGGTGTCGACCGGGTCTGTAAGCACGCGCATGGCTTCGGGCAGGGCGGTCAAAAGCTGCTCCGGCCGGGAGATGCGATCAAAGAAACGGCTCACCGGCCTGAAGCAGTCGTTGACGCTGATATCGGACGAAACCGGATGCTCAAGCTGCTGGAGAACGGGGCCCTGGTAGCGCGTGGCGTAGTAGTCGGACGGCAGTAACAGGACCGGCAGGCGGTTGATCGTCGCGCCCGAAGCGCCGGTGAGCATATTGGTCGAACCGGGCCCGATCGATGCCGTGCAGGCCAATGTCGCAAGGCGCAGCTTCGTTTTCGCGAAAGCGGCCGCCGTGTGGACCATCGACTGCTCGTTGGTCGGCCGGTGGAACGGCAGGTTGTCGCCGTACTCGTAAAGGGCCTGACCCAGGCTGTGAACGTTGCCGTGGCCGAAGATGCCGAACATGGCCGGGATCAACCGCTGACGCTCCCCGTCCCGCTCGCTGTACTGCACCTGCAGGAACTTCACGATTGCCTGTGCCACCGTCAGCCGGATGGTCCCGGCTCCGGACCCGTTAGTCATGCTCTGATCCTTTTCTGATTCATAACAAGCGGCAGCAAGTTCAATCTCCCCGGCCAAGCTCAGGGCATCATATTCCGAACCGCTCCTTTAAATAGCGCCGGCTGATCGCCGCCGCTTGTTCCGGCGGCAGTGTCGATTCGTCCTGCTCATAAACCAGCCACTCGGGGTTCGTTGGAGCGATCAGGTCCCACACACCCGGTAAATCGACCTCCCCAAGCCCCAGTTCCACGTACTCCGCCTGTCCGTTCAATGGCAATCGCGGGAATAGTGGCGAGAGAACCCCGGCCGGCCGCGGTTCCGGCCCCGTGTATTTCAGGTCTTTCATGTGAACGAAGGCGAGCCGGTCAATGTAGCGCTGAATCAACTCCAGCGGATCACGGCCGCCGTACTGCGCCCAGAACACGTCGACGCAGATCCGTACCAGCGCCGGATCGGTGAGCTCCATTAGGCGATCAAGACCGCTTACCCCACCGATTTCACGGAACTCCCAGCCGTGATTGTGATAGCAAAAAGTGAGGCCCGCATCGCGGCAGAGTTCGCCTGCCTGGTTCAGGGCATCCGCCGCCTCTTCAAACGGGCGTATGCCGGACTCTTCCTCGTGGCTCCCGACGCCAGACAGGACGATGAACTTGCCGCCGAGCTCGCTCAGGTACTCGACCTCGCGCGCTACTTCGTAGCCGGGCCGGTAACCGGTATGAAGGCTCCACTGGACCAGTCCGTGACCGGATAGGATGCCGCCCGCGGCTTGCGGGTCGCCATCGAACAACAACCCTGCCTCGACGCCGTCAAAGCCCGCCTGGCGCACATCCGCCAGCACGCCGGGCAGATCGTCCCCGACCCGCGAGCCGAACCCCGGGTTTAGCTGGACGCCGATCCTTGGGCCGCTGCTTTCGGAAGCATTCATTTCGTGGGTTCCAGTTCATCCACGCCCGTGCGGGCGTGTTGTGAAGTTCCCATTACCGGGATCATGATTTCTCAAAATCGAGCCGCGCCCACCGGAGGAAGATGTTGCCCCCGGGCTTGCCAAACGGACCGTTGACGGCGAGGCAGGCGATCACGTGTTCGGCTCCGGGCCGGGCGTCCTCCGTGAGACACACACGGTTCGTGATGTTGAAGCCCTGGACCGCTCCGGCCACGCTGTCCCACTCGCCGTCGATCCATACCTCGCCGTAGTCGTCGATGTTCGTCTCAAACCAGATCCGGGAACCGGCCACCTCGAACTCGCCGATTCGCTCCGGCAACGTAATCCGGACGCGATACCAGCCGAACGTGAAGCCAACCGACCGGGCCTTGCGGATGCCGGGGTCGTCAACTCCGCCGGACGTTGGGTCGTCCCCGCCGGGTGCGACATCCGTGAGAGCCTCCCACCCGGAATCGTCGTAATCACGCAGCCGGGCTGAAGATTCCAGGGCCTGTGAGACCAGACCTTCGTTCGGCTGTCCGGGTTCCCATCCGGGTCCGTAACGCCACTCCGCGTTGTTGAGGAGAGCCAGGTCGGCGGGCGACTCCAGGTCGAGCGAGATCGTTGCCATTGCTTTCTCCGCCCGGTATCACGCCGGGCATGTACGTGAAGGAATACAGGTCGAATCGCGGTTGGATACTACTCCAGCGACCGCGCTGTGGCACGTATTGGTGAGTTCGTACCAATGTGTTTCGCGTGATCCTCCGGGGATCAGCGGGGGAACTTCGGCGTCCCGTCGATTCGGGCGTTTCCGGGAGCGATTCCTGTACCATCCTGATTCCGACGCAATTCACACGATTCGGGGAGGGATCAGATGGGCTACTCGGCGTACAGGCCAACCGGACTCACGCATCACCATCCTCAACGCTCGTTCAAGGGCTACACCGTTTTTTCCCCTCTCGGAGGAAATTCAACCTTTGTTCTGGACATGGGTGGCCGCATCGTTCATCGATGGCACACTCCTGATCTCCGTCCGTTCAACGCCGTGTTACTGGATAACGGCAACCTGCTGGTCCTGGGGACGGAAACGAAGTTCGTTTCGTCAGGCCCGCGCGATCCCGATGCAGCTCTGCCGACGGAGCTAAAGGAACGTGTACGGGGATTCGGCGGCAACGCGACGGTGTTGCGCGAGATCGATTGGGATGGCGAGACGGTATGGGAGCACCAGAACGAGACACAGCACCACGATTTCGTCCGTCTGCCCAACGGAAACACTCTGCTCGTGGAGTGGGTAGACCTTCCCGAGGAGCTTGAGCGGCAGGTGAGGGGGGGACAGCGCGCGCGCACTCGAGTTCGGCCCCCGATGGCGGGGGATGAAATTTACGAAATTGATCCATCTGGCAAAGAGGTGTGGCGAGCGAAGCTGTGGGAATTGCACGACCCGCGACGCGACCCCATCTGCCCGCTCGAGGAGCGCAAAGAGTGGACTCACGTCAACTCGCTTGATGTAAACGCCGATGGTGACGTGCTGTTCTCGTGCCGGACCAACAGCCGCGTCGGCATCATCAACCGTTCGTCCGGCGAGCTCACATGGTCTTACGGGCAGCCGGAAACCTTCCACCAGCACAACGCCACGTGGCTGGAGAACGGCAACGTCCAGATATTCGATAACGGGATGCACAGGATTGGCATGCCGCGCTCGCGGGTTATCGAGGTCAATCCCAAAACGGACGAGGTCGTCTGGGAGTACCTCGCCTCTCCCGACATCCAGTTCCTCAGCGCCCACATCTCAGGAGCACAGCGGCTTCCGAACGGGAACACGCTCGTGTGCGAAGGGGCTCCGGGTCGGCTGTTTGAGACTACGAAGGAGCGCGAGATCGTCTGGGAGTGGGTGAATCCAATCGTGGAAACGTTGCGAGGCGATCCGTCGACCTCGATCTTCCGCGCGCACCGGTACGGACCGGATCACCGGGCGTTCGACGGCCGCTCGCTGGAACCCCGTCGTTACATGGACCTGAACCGCCTTTATGGACTCGGAAGACCGGGCTTTCGCGGCCCGCGCTCCGGTGGCTAAAAGCCCCCGGACCCGATAACCGACCGGCAATTAATCGCTTCAGCCAGTGCGACCGGTCTTTCGCGGGCGTTGATTTTCCTCTGGCTCCTTCGGGTTCGGACAGACCCCTCCGGGTTTGATACGCCCGAAGATGAATAGACCGGGAACAATTCTGGACTTGCCGTCGTCATTACTAGCGATCACCCAACGCGAAACGTCCCGGCACGGCGAACCCGGCCGGGTGGATGACGGAGAAATAACCATGAAGTTCCAGATCAGCCAGATGGCCCGGTTCACGGGGCACCGGAAAATGCTAGTCACCCTGGGCGTCGGCGCGATGGCATTGACGGTTGTGGCGTGTGGATCGGCAGCGCCCGGTGATGACCCTTTGCCCGAGAACCCGCCGCCAGCGCCAGCGGCCGTGGGCCAGAACGACAGCGGATTCGCCATCGGCGCGATTGACGGCGTCGGATCAATTGGTGGCACGCAACCGGCGGCGGGTGATGCTTCGTCAAGTACTGATGCGGCGATCTCCGGCGCGGTGGAAGGTGGCGCACAAGGCGTGGCGATAGCGCCGGGCCTGCCCCTGGACGCCCGATTTGAGTGTGAAGCGGGTCGGAGTTACCCATCGACGCTCTATGTCGAGGGCGAACCCGTCTCGGTAGACCCGGCGATGGGTGTGGAGGTTCATGACCTCCCGGACAGCAGCGTCTCCATATCACGCGATGCGCTCGCCCCTGAAGATGCGGTGCCGTCTGTACAGATCAACGTGGAAGACGGCATCTCGATCGGCATGCCGGTTCCGGGCCTTGCGGACGTTCCCGAGATGATCGTCGAGCCGATGGAAGCTCCCGATCCGGTTTCTGCGCCCCCGTCGATCTTGCCGAATCCTGAACAGGCGACCACCTCCACGGCCGATGCGCTTCCCGAGTTGATTGCTATCGCTACCGATGATTGCGACCCCAGTGTCGGGACGAGTTCGTCATCAGGCTCGACAGGCACAACCATCGAACCGATCGAACCAACCGATAACGAGCTCCCCGCCAATATCAAGGTCGTGGAAGCGCCCATCGAGTCCGCCGGGATCTCGGTCGCCGAGTCCTTCCCGCCCCAGTACATGCTGTGGGTGGTCTCCGGGCTCTCGAACGGGGCGACGACCTTCGGCGATTACGCCGTGAAGCGCGACGGCAACATCGTCGCCGTCAGCATCACGAACCACGTCCAGCGGGACGTGATGGCGACCCAGGTGTACGGCATCCACCAGTCCAACATCGCACTCGGGACCGAATTCGTTTCTGGTGAGACGTACGAAGTGGTGATTAACGGCAGGCAGTGGACCCAGTTCACGGCGCAATAGATTTTCAAGGAAATAGACCGGGGCCATCGATATATCGGTGGCGCCCAACCACGATCAGACGGTCGTAAGGAATCTCATGGATTGGATGAAACGAAAATCGCTCGTGGCAGCGACCCTGGCCTCCGCTATAGCGGTGCTGGCAGTCGCCTGTGGCAGCGACCCGAACTCGGGACCGGCCGCATCGGACGATTCGCTGGACACAACCCCCGGCGCATCTGAACCGATGGGCTCGATCGGAATCCCGGAACCTGATGGCTCGGCGCCTGCGGGTATCGTCGTCGGGGAACCTGTCGGCGTGGTGAGTTACCTGGACCTGGTCGACGCACTGGAATCAAGGGGCGTCGAATCGGCGGCATCCGACATGGTGTTCCCTCCGACCTACTTCGCCGTCGACGGCCGCTCCATCGTGGTCGGCGGCAACCAGGATTCCCAGGTTCCGGCGATCGTGTTCGAGTTTGAAGATGTCGCGACACGGCTCGCGGCACAGGCCACGATCGATCTAAAGGCAGGGGTTATCGGAGAGCTATCCCTTGGCGTTTTCGACCGGGTGGTGTTTTTCGGCTCCGGAAACTTGATCCTGATGTATACCGGTGACGACGCCGAGACGATCGATCTACTCAGTTCGATCCTTGGTCAGCCACTGGACGCACGGTCGGATAGCGATGTTGCTGACCCCTCAGTCACGATAAGAAAACTGGTGGACGCTCCCATCGAGTCGGTCGATCTGGTGATTATGGAGAGCGACCCGGTCCAGATAACGGTGGAGATCGTGGCGAGGCTTTCGAACGGCTGCCAGGAGCCCGGTGGCGTCGTTAGCCACAACGCCGGAAACATCTTTGGCCTGACCGTATCTAACTCCGTCCCGGCTCTGGACGGCATCGCCTGCACCGATGATCTCAGGGTTTACGAAGAGTCCGTTCTCATCGGATCGAGAAATGTTGGCGAAGAGTTCCGCCCGGGCGTGATCTACACGCTGGTGGTCAACGATGTCGTGATCGAGTTCACGACCAACGGAGTCCAGGACGAGAAGGTCAGTCTTTCCGGGTACGACGCTCTGATGCTGGCGCTAACACGACAGGGTGTCACGCCTCACGCCACGGGAGAAATCGTAAGCGGCGTACTGGGCGTAGAAGCCGGGATTATCAAACTGGGCGACGCTGATATCCAGGTACACGAGTTCAAGACGGCCGCCCTGCCCGTGGGTATGGCGTCCGGCGTGTCATCGGACGGCGGGGCTCTGAAACTGCCAGACGGGTCCACGGTGTCGGTGCGCTGGATTGGCCCTCCGCACTTCTTCCTGATCGATAACGTGATCGCCCTGTACATCGGTGAAGACGCCACGGTGCTGTCGGCGCTCCTGGGTGTGGCCGGGGAGAGCTTTGCCGGATCGCCGATAGATGCGGCGAAACCATCGCTGGAACCGACGAAGTCACCGGGAGATGAGCCGGTACCCTTCCCGATACCGACGCAGCGGGCGCCTATCGAGTCGGTCGAAATCGCATTTCTCGAGTCATTCCCGGTCCAGCACATGCTTCAAATAATGGCCGGCCTTGAGAACAGTTGCATCGAGCCTTACGGGAGCGAAGCGGTTTTGACCACGGGCGCGGACGGGATAAACGTAGTCAAAGTTGAAGTCACGAACGTGGTTTCGCCCCTGGGGATGGCCTGCGACGAGATGTACCGAATCTACGAGGAGAACATCAATCTCGGTTCCGATTTTGAGATCGGGTCGGAGTGGGATGTATTCGTGAACGGGGAGCTTGAAACTTCGTTCACGGCGCAGTAACCGGGCGATCCACAGGTGATAGCCACCAGGGCGGCGTGCATTGCACGCCGCCCTCCGACGCCATAGGCTGAAACCCCGTCACCCGCCAAGCTCGCCTATCGCCATTCCGCCCCTTCCTGTGCCACAACCAAGCAAACCGGACAAGCATGTATTAATGATCGGCGCCGCCGGTGGCATGGGGTTGTGGGCCGCCCGCCACTGGTTCGCGGAGTTGGATGACGTAACCAGCATCACTCTGTGTGATGTGGAGCCCCTTACGGACGACGCTCGAAAAGTCCTTTCCGATGCAGCGGCAGGGATCGATTACGTACGCGCCGGTACGGCCGGCCCATCCGGCTTATCGCTGGTTGACTGGGAACCGGTTCGTACCGCATGTGACGTCCCCACGGTTCCGCCACAACTCGATCAGATGGATCTCGTGGCGCTCGCCGTTCCGCTGTCCGCTATCGGCGCGGTCATGGATGGACTGAGCGGCCGTGTGACGCCAGGGGCATGGCTGATCGATATGGCGTCCGTCAAAGGCGCTCCGCTAAAAGAGATGCTGGAGAAGGCCGGTGATGGCGTGTCCGTCGTCGGCACGCACCCGCTGTTCGGCATCACGGGAGATTCGCTCGCGGGACGCACGGTCGTGCTCGTCCCCACGGAGAGCGATGATGGCGATCTACTCGGATGGCTTGGCGAGGGTTTGGCGGGTCTTGGCGCCAACACAATGCAGGTGACGGCGGATAGGCATGACCGTTACATGCTCATCGCCCAGACCATGACCCATTTTGCGTTGCTGGCGTTCGGAGACGCAGTCACGCGCTCACTCCGGGGAGACGAATCCCTCGAAGAGCTACGCCAGTTCGGCACGCCTCCCTACCTGGCGATGGGCAACGTGGCGGGCCGCCTGTTGACCCAGAACCACCGTCTATACGCATCGATACAGCAGGCCGACGGCGCCGAGCAAATCCGCGAATCATTTGCCAGAGCAGCGGCGGACCTGGCGTCCTCGTTTAACAGAGGCTCCCTGGACGACATCGAGGCCGAGATAGACGGGCTCGCCGACAGATACGGGGTTCGTGAATTATCCACCTCTACCCGCCTGTCGGAGCTTATGTTCCAGTCCGGCGCAATCGACCCGGGCGAGGATACAGTCGGCGACGACTCCTGATCCCGCGGGGTTATCGAACGCAAACCGGCTGTCGCGTTGCATAATTACTCGTCGCCGTGGCGGCTCCCGGAATAAGTCACGGGAAAAAGCACAGACTCCCTGAACCGTTCTGGAGACTCGATCACATTGGCTGATTCAGTGAATTCAACGACTGGCGACGGCGCCGAGCCGTCGCCCGACGACCGCATCGCCGCGGTTCGTGACGGCGCGCTGGCCGCGCTGGCCGCGCTGTCCGCCGCTGAGACGGCAGACGGGCTACAGGAGTGGCGCAACCGGTACATCGGCCGCAGCGGTGAGGTCACGCTCCTTCTCAGGAGCGTCGGGTCGCTCCCGCCGGAACAACGAGCTGGGTTCGGGCAGGGCGCCAACCGCCTCAAGAACGAGCTAGAGGCGGCGTTCGATCAGCGTGAAGCCGAGATCAGCGCCACCACGGGTCCGGTCGGAGCCATCGACGTGTCACTGCCTGGCCGAACGCCAGCGAAAGGACGGCTCCACCCGATCACGCAGACCATACGCGAGATCACGGATGCTTTCGCCGCCATGGGCTTCCAGACCTTTGAGGGACCGGAAGTCGAACTGGAGAGATACAACTTCGATGCCATGAACATCCCGTCGGACCACCCGGCCCGGGAGATGTTCGACACCTTCTGGCTCGATCGGGTCGATGAAGAAGGCGACCGCAGTATCCTGCTGCGAACGCACACCTCTCCGATGCAGGCCCGAATCATGGAAACCCATGAGCCGCCGATCCGCGTGGTCGTGCCGGGGCGTTGCTATCGCTACGAGGCGACGGACGCCAGCCACGACTGGCACTTCAACCAGGTAGAGGTGATGGCTGTCGACGAGAACATCACGTTTGCTGATCTCAAAGGCACGTTGTACGAGTTTGCCAGACGTGTGTTCGGGCCCGAGCGCAAGGTCCGATTCCGGTGCGACTTCTTCCCCTTCGTGGAACCCGGAGTCGATCTGGCGATCGATTGCTTCAACTGTGACGGCGACCCCGCCTGCCGTATCTGTCGTGGAAGCGGTTGGCTGGAGATACTGGGCGCGGGAATGGTCCACCCGCGAGTGCTTCGATACTCCGGTTACGACCCGGAGCGCTACACCGGCTTCGCGGCCGGCATGGGCGTGGAGCGGGTGGCGATGCTCAAACACGGCATCGACGATATTCGCCACTTCTACACCAACGACATGCGCTTCCTGAGCCAGTTCTAACCCCCGAAATCAGGCGGCGGATGCAGTACCTGCACCCGCCGCCATTACTATCTGCACAGCGAGTACCGATGAAAGTTCCAATTTCCTGGCTTGAAGAGTACGTGCCGATCACGGTGCCGCTCGATGATCTCGCGCACCGCCTGACTATGGCTGGTACCGAGGTCGATTCGATCGATACGACCGGATCGTACGAGGGCGTGGTCGTCGGGCTTGCGAAAGAGGTCAGTCCGCATCCGAACGCCGACCGGTTGCGCCTCGTCCAGGTGATGACCGGCGATGAAATGTTGGAGGTCGTGTGTGGCGCGCCCAACGTCGCCGCGGGTCAAAAGATCGCTTTTGCCCCCATCGGCACGGTCCTCACCGACGCGTACACCGGCGAAGAGCGGAAACTCCGCCGCTCCAAGATCAGGGGTGTCACGTCCAACGGCATGGTCTGTTCAGAGCGGGAACTCGGGATGAGTGACGAGCACGAGGGCATTCTTGTGCTGCCGGAGGACGCGCCGATCGGGACATCGCTGAATGAATACCTCGGTGAGACGGTCCTCGACCTTGATCTCACCCCAAACCGTCCAGACTGCCTCGCCGTCATGGGCGTCGCACGTGAAGTGGCCGCGTTGACCGGAGAGACGGCGACTCCCCCTCCGATCGACTACCCGGAAGACGGCCCCGACATCTCATCGCTGGCGAAGGTCGAGATCGAGGACCCCGACCTGTGCCGCCGATATACGGCGACGCTGATCCAGGGCGTCAAAATCGGCCCTTCACCGGACTGGCTGGCGGACCGCCTGAGGGCGATCGGCGAGCGTCCGATCAACAACGTGGTCGATGTGACCAACTACGTGATGTTTGAGATGGGCCAGCCGCTCCACTCGTTCGATTTCGATGAACTCAGCGAAGGCCGCGTCGTTGTGCGGCGAGCGCTCCCGGGCGAGACACTGCTCACCCTGGACGGCGAGACGCGTGAGCTGACTCCCGACAACCTGATGATCGCCGACGCCGGACGGCCCATAGGCCTCGGTGGAGTCATCGGCGGTACCGAATCCGGTATCACGGACGGCACGAAATCCGTTCTGCTTGAGGCCGCCAACTTTGACGGCTCCAACAACCGCCGAACTGCGAACGGATTCGATATCCGAACCGAGGCGACGCTCCGGTTCGAAAAAGGACTCCGGCCTGAGCTTGCCGAATACGGCGTGCGCCGGGCGACGAAAATGATCCTGGAGCTTGCGGGCGGGACCGTAGCTTCCGGCATGATCGACGAGTGGCCCGGCAGGGATGGCGCGATACAGCCCGTCGTTCTGCCGGCCGACGCTATCGAGTGCCTGCTCGGCGTCAGCTACGAGCCGGGGGTCGTGATGACCACGTTGGAGAGCCTCGGCATGGAAGTCGTCTCCAGGGACGGCGCTTATACCGTCACACCGCCGTACTGGCGGCCCGACATCGCCATCCCCGAGGACCTGATCGAGGAACTCGCCCGGGTTATCGGGTACGAGATGATCCCGACGACGGGGATTACGGGAAGCGTCCCTGAATGGGAACCGAGTCCCGGGCGTGATCTTCGAGAACGGATCAAAGACATTCTGTCCGGCTTCGGCATGCAGGAGACGATCTCGTACTCGCTCACCACTCCGGAAGCAGAGAAGCGCGCTCGCCCGCCCGAACATGGTCTCGAACCGTTGCGGGTTTTACACCCCCTCTCGGCGGAGCATGCCACGCTGCGGACCACCCTGCGTCACAGCATCCTCGCCGTACTCGCCCGCAACGCCCGCACCTGGCGGGGGCCGCTCAGGATGTTCGAGTCCGGCCGGGTTTATCTGGACGGTGGGGAGGGAGTGGGTCTCCCGCACGAGCCAGAAAAGTTCGTCGGAGTAGTGGCCGGTCCAAGATCTGAAATTGCGTGGATGTCCGGGGAGCCGGAATCATCCGATTTTTACGACGCGAAAGGGATCGTAGAGTCACTCCTGGCCGAATTCGGCGTGACCGCCGGATTCGTGCCCGCGAATGAAACTACGTTCGAGCCCGGCCGTTGCGCCCGGGTCGTGATTCCGTCCGCCGGACGCGCCGAGATCGGCGTGATCGGCGAAGTCACCTCGGATGTCCTTTCGGCCTTCGACATCGAGACGGCGCCCGTGGCGATGTTTGAACTGGATGTCGAGGCCATATCCAGGCTCCCGGAGTTGCAGACGCTTGGCCAGCAGGACTACAGGCCGTTTGGCCGGTTCCCGGACTCCGCCCGCGACCTGGCGCTTATGATCGATGAGGGTGTCCCGGCGGCGGATGTGCTGGCGCTTGCCGAGCGCAACCGGCTCGTTGTCAGCGCCACGGTTTTCGATGTTTACCAGGGCGACGCCATCCCGGCCGGCAAAAAGTCGCTAGCCGTGCGCGTGGTGTACCAGGCCGCTGACCGCACCCTGACCGCGGACGAACTAATCAAAGCCGAGAACTCGATACTCAGGGCGCTCGAACATAACTTCGGGGCTGAGTTGAGGGCACGGTAGGCTTCATTGCAAAACCCCGGGACGCCCGGACGCCGGTAAACTGGGCCGGATGCCGGGTCCCATTTTCTGACCGCACACGACGCTGTAATTCATATGCAACAAACAGACGCGCACGATCGACCTCATCGCCACCACTACGACGCCGAGATGCTGGACGTAGAGGAGGCGCTTGAGCGGATCCTGACCTTCTTTGCCCCGCTCCCCTCCGTTGCCGTTCCATTGCTGGATGCGCTCGGGCAGGTGCTGGCGAAACCCCTGGCCGCCCCGATCAACATTCCACCCCTCGACAACTCCGCCATGGACGGTTACGCCCTTCGCGCCGCTGATCTCACCGGCGCGGACGGTGAATCCCCGGTGGAACTCCGTGTGATCGGCCACATACCGGCGGGCACTGTCTCCGAACAGTCCGTGGAGCCCGGGACGGCTTTGCGGATCATGACCGGCGCTCCCGTGCCGGAGGGCGCGGACACCGTGGTCGCATTTGAGGACACGGACGAAGTCGACAGGCGAAACTCCGGCGGTTTGATGGAATCGGTCAGGGTGCGCCTCGCAGCAGAGACCGGGGAAAACATCAGGCCCGCCGGAGAAGATATCCGGGCAGGCGACACGGTCCTGGAGGCGGGCGTCGTTTTACGTGCCCCAGAGCTCGGAGTGATCGCTTCGCTCGGCATGGAAACCGTTCCCGTCATCCGGCGACCCGTCGTCGCCGTGCTGGCCACGGGGGATGAACTCCTCGAACCGGGAGAGGCGAACCAGCCCGGCAAGATATACAACTCAAACAACTATTCCGTCGCCGCGTCGGTCAAGGCGTTTGGCGGCATTCCCCGCGTAATCGGCGTGGCCCGGGACACGGAACGCTCCGTGGAAGAGGCGCTGGCGCAGGCGTTGGATGCCGATATGGTCATCACCACCGCCGGCGTCTCCAAGGGCGATTATGACTTTGTCAAAGATGTCCTGGCACGCCGTGGAGAGATCGCCCTCTGGTCCGTGCGCATGCGTCCGGCCAAACCGCTGGCCTTTGGCGCACTGGACGCCCCCGACGGACGTCGCGTGCCGCATCTGGGGCTGCCCGGCAACCCGGTAAGCGCCCTCGTCGCATTTGAGCAGTTTGCTCGGCCCGCTATGAGGAAAATGATGGGCAAGGACATGGCGCCGCGGCCCACGGTCCAGGCAATTCTCGATGATCCCGTAACCAACTTCGATGGACGCCGGGTGTATGCACGTGTTGTTGTGTACCGTGAGAACGGTGAATACCGGGCCAGGACGACGGGGAACCAGAGTTCCGGCGTTCTGACATCGATGGCCCGGGCGAACGGGCTTGCGATCTGTCCGGACGACCGGGCACGACTCAACGCAGGCGAAACGGCCACCGTCCAGATGCTGGACTGGCCTGAAGACGTGTTCTAGTCTGAAGATCGGCGTGAGGCGGTTCGCGGCAGTTATCTGCGAACGGCTATAGAACGGGATATTTACCCGGGGAGCAACAATTTGAGCGATGAACAGACGGTAGAGGCCGTGATCCACCGTTACGCCGTCGACGTCAAAGCGTTTGACGCGTCCGGGAAGTCGTTCGCATTCACCGTGCGGAACCGGCGTTGCTGGCAGTGTCAGCAGGTGCTGGACGAGATGGAAGTCGTAATCGGGGACCCGAAAGAGCACATGAAGGAGATCGCCTCGTGCTGCTCGGCGAAACCCGATTACCTGCTTCCGGGAACCCCTCTGACCGAGGCCGTGTTCCGGTTGCTGCTCGCCAACGGCAACAAGCCGATGACCGCCGAAGAGATCCGGGACGGCCTGGGAACGGCATGGTCCAGTGTCCTTTACATGAAAGACCTGTCCGACGAGCTGTTGATCAAACTGGTTGAGAACGAAAACTCGTACAACATAGGGCCGGTTCCCGTTAAGAAGAGATAGTCCCGGTAAACGTTAATACCTGATCCGAAACACCGGCGCGCCCGGCGCAACTCCGGGAGATGGATCACTCTCGTCCAGCCACTCGACATACACCGATGTGACGGTTCCGGCGGGCGGCCCGGTATCGAGCAATATGAGCATCTCGTCGAGCGCTGAGCGGTCTCCTGAAGCGATGACTTCGACAGACCCATCGGCCAGGTTGTGGACGTAACCGGTCAGGCCGAGTAGCAACGCCTTATGCTGCGTCCAGGCTCGGAAACCGACGCCCTGGACCGAGCCCACAACTCGCGCCGAGAACATCGGCGCCGCATCTGATTCCGGCATCTCCCCCGTTGTCGGGCGTACATAGCCCGGCGAAGCGTTTACTAGCGTTTACTCGTCGTCTTCGTCGTCCTGGCGTCGGCGTCGTTCCACCCGGGCTGGCTCTGGCGGTGGCACCGGCGCCGAACTCAGGGACACTGATTGTTTGCGGCCGCCAGATTTCTTCTTCTTTGATTCTCGTTTGGATTTATCGCGTGATTTCGCCATGCGTCGGCCTTCCTGGTTCGAAAAGGGGCCACGTTCTCATACCCGGAGGGAGATGTTCGCGGCGCGATGAGGACGGAGCCTTGAGTCTACCAGACCTCCCGTGCGGGGCAGCGAGAAAAGCGTAACCGTTACGGCCCGGCCTTAACCCGGCGTTTGAAACGCGAGCCGCTGGATTCCGACTCGTACCACTTGAAAAACAGCACCGTCGCCGCGCCCACGAGGATGAAATTGCCCGGGACCCACATGATCAATCCGCCGATGCTCTGATCTTCCTTCGCCCCCACGCCCCAGTGCATCGGTGTGGCTTCGTAATGCGGATAGAGAGTCGTACCGACGAGCGTTAGCCCCGCGCCGAGAGCTGCGCTCGGCGTGAGGGCCAGCATCAGGTAAAGAAGACGTTGTGGGTAAGACAGTTGTGATCGCACCGGCGCAGGACCGGCGATCGGCCACCAGAAGAGCACGGCCGCGCCGAAGAACATCAAGTGCTCCAGGTAATGCAACGATTCGTTGTGTATCGCCGCCTCGTACATAGCGGGCAGGTGCCACACGTACATGGTGAGGATGTACACGGTGATCGCCGCCCGGGGAAAGGTCAGTTTTCGCATGATCCGGCCGGTTCTGCCGCGCCGTGCGAGTGATCCGGCAACGGTGTACCGCAGGTCTGCCGGTAGCGACCATAAGTAGGCCGCTATCGGGCTCGCCGCCAGCATCAAGGGAGCGGCGACAAGGGTCAGCAACAGGTGTTGAATCATGTGGAGGAAAAACTGGTCTTCCGCCAGCGCGTCTGCGGGGCCAACAAGCGAGAACGTGAGCGCGGCAAACCCGAGCAGGGTCAGGACGATTCGTCCGCCCGACACGGGAGCGGCGTCGCTCGCCCCTGCGCGTGAGTTCAGCCTGTACAGACCGAACAGGTAACTCCCGAGCAGAAACATGAGAACTACGGTCACCGGGGACGCCAGCGCCCACTCGCTCCAGAAACCGGAAAACGAATCGAGCGGTTCACGGCTCACGCCGCTGATGTGCATTAGGGGCACAGACAGAAAACTCCAGGGCCGGCACTGTGCAACGGGTCTTCAGGTGAAGACCGGCAGCGATGACCGGATCAGCCGGTCAATCGTAGCCTTGAACGGCCGTGCGCGAAATTCCCGGTCGAAACGTACCGTTACGGGGCGACCAGTGGAGCCGGGTTCACCTTGTCCTGGACCGAAAGCACAATCATGAACACGGCGATGGAGATCACGAACCCGGACGCAAATATCAGCGTGAGTAGATTCTTATCGAACCTGAGGTGCATAAAGAACGCCACGACGATGACGAACTTGGCAAGCGCCAGCAGCAACATCATCGGCACGAAGAAGGCCCCGAATCCATCGTCGAGCGTGAAGAACCACACTTCGAGCACGGTCAAGATCGCCAGCAATACGCCGATTGCCGTGTAGAAGAGAGGCGTCGCCACACGGTCGCCGTATGTCCAACGGTTGAACCAGCCCACGACCTGGGGCCCGGCATCGCCGAACGGCCCCTCGTTCATGGGCTCTGGCTGGGCCGAGTCCACTTCGGGCAGTAAGAAGTAGCCGCCACTGTCGTGATAGAACAGCTTGCGCCAGGTTCTTGAGATCGGGTTTGCCATAACTGTGTCCGCTAACCCCCGATTATCGTCGCGGCGTGTTCGATGGTTTCTATTCCTTCACCGTCGCTGAAGCCGATCAGGTAAATAACCGTGAAGATAACGATCCATACGATGTCAACGAAGTGCCAGTAAAGGCCCGCCATCTCGAGGTCTTCCGCGGAACGGCTGGTCAGCGCTCCCTTGAAGTGGGCGAAGGCCATGCCAAGAAGCCACAGGACGCCGACGAAGACGTGCAAACCGTGGAACCCGGTAAGGATGAAGAACGTGGTCCCGAAAAGGTTCTGATGGATCGTCAGGCCTTCGTCCACGAAGGTAGTGAACTCAACAACCTGGAAGCCCAGGAATACCAGGCCGAGCGCCGCGACGGCGAGGATCCAGAACCGGGCCAGGCCGGCCCTGTCTTTCTGTGCGTAATTGAGGGCGAGCACCATCGCCAGGCTGCTCATCAACAAAACGAACGTGCTGATCGAAGTGACGGGAATGTCCAGGATCTCGTTCGGGTAAGGCCCGACAAGGCTTTCGTTTCTGTACACCAGGTACGTGGCGATGAATGATCCGAAGAAAAGGCAGTCGGACGCCAGGAACACCCACATGAGCATCTTGCGGTTGCTGATGCCGGTGTTCGTGTCAGCTACGTTTCCGTGCTGTTCTTGTCCTTGTAGGGTGGCCTGCGCCAATTTCGCGTCCCTTAATCCTTGCGTGCGTTCGATGGTCGCCCGATTACCCGGGTAACAGGGGGTTTTAGTGCCCGCCTTCTTCAGATACCGGCTCAAACGTCCAGCCGATCAGGCCAAACATGCCGATCACGATTCCCACGGCGCTGAGCCATGGGAATTGAATATTCGTTCCGGGGAGCTCAACCAGAACATCCATGAATCCGGCCACGCCGATCACCACCCCGATCGATACGATGAAGGGGTAGTAGGACATGCCCGGCAGGTGGATGCTTCCCCCGCCGTGAGTGTCCTCCTCTGCCGGCGCGCTGGCTGCGGCCTCTTCTCCTCGCTCATCGTGGAGTAGTTCCGGGTGCTTGGTGTACCAGAAATCGTCCAGCGATTTCACTTGAGGGATACGGGCGAAGTTGTAGGCCGGTGGCGGGGACGGAATGGACCACTCGAGGGTACGGGCGTCCCACGGGTCATCCTCGGGTTCCTGCCTGCTTGAGGTCGTCCGAATAAAGTTGATGATGAACAGCAGCACACTGAGGGCGAGTAGCAACGCCCCCGCGGATGAGATGGCGTTGCTCATCTCCCACCCGAGGCCATCGGCGTAAGTAGCGATCCGGCGCGGCATGCCGTTCATGCCAAGCCAGTGCATCGGGCCGAACGTCAGGTTGAACCCGACGAGCATCAGCCAGAACTGCCATTTGCCCAGTTTCTCGCCGAGTCTCTTGCCCGTCATCTTGGGCCACCAGTAGAAGCCGCCGGCGAACAGCCCGAGGATCGCTCCACCGAACAGCACGTAGTGGAAGTGGGCGACGATGTAGTAGGTGTCCTGTTGCTGCGCGTCGGTGGGCGGCGAAGCGTGGGATACGCCACTGAGGCCGCCGACGATGAACATGGCGATGAAACCGAGAGAGAACAGCATCGCGGAGTTGAGCTGTAACCTTCCACCCCAGGTCGTGGCGATCCAGTTGAAGATCTTCACCCCGGTCGGCACCGCGATCAGCATCGTCGAGATGGCAAAAGCGGAGTTGGCGGCGGGGCCGAGACCCACGGTGAACATGTGGTGGCTCCACACGAACCACCCCATGAACCCGATCACGGCCCCGGCAAAGACGACCGCCGGATAGCCGAAGAGAGGTTTGCGCGAGAACACCGGCAAGACCTCGGAAATGATGCCCATGGCCGGCAGGATCAGGATGTAAACCTCGGGGTGGCCGAAGAGCCAGAACAGGTGCTGCCAGAGCACCGGGTCGCCGCCGGCTGCGGGATTAAAGAAGTTCGTGTCCCACACCCGGTCAAGCGTCAACTGGATCAGGGCGACGGCGATGATCGGCATAGCGAGCGCCATCAACACGCTCGTTACCAGCGCCATCCAGACGAACACCGGCATCTTCATCAGGCTCATGCCCGGCGCACGCATGTTCAGGATGGTGACCACAAAGTTGAAGGAAGCGGCCAGAGATGCAACACCCAGGATGGTCAGACCGAGCGCCCAGAATGTCACCCCATCGCCCGGGCTGTATGTGATTCCCGTGAGGTTGGCATAGCCAAACCAGCCGGCGTCGGGCGCGCCACCGAGGAAGAAGCTCAGGTTCAAGAAGATGGACCCGAACAGGAATGTCCAGTAGCTGAAAGCGTTGAGCCTGGGGAAAGCGACGTCACGCGCTCCGATCATCAACGGAACCATCCAGTTGAAGAAGGCCGCAGACATGGGCATCACGACCAGGAACACCATCGTCGTGCCATGCATCGTGAAGAGCTGGTTGAAGATCTCCGGCGAGACAAGGTCGCTTTCGGCCTGGGCAAGCTGCCCCCGGATAATCAGCGCCTCGATACCGCCAACCAGGAAGTACAGGAATGCGGTGACTCCGTACAGCGTGCCGATGCGCTTGTGGTCGACCGTGCCGATCCAGCTCCACAACCCTGTGTAGCTGGTCGGGCGACTGATCAACGTTGGAAAGGCGATCGTGGTCAACTATGGCCTCCGGTGTTCGGGATTCGGGTGAGCCTGTCGTCGAGCAGGCAACCGTTCTCCCGACACACCACCGTTTTCCTAGAGTGTCTTCAGGTAAGCGATAAGGTCGTTGAGTTCGTCAGAGGAAAGCGTATCCCCGAAAGTCTCGGTCATTACGGGCGAAAAGCCCTCAACGACGAATGCACCGGGGTTGATGATGGATTCACGAATGTAATCGTCGTTTTGCCGTGCCGAAATACCGGCAAGGCCGGGACCCAAACGGTCGTCTGATCCAGTTGAATGACATCCTGAACAACCACTGGAGTCAAACGTCGAAGCGCCGCGCTCGACTGCCGTGCCCCCTGCGGTCCCATCGTCGGGCTCCATAACGGCGTCGGCGGCGACCGGTTTCAACTCCATCAGGTAAGCGGCCAGTTGCCGGACATCCTCGGATGTGAGCGTGTTTTCGCGGTACGGCCGGGCCAGTTCCTTCATGCGGTTGCCTTCTTTGATATCGTCAGGATCGGCAATCCATTCCACGAGATTGTCCCGGGTGAGGGAGATCAGGCCAGCCCCGAGTGTGTCCCGGGTTCCGAAATGAGTCAGGTTTGGGGCCGCGATGAGGTTGGTTCTGTCCCCGTCAGCCTTGTTCCTGTCATCCAGGTAGGCAGAGCGCAGACCGGCGAGCCTCGTGCGTTCATTACGTGCGCCAGGAGCTTGCCATGTGTTGGTGGCATGACAACTGCCGCAGTTATCCGTGAAAACCTTCTGGCCGGCGATTGCGTCGTCACTGACCAACTCCGCCGGCGGTCTTCGCATGGAATCCAGCCAGTCCTGGAACGCTTCAGGTTCTTCCGCCTTGACGCGGAACCGCATTTTTGCGTGAGCCTCTCCGCAGAACTCGGCGCACTGGCCAAAGAACATTCCACCTTCATCGGCCTTCATCGCCAGTTGGCGGACATCTCCCGGGACTATGTCCATTTTCCCGGCAAGCTTCGGTACCCAGAAACTGTGGATTACGTCATCCGAGTGCATTGTGAAGTTGACCCACTGGCCGATCGGGATGTGAATCTCGTTCGCCGTGACAACGTCTTCACCGGGATACTCGACCTCCCACCACCACTGGTGGGCTCGCACCTTGATATCCAGAACAGGACCCTGGTCTGGGGGCGGCCCATCCTGGTCATAAATGATCTTCACCGTGGGTATGGCGATGGCGATCAGAATGAGAACCGGGATGGCGGTCCAGATCACCTCCAGCTTGTTGTTGCCGTGTGTCTGGTCCGGAAGGGAATCATCCGATCCCCGGCGGCGGAACCTGATGATTGAGTAGATCAGCGCGCCTTCGACAAGCACGAAGACCGCTACAGCGATCCAGAAGATGAAGATGAAGAGATTCGCCTGCGTGTCGGCGACGGGGCCACTGGTCCCGAACGTGGACTGGGCGTCCCCTTTGTTGCACGCGGCCAGGACGGCCGGAACAACCGGAAGCAGAAACAGAGAGCGCGAACGCGCGGGGGGCAGCAAACGACGCAAATTCATTGCGGAGTATTGGGTCCTTCGTCAGAGCAACGAACGAAACCGGAAGGAAAGGTTTGGCAGCTAGCGGGTTGCCGTTCGTGCTTTTTTGAACAATCGGCGAAAGGATAGCAGGTGATTTTTGACGCCGCAACAGATGGGTGTTTTCTACTCCCAAAAGTCGCTGACCGCAGGACTATTATCGAAGCCCGCGTTTCAATTTTCGCTCGACGCGGAAACATATTTCCTGTTAGAACGGCGATTGTCCATGGCAGCAACATGCAACCCCATCCTCGTGATAGCGACCCGCAATCCCGGCAAGGCACGGGAGTTTCGCCTGTTGCTCGCCGGGTTGCCGTTTCGGGTGTTGACCCTCGACGATCTCGGCGTCCGGATCGAGGTCGAAGAAACGGGCGACACCTTCGCCGCAAACGCGCAGCTGAAGGCGGAGGGTTACCACGCCGCAACCGGAGAGTTGACGCTGGCCGATGATTCTGGAATCGAGGTCGATGCACTGAACGGCCGCCCTGGTGTTCATTCAGCGCGCTATGTCCGGCCCGGCCAGACCGATGAAGAAGGCCGGGTTCGCATGTTGGAAGAGATGGCACACGTTCCGGGATGGAGCCGTCGAGCGCGATACCGTGCCGTGATCGCCGTCCTGGGCGGCCTGGCCGGGAGCCAGACACACTTCTTTGACGGAACATGTGAAGGCGCTATTGCACATGAGCCGATCGGTGGTGGTGGGTTTGGCTATGACCCGATCTTCTGGGTGCCGGCCGAGCGACGGACGATGGCGGAGCTATCCGCGTCCGAGAAGGACGCCATTAGCCATCGGGGAATCGCCACAAGGAAAGCGGTCGATTATCTGAGGGCCCTGCCCTGAGCCGGTCCGCACCCGGGCGCAAATGGGAAGTCCAGCGATGAACAGCCACTTCACCCGTCGTACAATTGAACCTCATGACTCTCGATAAAACCGACGGCCCGGCCGATGTCTTCGGCCGTCATCTGCGCGATCTGCGGATATCGGTCACCGACAGGTGCAATTTCCGTTGTCCTTACTGCATGCCCTCCGAGATTTTCGGCGAGCGGTACGAGTTCCTGCCGAAGCCCGAGATTCTGACGTTTGAAGAAATCGGCCGCTTCGCGCGGCTGTTTACACGTCTTGGAGTTCGCAAGATACGGCTTACCGGCGGCGAACCCCTACTCCGGGTTGACCTCCCTCAACTTATCGAGAGTCTGGTAGCGCTGGACGGTATCGAAGATATCGCTCTGACGACCAACGGATACCTGCTTGCGGACCAGGCGGAAA